>JAQTSY010000003.1 GCA_028711065.1 Minisyncoccota bacterium
CGGAGGAACCGACAATCGCGCCGATACGCCAGCCGGTAAAATTGCCGATCTTCGAAGCCGAAAATCCTTCAGCCCATGACAAATTCGGAAATTCAACCGCAATCTCCGCCAATGTCACACGCTTTCCGGTATGGTCGAGAAAGACGTAAGCGGCATCATTGAAAAGCCGGATACCGTATTTCTCGCAATGCGCACAGAGCCGGCGAAGCCAAGCTCTGTTCATCACTTGCCCGCTTGGATTATGCGGGTAATTGATCATGATGACGTCCCCTTTCCTTGCGCCAGTTCTCTTAGGATCAAAGAGGAATTCGTTACGTATGTTCGTCACGAGCCTGCAGTGATTCTTGATACCGAGATCTGCACACATATCTTCTGGCGGCGGATACCCCGGATCCGTCATGGTATGGAGCACCCCGCGTGAGCGCTCCGCTGGAATCCCGCATGCGCGAGGAATGAGTTCGAACATCGACTTCAATCCGGGCGCAGGAACAAAATCTACCTTGTCGAGATTTTTCGCCAAGGATGGAACATGACAAAGAACAAAATCCCTAGCGAAATCAGGAACGCCAGGAGATCCATTCTTTTGGTACGTGTGCATCGCTTCTTTGTTCGACATCACAGCTTTTGCAGCTGCTTTGCGAGCGTAAAGAAATGCAGGCCCCGAAGGCAGGCCGACATCAAATCGATACAATGTCACACCATTCGCTTTCGCGAGTGCACATTGATCGTCAACTTGATGGAACACATTCTTCGGTCGAGGCCGAAGCCACGACTGTCGCACCTGAACCATTTGAACTCTCCTTTTGTATCCGTCTAATTCGCTGATTTAAAACTCGCTCACAATGAGACGAGTTGTGTAGATCCTTTAGAGATTCACACAACTCGTCTCATTGGAAAACAGCAAAGAACTATCCGCATTCCTATTTTCTCGACACAAGCAGAAATGTTGTCGTGTTGAATGGGTCGTGATGCATATTGTAGGAGACAATGTTTAGTCCGTACCTTTTTGCGGCAATTTGGGAAGCGATTGTAGCTGTGGTCTTCGGTAAATCCCCTTTCGAAATTCTTTTAGCACAGAGAGCGGTATCGTCGCTATCTTTTCCTGAAACGACTTTCAATTTCGGATAACTTTCCTCGAGAGTTCTTTTGCATTGACTCACGGCCTGAGGATGACCGAATACCTGCTTTATAGCTTCGACATCCTTTATTGATTTGTGCGCCAAAAGGCATTGCATGATTTCCATTCCGATCACTGCTTGTATCTTGAATGTGTATTTGGCCAAAGGTGCCATGCTGGAAACATACGCGCCGGAACCAGAATTAGCGATAGCAAAAATCCCCAGATCGGTCTTTCCAGAATCTACTGCTTTCAATACATTCTCCCCGGTCACCAAAAACTTTGGTTCGACTCGCGTCTCCGAAATTCCATTTTCCTCGAGGAAACGCAAAAGTGCTTCATGAGTAAAGCAGCCGTCAATGCCGTGTATTCCTACGGTAAGAATTTTCTTTTTTGCCGGAAAAATATTTTTTATTGCTTCCATCCACTGGATATTCAAATTCGGCTTTACTCGGGTCTCTTTTGCGGATTTGAAAAAAGTCTTGGTCGAATCTACAAACCACTGGTTGATCCATCTTCGGATACGGTCTCTTTCTGCCGGAGCAATTTGAGTGATCTTTTTTGCTTGAGTGGCGATAGATTCCTCCACGCTTTCGAGAGAAATATTCTCTATTTCTTTGCAGGCTTCTTTTACGGACTGAAGCAAGTCGTGCGGAGCTTCGCGGATAATTTCGTTTCGAAGCCACTCGGGAGTGCTGTTTATCGTATGCGCGTATGCTCCAAAAATGGCGTTTGATGCTGGCACCGCCCATCGCATAAGTTCTTCTTGGGTTGGAGAAGATTTTCCAGCATCTTTTGCATAATTGCCAATAACTTTTTCTAAAATAATAGTAAGAACTTCTGGGATGCTCAAAGTAATCCCCATCATAAAATCATGCTGATCTTCCGAACTGGCCGATAAAAACGCCACGCCTTGTTTTTTAAAAAAATCTATAAGAACTTTCGCGTGAGGGTTTTTCTCTCCGTGAGAAGAAGTCTCAATAATCGCCCAACGCTGGCCGATGAGGGGCACCTTCGCCCCATGAAGCGGATGCAATGAAAGATGGATTGCGCCCGTTTTCTCTATCACCTTTCCCAATCCCCTTTTGAGAGAACAGAGATCTATGAGAAGTTGTTTTTTGGTAAATTTTTTGCCAGAAAGCATTTCATCCAAAGACGAACGAGGAACGGAAAGCCAGATCACATCCGCTTTCCAAGCCTTATTCCAATCTGCTTTGGAACTATCACGGTTCACTTTCATTATTTTAGAAACGGGAGAAAGGGTATCAACCAAAAACTGGCCCATACTTCCCCTGGCACCAATAATTGCTTGTGTAAATTGTAATTTTTTTGAATCCATGAAAAGAAAAAATAAATTTGGGCTCTCGTCTGGATCTTCTAGAATCCGACGAGAGCCTCAAATTGGTTACGTTCGCACTTCCATGCAAAAGGTCACCGGGTGCTTTTGAGAAGGTTGAATCCCGATGCGGTGATCCCACCAAAGAAAAGCATCGGCGGGGAGCCGAACACGTGCACCATGGTCAAACGGTGAAGCTTGCGAGCCGACTCGGTCGTCATGCAAGCTTCCACTTCGCCAACTGCGCACATCTCGGCCGCTTGTGCATTGCTCTTCGCATCAATAAGTGTCGCCCCATTAGCGACAAGTGTATCGAGGAGCGGAGCTGGAGAGACATGGGTAGCAATCTTAACCCCCGAAAGTGCGCCTTGAGTACCCCCCTGCTCCACAATCAGGGAGAGATACTTCAGATTACGCACAGCAAGCTGCATTTCGTCGAGAACCATTTGCTGTACGAAGAAAAGTGGCAGCGTTGCGGGGTTCCCGAAAAAAACCTTGTGCAACCGAGCAAACACGGCGCACGTCCAGAACACTGCGAGAACTCCGTCCTCCTGCATTGCGATTGCCTTTTTGACCGCCGTTTCTGGCAAATCGCAAAGCTCGATAACCGCTTTGTGTTCGATACTCATGTGAGCATGCCAGAGCCGCGCGACCTGCTCCATGTTAGTGCCTGTTGGCCCAAGAGCGTAAGAGACAACGGCCTTAACTCTAGGAGACAACAGCGCTTGGCGTTTTGCCAGATCATTCCACCTCACAGCGTCGCACGCTGGAAATGTTGGTAACTGGTGCATACAGCCTCCCTTCCCCAAAAGTATGAAGAACTCATTCTGCCCGAAGTGGGCATCCAAAACCCGCACGGGCATGAATCCAAATCTTCTGACCTGGAAATTGAGAACTTGTTTTTTACGTAAACGCCCAATTTCCAGATGAGAAAAACTCCCGTTTTGCGGGAGTTTTTCTTTGCTAGGTGTAAGTTTTAAATAGCAACAAAATCTCCCGTTTAACGGCTAAAATAGAAGAAGTTAAAGAATTTGTCAGCTAACATATTCATAAATCCAGTTTATTCCTACCCATCATTTTTGTCAAACAAACTGTTATACTACCCAAATGAGCTTCGTATTTAAGATGTTTGTGGCAGTTGTGGTTCTTGGCGGAATTTTTTTCCTCCTGGAAAAAAATTCCGCCTCCGTTACCCCCGTTATTGCACCCACACTATCTCCCACCGCTACTTATAGTTCTGGACCAAGCCCTGAATCTACTGATTCACCTTCTCCTGTTTCAACTCCGACACCAACCCCGACTCCTGCCCCCGCTATTTCAATCACGCCAACCAAAATTATCCAAGGAGAACCAATCCTAGTGCAAATAAAAACTGCCGACTTGCCGGAAATTAAAAATATTTCTTTCGATGGAAAATCTTTAGGAATTTTTTCATACAAATCAGAACCGAGCGCCTTTATCGGAATTGACCTTGCAAAGAAACCGGGAACTTACAAACTTCTTGCAACACTTGCCGACGGCGAAGAACTTGAAAAAAATATAACCATCGGCATGCGGCCGAAAGTTGAAGCGCCGCTTGGCATTCCAGAAAAACTTGGTGGCAACACCGAAGAAGCGGTGACGAATGTTATCAGCACAATGGCGCAGGAAAGCAAGACGCTTCTCGGTATTAAAACGGCAAGCACAGCACTTTGGACAGCACCGTTTCGCTTTCCACTCGCAGGCAAGATAACTGTCACTGATCCTTATGGATATGTGAGACAAACAGTTGGCGAAGCGATCAATCACAAGGGCACGGATTTCCATGCAGACGAAGGCACTCCCGTCTTCGCAATGAATACAGGAATTGTGAGAATCGCAAGGTTATATCAAATTTACGGAAACACCGTCGTCATTGATCACGGCCTTGGTCTTATGAGTATTTATATGCACCTCTCAAAAATAAATGTGAACGTGGGAGAAAAAGTAAACATCGGACAGACAATCGCCCTCTCCGGCCAAACAGGCTACGCAGAAAGCCCGCATCTTCACATCACAATCCGTATCAACGACATCTCAATTGACCCGATGAAATTTATGGCGTTTTTTGCCAAATAGGCGAAAAATGTTAGTATGCTACTCGTTCGCCTTTGGTTTTTATAGTAAAAAATTGGCCCTATCGTCTAATGGTTAGGACAGAGCCTTCTCAAGGCTTAAATCCGGGTTCGACTCCCGGTAGGGTCACAGTTCAAATCTATCTATCCGGCGGTATCTCATAATAATTTATCAAAAATTTTGTAATGTCGAAGAAAGAAGTTGTGAGGGTCTCTGACGCATAATTCGCTCCTTTCGGGTACACCATATACATAAAAACCAAAAACTTTGGATTATACGCCGGGAAATAGCCGAAAAACGAGTGGAGATATCTGTCCGCGTAATATCCTTTTCCCGCAGGATTTGCCATCTGGGCCGTACCGGTTTTCGCCGCTACGCTCCAATTTTTGAGCTTCACCGTTCCATGACGAAGTGCTTTGTCTACCACTTCGACGAGCATTTTTGTAATTGTTTCAGACGTTTCTTTCTTTAAGACTTGTTTCTCCCCTCCGCCAGTGAAAAGATCTTTTGAAAGACCTACGTTATATTTCAAAGTTTTTACCACATGTGGATCGGGAAGTGTACCGCCATTCCCAAGAGACGAAAGCGCTCGGACAGTTGCGATAGGTGTGAGCGCAATTCCCTGCCCATACGCTGCCGTTGCATGCTCGATATCTCGAGGACTTTTTAAGTTCTCGACAAGCCCAGCAGCTTCATTGGGAAGATCAATTCCTGTCTCCTCGCCCAAACCGTAATTCAGCATATATTTCGAGAAGAGATCCTTTCCCATCCGAAGCGCGACAGTCGCCGCGCCGGTATTCAAAGATTGATTGAGTACCTCTTGCATAGGAACAACGCCTCGGCCTCGAAAATCGAAGTTCGAAATTTTTGAACCATTCAGTTCGAGAAATCCTTTGTCATCATAGGTTGTTGTGGGGGTGACGGTACCCGAATCAATTCCCGCCGCCATAGTCAGTGGCTTAATAATCGAACCCATTTCATAGACGCTATCAACAAGCGGGTTGGTAAAGACGCGCGGATTTTTTTCAAGATTAAAATTGTTTGGGTCAAATGTCGGGAGCGCGGCCATGGCATAAATCTCGCCTGTTTTCGGATCAATAATAATCGCACCAGAAGTATCCGGATTCCATTCAGCCTGAAGCGATTTTAACTGTTTTTCAAGAAAAAGCTGAACTGACGGTTCTATTGTGGAGACAATGTCCCCTTCTGCCTGTTTGTCGTCGACAAGCGTTTTGCTTACATCAGAAAATATTTCAGCGAAAAAATTGACATTTAACTTCGTGTCGTTTCGATTCAGCTCCGCTTCATAATATTTTTCGAGGCCATATTGACCGGCAACAGATTTCCCATCGGAACCGACGAAGCCGAGCACATTCGCGGCCATAGTCATTCCAGGGTAGTACCTCCATTTTTCTTTGTACACAGAAACTCCCGGAAGTTTGAGACTCTCGATTTTAGTGGCATCTGCTTCAGAAACTTTTCTAGCCACCTCCTCGTAAGGATCGGCTTTCTTGCCCGCTTTCTCAAGAAAAGATTCTTTTTCGAGCGGAATCACGCTGTCCATCTTTTCGAACGTGGTTTCGGGATCTGTCACCAATTTAGGACTCAACGAAACAAGATAGCCAGTCTTCAAGGTTGCCGCACTCACCAAATCTCCGCTTCGAGTTTGAAAAAAAATAGAACCTCTGTCAAAAAGGTTTTCGTTCGGTTTTACATACTGACGATCGGCTTTGTCAGTATAGAGATGGCCATCTACGACCTGGACAAGATACAATTTTGCAACAATGAGTACCGCGAACAGAAAGAGTGCGATAGAAATGATACGTATTCTAGATAAAGAGTGGATCTTCATGCTCTCTCGAATTACTCAACCGAGTTGACGGAGAGTGCTTTCGAAAGCGCTGTACGAGAAATAAAGACAGGATTTTGAACCGTCTGAAACCCAAGCGATGATGCGAGATCGAGGGTAATTGAGTCCTTAAGGACGATATAGCGAGATTCAAGCTCTCCCACTGCGCCTCGAATTGAAGCGATACGTGTCTCTGCCTTTTGTCTTTCTACCACATTATGAATAGTGTCATTGAGAAAATATACATATGAACAGACAAAACCTACCAAAAGCAAAAGAGCGCTCGCAAAAAGGAGTTTTTGATAGTGGTTGAATTTTTCTGTTCTGCTTATCATCTTTTTTCTAAAATACGCAGTTTCGAACTTCTTGAACGCGGGTTTTTCACTACTTCTTCACGGCTCGGCACGATTGGTTTTTTCGTAATTAAAATTGCTTCTTCTGCCTTTTCTTTTGATTTAAAAAATTGTTTTACAATTCTGTCTTCGATACTGTGGAATGAAATGACTGCCATTCTGCCTTTCGGAGCAAGGATACTGTAGCCTTTTTCCAATCCTTCTTTGAGCGCTCGAATTTCATCGTTTGCAGTAATACGCAGTGCCTGAAATGTTTTTGTTGCGAAATGGATTTTTCTTCTGTGGTAGGGCGCCGGTGTTGCATTTTTGATTATCTCTACGAGTTCCCCCGTTGTTTCGATAGGCTTCACGGCTCTCGCTTCCACAATTCCCTTTGCGATCCGTCGTGAAAATGTTTCTCCTCCATATCCATAAATCACATCAGCAATATTTTCTTCATCCCAGTTGTTTAAAATTTCTTTTACCGTCAAATCGCTTTCAGTCGGCTTCTCTTTGAAAGTCATGAGAAGCGGCTCGTCTTTTTGAAAAGAAAATCCCCTTCCCGAATCTTCGAACTGATTGGAAGAAAGTCCCAAGTCGTACAAAATCTTGTTCGCCTGTTGTATGCCGAATTTTTCAAGCACTTTGTCGGCATTTCGGAAGTTATCTTGCGCAAGGAGAAACTTTGCTTTCTGTACCAAAAGCCGTTTTTCAGCCCTTTGGAGCGCACTTTCGTCCATATCAATTCCGATGATTTGCACAGCTTGTCCGAATCGCTTAGCTACCTCTTCGCTGTGGCCACCGCCGTTTATGGTGCAATCAAGGAAAACATCACCCACTGTGATCGCCAATCCATCTATTGATTCCTGTAAAAGAACACTCGTGTGCGTCATAGGATTCCCACCTGTCCTAGCTTTTCTGCCAATGTGTCAGCCTGTTTTTCGACAACTTTTTTGTATTCACCCCACGCTTTCTCGTTCCAAATTTCCGCCCGATTCTCTACTCCGATGATGACCACCTCGTCTTTCAAATGCGATCGCTCGCGAAGAAAATCTGGAACCAAAATACGTCCGATCGAATCAACTTCCGCTTCTGCCGCACCTGCGAACATAAACCGGTTGAAGCTTCGGTTGTCGGCCGACAAGAGTGACGATTGCGAAAGCTTCCCCGAAATCTTTTCCCATTCCTTTTGGGCAAATACGAACAAACAATTGTCGAGCCCCGGCGTGAGCACCACTTTCTTTCCCATTTCTTTTCGAAACTTTACCGGAAGCGAGAGCCGGTTTTTGTCGTCGATTGTGTGAGTGTATTCCCCGATGAGCATAGTTCATAGTATAGAGTAAAAAATTATTATTTACCACTCTTTCCCACCTAGGCTCTATTTTATACCACTCTCCCCCACTTACCAACAGAGTTATCCACAACTTGGTCTGACGAAAAAATCGGCCTTTCGGGGCCGATTTTTTCGTCATTTTTCTTTTTTTCGCTTCTAAAAATAAATCCGTTTAATCAGAGGATTAATCCGGGTGATTATTTCGTTATGTCCCGTATCCGCATGCTCGGCGAGTTCATAAACATCAACAGTTTCATCTCCATCATATCCTATAAGCGTTACGACATCGCCGACTTTGACGTCGGGAATATCGGTGCAATCAAGAATGATCATATCCATCGAAACAAGTCCTATGATTTTCGCTCGCTTTCCATTCAAAAGCACTTCAGCGTTATTAGACAAGGAACGCGGAAGTCCTTGCCAATATCCGACTGGACAAATTGCAATCTTCGCTCGCGAAGAAAGCTTGTATGTTCGTTCATAGCCCACAGACTCACCCGCTTCAATTTCTTTTACTTCTGAAATAAGCGTTCTCCAAGAAAGTATGGGGGTAAGATGTATTTTTTCTTCAAAAGCTTCTCGTAATTTGTGAGATGGCCAAAGTCCAAACAGCCCAGAGGCAACGCGAACCATATCAAAATCCGCTTCTGGGTAGAGAAGGGTACCCGCTGTGGCGCCCGCATGCGTAATGAGTGAAAAACCCTTACTTTCAAAGCTTTTCTTCCACTCCAAAAACTGGCTGATCTGGCTTTTCGTATATTCAAGCGAAGATGGATTTTTCGCCTCTGCAAAATGCGTATACAACCCCTCCACTTTTACGAAATCTTTGTACTTCTCGATTGCTGAAAATAATGTCTCCTTATGTTCAGAAAGAAAACCTTGCCGATGCATTCCCGTATCGACTTCAATATGTATATTTATTTTTTGCGATGCTATTTCTTTCGGCAGGTTTTCAAAAAATGACAGATCTGAAACGGTGAGAGAAATGTTTTTCTCCGATGCTTCATGAACAAGTTCTGGCAAAGTGTAGCCAAGAACTAAAATCGGAAGCGTAATTCCTTCTCTTCGCAAAGCAAATCCTTCAACGACAGAATCAACGCCGATCCAATCTGCGCCAAGTTTTGAAATCTCTTTTGAAAAATCGACGAGACTATGGCCATAGGCATTCGATTTCACAACCGCCATCAACTTGCACGATTTTGGAATGATCTTTCTGAAAATTTCGTAATTATGCGCGATCGCGCGAGTATCCACCTCGATCCACGTTCGAAGCCCCATTCGTTCATTTTTAGCGATCATAGCCTACAAAGTAGCAAGTTTTTCAGCTCTTCACAACAGGAGTGCCGCGCCTCCATGGGTGTGTAAAACTTTTAAAATAGAAAATATCTTTCGTTGTATACTATATTCATTAGCAAGTAATCGAGTATTCATGAAAAAGATATTTCTCTTTGCAATAATTTTGAGTCTCTTTAGCGCAGTTTCTCTTGTGCACGCAGAAAGCACCAGCACTGACTCGATTGCTACAACAACTCCTCTTGCGACCATAACCGCAATTAGAGGGGGAAATAATTACGACAGCGCAATTTCGATAGATCCCGGCTCGTATCATCTCGATCATAACCAGAAAAACGGCGACTATGATTATTTTAAGATCTCCGTTACACAAAGTCTTCCTGTTACAATCACGCTTATTACTTCAGACAAAGCAATCGGATACGATGAAAACACAAAGACATTTATTCCGAGCAAGCAGATAAACGCAGGACTTAAAATTCAAGATAAAGACAGAACTGACCTTGGCAAAACATACAGCGTTGAAGCTAATGCAAAAAATGTCATTTCTTATACCCCAACGAGCACCGGGTTCATTTATCTTTTGGTAGGACCGCTCCAAGACTACTATTCAAATGCTTATTATTCGATGGATAAAAGCACGGTCTTTCAGATCGAAGTGGTGGAACCTTCTCCAACAGTCGAAGCCGTAGTCGCAGTGACTCCAGTAAGCACCGCTGGAAATGGAGATCAAATAAACCCTTCCCCGCTTCCGCAAAATGGAGATTTCTTTTCATTGTTCAGCACCTCACTCCTCGACAACACTACGTTGCTGTATGTTTTGATAGGAATTGGACTCCTCATACTGCTTCTCCTGCTTATCCTTATTGCAAAAGTGTCGAGAAAAAAGAAACTTCCACAAACTCCTCCTCAGATGATGCCGCCCATGATGCTACGACCAAACTTCACACCCCCATCATCAATGCCGCCCCCTATGCCAGCGTCTCTGCAGACTCCTCCCACTCCTCCACGACCCACCTACACTGCGCCAATCGTCACACCTCCTGTGATAACCCGTCCACCCGTGCAGACCATGCCAGTAGCTCCTACACCGCCTCCCGCACCAAAACCAGCATACGCAGCACCCGTTCCGCCTCCGATTACCGTAATGCCTTCAGTTGCTCCCACCATTCCAAGACCCGCACCAGTAACACCCGTCATGCCGACCCCGCCAGCTCCAATACCAATGCCGACCCCTCCACCACCTCCGGTACCTCCGCAAATTCCACCTGATATTCCAAAAACAATGCCTCCAGTGGGACTCTAGAAACAAAAAACTTCCGCTCTTGCGGAAGTTTTTTGTCATTGTTTTTTCAAGAATTTTCTGTTACCTTTGTAGAGTAATTATATGCGCCGGTCGTATAGCGGCTATTACAGGAGACTGTAAATCTCCCGACCTTTGGTCATCGTTGGTTCGAGTCCAACCCGGCGCACATGAGAAAAAAATCTGGACTGCTCCAGATTTTTTCATACATGAGCGAGACGGAGTCATATTTTTTCAGCAGAAAAAAGAGACGAGTCAGGGTCGTGAAAATTATTTCGTGACGACAAAATAATTATTCCTGACCACAAATAAAAAATCCAAACAGGATACTGAAGCTGTAAGCTTCGAGATTCCAACCCCCAATAGAACCTACTTCACCCCCTCACCCTTAGAAACCTGAATATCAGAGACAACGCTTTTCTTTTCGCGACGCCCAACTTTTTTCACTTCAAAAATAAATTCTTTTGCTTTCATTCCAACATACACTTCTCCGCCTTTCATAACCCCTCGGGAAATCATAAGGTTCGCAACGGGTGTCATAAGCTTGTCCTGAATAAGCCTCTTCAAAGGCCTTGCACCATATTGCGGATTGTAACCTTCTTTCGCCAAGTATTTGAGCACATCTTCTCCGACATCAAGCTTGATCTCCTTTGCAACAAGCCTGTCTTTCACAACTCCGATCTGAATATCCACGATTTCTTTGATAGCTTCTTCGCTCAAGATATCGAAGACAATAATATCATCGAGACGATTCAAAAATTCTGGTCGGAAATGATCTTTCAAAGCTCCCTGCACTTTTGATTTAATCTCCTGATAATCGCTCTTTGCGTTTCCAGAACTAAACCCGATCTTCTGCATTTTATCGATGTAATTTGCGCCGATATTCGAAGTTAATACGATAATCGTATTCTTGAAATTCACCACGCGGCCCTTTGCATCGGTAAGTCTTCCGTTATCAAGCACCTGAAGAAGAATATTGAACACTTCAGGGTGCGCTTTCTCAATTTCATCGAAAAGGAGTATCGAATACGGTCGGTGTCGAACCATTTCAGTAACACCACCCCCCTCTTCATGTCCTACATATCCTGGAGGCGAACCAATGATCTTTGAGACAGAATGTTTCTCCATAAATTCAGACATATCAACGCGAATGAGCGCTTTCTCGTCATCAAACATAAATTTCGCAAGCGATTTCGTAAGCTCTGTCTTTCCGACTCCAGTAGGACCGAGGAAAATAAATGAACCGATCGGACGATTCGGATCTGCAACTCCAACACGAGAACGCTTCACTGCGTCGGAAATCTTTCGCACCGCCTCATCTTGTCCCTTTATTCTAGATTTGAGCTCCTCCTCCATACGAGCGAGCTTGCCGGCTTCTTCTTCAAGCATTCGGGTCACAGGAATTCCCGTCCATTTCGAAACAATGCCGGCTATATCATTTTCGATAATTTCTTCTTTGAGAATACGGCGTGAACTTTGCAATTTCTTGAGCCTCTTCACTTTCACCTCAAGTTCTTTTTCAAATTCAGGAATTTTGCCATAACGGATTTCCGCTGCTTTTGAAAGATCAGAATGCGCTTCTGCACTCTCCCCTTCCATACGAAGGCTCTCAAGTTCTTTCTTAATTGTCTTGATCTCGGAGATAGTTTCTTTCTCGTTTTTCCATTTAAGTTCGATCTCCGCAGTCTTTTCTTTCAGATCAGCAATTTCTTTTTGAATTTTGGCGACGCGAGATTTTGCGATCTTCGATGTTTCTGCCTCTTTTTTCAGAGCTTCTTTTTCAATTTCAAGACGCATCACTTTTCGGTGAGTTTCCTCGAGAACTGGGGGCATATCTTCAAGAGAAATTTTGAGCGAAGATGCTGCCTCATCAATAAGGTCTACCGCTTTATCAGGCAAAAATCTGTCGCTAATATATCGGCTTGAAAGATTTACCGCAGCAATAATTGCGTCATCGGTAATTCGAACGCCGTGGAAAAGTTCGTATTTTTCTTTGAGTCCCCGAAGAATTGCAATGGCATCTTCAATTGAAGGTTCGCTTACGTGCACCGGCTGAAAGCGTCTTGTAAGTGCGGGATCTTTTTCGATATGACGAGAATATTCTTTGAGCGTCGTTGCGCCGATTGCTCGAAGCTCTCCTCGAGCCAGCGCAGGTTTTAGCATATTCGATGCATCCATCGAGCCTTCTGCCGCACCGGCACCGACAATAGTATGAATTTCATCAATGAACAGAATAATTCTGCCTTCAGAACGCTCCACTTCTTTAATAATATTTTTGAGACGCTCTTCGAATTCTCCGCGGTACTTTGTGCCGGCAATGAGAGAACCGAGGTCAAGCGAGACGAGCTCTTTATCTTTCAAAGACTCTGGAACATCTCCAAGCGCCATTCGACTCGCAAGTCCTTCCGCAATAGCCGTCTTTCCAACTCCGGCTTCACCGATAAGCATCGGGTTATTTTTGGTTCGGCGTGACAGAATTTGGATAATACGGGAGATTTCTGCATCACGGCCAATCACAGGATCCAATTTATTTTCCCTCGCAAGTTTTGTCAGGCTCCTTGTATATTTTGAAAGTGATTTGAATTTCTTCGGCTGATTGACATCGGTAATTTTTGCGCTTCGAAGTTCTTCGAGCACGCGTAGTACGCCTTCTTTGTCGATTCGAAAACGGGAAAGAATTTCTCGAGCGCTTCCCGGAACTTCAAGGATAGCGATGAAGAGGTGTTCTGTAGAAACGAATTCATCTTTAAGTCCTGCTGCAATTTTTGAAGATTTTTCGATCGCTTCAGCAAGTTCGGGGGTCAAATAGATCTGGTACGACGGAGCAACAACAGCTCCAGATTCCGGGCCTTCGATCGCTTCAATAAGAGAGTCGGAAAGAAGAAGTGTGTCTACTTCAAGTTTGTCGAGAATAGACGCGACCATACTCTCTTCCTGGAGGAGAAGAGCGGTGAGAAGATGGAGAGGATTTACGTGGTTTTGACCGCGCTCAATAGCAAGCTCGTGAGCTCTCCTGATCGCCTCCTTTGCTTTGGTTGTGAAATGATTGAATGGGGGCATTTGTTTAGCTTAATTAGCTTATAGATCTTAGGAAGAACTGAATATTTACATACATTATGCCGTATATGCCATACCTATCTTACGTATTATAGTGTGCAAAGGGGTGCAAATCAAATTTAGCCGTTTTTCCTCAGCAAACTAAGAGAAATTAGTTCGAGGAGGGAGGAATTTCCGACTTTATCAAATTTATCGGAGTGTAGCTGCTTCTCGAGGAGGTGCCGTCGCCCAAGAGGTGAATACCGATGATTTCTCCGGAGAGGTTCAAAAGATAGTAGCCAGAAGCAGAATCTGCTGCATTCAAATTTGTTTTTATAAGAGAAGGAATCTGGGGCACTGTTTTTGCTTTTTCTGCGTCAGGATTATTCATCATGGAAACGCCAGAAATCACTCCAACGCCGACAACATTTCCCGCCTCTCCCGCTCCTAAAGATATGACCGTTTGTCCAAGACGAATAGTGTCTGAATTAGAAAGTTTTGCCGGAGTGAAAACATATTTGTCTTTGACGTTATCTCCTGCGGTTTTAAATATTGATACGGACTTCCCTGTCGTCTGCATCGCAAGGATTGGATAGGATTTTCCATCAGAAAAAACCGCGCTTAATTTTCTGTTCGGATCAAAAGCTACGCTGTCGGAGAGAATAATGCCCTCTTTTGAAACGACAATTCCAAGCTGTGAAAAGCTCTGTATATCTGCATCCTTTATCTGTACAAGACTTTTTGAATTCCGGTTCACGGCTGAGACGATCAGATCTTCATCCGTAACGGGGACTTCTTTCGTTATAATTGTCGGTTCACCCGGCACGACTTTTTCAACTGTTGTCTGTATGACTTTGTTAATTGTCTGGGTGACACCGGGCGGAGCCTGGTCAAGAAGTGAAACTGTCACGATACCAGTCGCGATCGAGGTAATAAAACTCACGAGAAGGGTGAGGAGAATAATTTGGGATTTGGTCAGTTCTTCCATTTATCCTAATGATAGCAGTTTTCTTTGAAATTTCAATTTAAAGCTTTTGGAAGAATTTTAAGAACTTTATCAAGTTCTGCTTTTGTTGTGCCTCTTCCTAGAGTAAATCGTAATGACGAGCTCTTGCATCGTTCTTTCTCCGGCAATGCGCCGATAACATACGAAGAAGGATTTTCGGAGAGATTGTTGCAGGCACTTGCCGATGCGCAAGCAATTCCCGCCTCATCGAGTTTGATGACGGCAAATTCTGCATCAAGATTTTGAAAACAAATATTTACGTTGTTCGACAGACGTTTTTCCAGATCGCCATTAAGCGAGGCTTTGGGGAATTTCTTCAAAATCCCCGAAATTAAATAATCTCGTAAACCCGTGAGGCGGGAAAATTCGCTTAGGCGAATTTTCCCGCAGATCTCCACCGCTTTCCCCATCCCTACAATTCCCGGAACATTTTCAGTTCCCGATCGAATCCCGCCTTCCTGCCCCCCGCCAAAAAGAATCGGTTCAATTGAAATTTCTTTTTTCTTATACAAAACCCCAACTCCTTTTGGCCCATAGATTTTTGAGCCATCGAGCGTCATCATTGAGATACCAAGAGAATCCACTTTAAGTGGTAAATAATTCGCCGCTTGTGATGCATCAGTGTGAAAAGCAATTTTTACTCCAGAATCTTTTGAAAACTGCCGGATGACCCGAGCAATTTCCGAAATCGGTTGAATTGTACCAATTTCATTATTCGCGTACATAATTGTTACAAGGACAGTATTTTTCTTCAGAGCTTTTTTTATTTCCTTCGCCTCGACAATTCCATTTTCTCTAACTGAAACATAAGTCACCTCTCCCCCTTCGCGCTCGATTTGTTTACAGACTTCGAGAACCGAAGGATGCTCGATTACTGTCGTAATGACATGTGGTTTAGCAATTTTCTTTTTTGCGGAGCGGAAAACTCCGAGCAATGCCGTATTATTTGCTTCAGTTCCAGAAGATGTGAAAATAATTTCTTCCGCCCGCACACCAAG
The DNA here is from genome assembly GCA_028711065.1 of Minisyncoccota bacterium. Lineage (GTDB taxonomy): Bacteria > Patescibacteriota > Minisyncoccia > Phycocordibacterales > JAQTLZ01 > JAQTLZ01. The sequence goes on from JAQTSY010000003.1 coordinate 15,698, forward strand.
CTCATTCCCAATAATTTTCCTTGCCCCCATCACAGCCTTTTTTGCAGAAACTCCTTCAACGTAGAGAGACGAAGGATTTTCAAAATTCTCGGAGAGAAACGGCTCCATAGCCCTCAAAACCTCCTTGTCTAAGGGAGTTGTTGAAGCGTAATCAAGATATATGCGCTTTTTAACCATTGCCGCACAATATAGCAAGAAGCTGTCAATTTTCCCAATTTTCTGTATAATTCCCTCCTATACGTGAACGCTATCGCGATGACGAAAAAACACTTAAATACCTGCCATGAAGCCCGAAAAGAACAACACCATAGTTCGCCCGCCTGTTATTGCAATAATGGGTCATATTGACCACGGCAAATCAACTCTCCTCGATTACATTCGTAAATCAAATATCGTAGATAAAGAAGCTGGTGGAATCACCCAGCATGTCGGTGCGTATGAAGTAGTCCATAAAACTGCCGACGGTAAAGAAAGTAAAATTACTTTCCTCGACACACCGGGACACGCGGCTTTCACCGGCATCCGTTCTCGCGGAGTGCGCGTGGCAGATATCGCTGTGCTTGTCGTCTCTGCAGAAGACGGAGTGAAAGCGCAAACTATTGAAGCGCTCAAAACAATTCAAGCTGAAGAAATTCCTTTTATTGTCGCGATTACAAAAATCGACAAGCCAAATGCAAATATAGAGATGGCAAAGCAGAGCATGGCTACGAATGAAATCTATGTCGAAGGTTACGGCGGTTCTATCCCCTGCGTTGCTATTTCCGCAAAGACTGGAGAAGGTGTTCCGGAGCTTTTGGACATGATGCTCCTCGTATCCGAAATGGAAGAATTGAAGACTGACACTTCAAAGCCAGCAGAAGGGGTTGTGCTCGAAAGCAATCTTGATCCGAAAAAAGGAATCTCTGCAACGCTCATCCTTACCGATGGCACATTAAAATCCGGTTCGTTCGTCGTCTCTGGCAAAAGCACAGCGCCTGTGCGAATCATGGAAAATTTTGCCGGTGTGAAAATTACGGAAGCAATGGCTCCCTCCCCTGTAAAAATTATCGGCTGGAGTGAGATGCCTCAAATTGGAGAGCTTTTCAAAACCGTAGAAAATAAAAAAGAAGCGGAAAGTTTGGCTTTAACATTCAAAGAAAAAGCAGATGCGACTCCGGAGAAAAAAGAAGAAGCTACTGATAGATTAGAAATTCCCCTCGTCGTAAAAGCAGACGTGTCGGGAAGTCTTGAAGCTATTCAAAGTGAAATCGCCAAAATCCCACAAGAGAAAGTGAAATTAAAAATTATTCAATGCGGAATCGGTACCATTTCCGAGAGCGATGTGAAAGTTGCAAACGGAAGTGTGGGGTCAATTCTCATTGGCTTCAGCGTGAAGATTGATTCTCAAGCGGAGAGCCTTCGAGAGAGACTGGGAGTACAGATGCAGATGTTCGACATTATTTACAAACTCGTCGAATATCTCGAAGAAACCGTAAAAACACGGACACCGAAAGTAATGACGGAAGAAGCGACTGGCCGAGCGAAAATTATGAAAACTTTCAGCCGAAACAAAGACCGACAAATCGTTGGAGGAAAAGTAGAAACGGGTGAAATTAAAACTGGAAAAGAGGTAAAAATTCTTCGCCGAGATGTTGAGATCGGCCGAGGGCGAATCAAAGAACTTCAGCAACAGAAAGCCAAGGCGACAGAAATCCGAGAAGGATATGAATTCGGCGCTGATATTGAGGCGAAAATTGAGATCGCTCCGGGAGATCGAGTTGAATGTTTTGACGTGGTAGAAAAATAAGCAAATATGGCTGAATTTCGAGACGAAAAAATCATAGCAATTATCAAAGAAGCGGCAGCACAATTTCTTGCGCAAGAGTCCACTCGTGCTTCCCTTCTCACTGTCACAAAGGTAGTGCTCTCAATAGATGGAAAACAAGCGACTATCTTCTTCACCGCCTTCCCAACAGAAAAAGAAGAAACGGCGCTCCTTTTTGCAAAGCGAAAACGAAAAGAGTTTCAAGAATATATGCGGGAAAAAACTTCCCTCGGCCGAATGCCCTTATTCGACTTTGCAATCGATGAAGGTGAAAAGAATCGCCAAAAAATAGATTCTCTGTCGCAAAAAATCTAAAAAATGCTACACTAAACGGGTCATTATTTGAAGAAAGTAATGGCCACGTAGCCAAGTGGTAAGGCAGAGATCTGCAAAATCTCTATGCGGCGGTTCAATTCCGCCCGTGGCCTCCGGACACGAACTCGCGCCTGCGCGCGAGTGTGGCGGAATTGAAAGGGTTTTCGATGTTTTCGAAAAGCTTTGCTTTAAGAAAACCGAAAACCACCTGGCGACGTGGTCGCCAATTCCCAGCCTCGTGGCCCTTGTATAATTGCCCGGGTGGCGAAATTGGTAGACGCAGAGGACTTAAAATCCTCGGCCCCTTAAAAGGCATGCCGGTTCGAGTCCGGCCCTGGGCACCACAATTGTCAGAACGCTTTTTTTCTGTTATTGTTTTTGAGTTTCCAGGATTGTGTATGGTCACGGATATTTTGTCTGCCGTCGCAAACAAAATTCCTCGACCCCGCCTCACCTATTTTTCTTCTTAGAAAAATATGGTTCCGGCTTGCACAAGTCCACAAAAACTTAAAGCAGTTTAAGTTTTTAGGCATTATGCACCCATAGCTCAGCTGGTAGAGCAGATCCCTCTTAAGGATAAGGTCGAAGGTTCGATCCCTTCTGGGTGCACAGAAAATTTTGAAGAAATTTTCAGGCACCCAAGCAAAGCGCGGGGCGCTTTGCGGGAAGGGATCGAAGCCCCGATGAGCAGATTTTTAAGTTCGTAATCGAACGTAAAAAATCTCCATCGGGGATACTGGTCGTGTAACGACCGATACCCCAGGTGCCTCAATAAACAATGCCGGGGTGGCGAAATTGGCAGACGCACTTGCCTTAGGAGCAAGCGGAGTAATCCATGGAGGTTCAAGTCCTCTCCCCGGCACAAAATGAAAAAACCAGCTTGTGCTGGTTTTTTCATTTTGGCACAGGAGTAAGTGCCAAAGGGCACTTACGGGAGAGGACTTGAAGCCCGATTGAGCATTTTTTCTAGCTTTACTAAGCGAAGAAAAAATCCAATCGGGGTACTGCTCCTGTAAGGAGAAAGATTCTCTCCCCCGGCTTCAACAAAATCGAAAAGTACCGGGCGTAGCCGACAAGTCCTCAATTTATTTATCATTGACTTTCCCCATCAAATATGGTAATGTCCGGCCAGGGATTGTTCCCTGACATTGTTTTAGTAAGCTTTCCTTCGAACTTCACATTGGCCACAGAGCCAGAAAGACGAGGTGTAAGATGGTTTTCATCCTTTGGATTGTTTCGCTCGCAGCGAACGCTGGGCTCTTGTGGCTCAACTGGCACTATCTCCATCCGCTTGGAGAATGGTACGAAAAGTCGGCACTCATCGCACAGGCCTGCTTCATTTTTGTAAGCCTCGGTGATGTAGACATCACAGAGCGAGCAGGAGTACTTTTGTTCGGCTGGCCATTCTTTGAGATCGGCCCTGGAAAATATCTCGGACTCTGGGGAATCCTTTCTTTTCGGAAGGTCCCCAAGTCAATCGTGTCCCTGATTTTTCCCGATCCAGCCAAGGTCTCCTTCGATCATAAGAAGGCAAATGTGGTCGCCGCTGGCAAAGAAATGCCGATTCGGACAACACACTTGGGGATACTGGATACAAGAGACCCGCTTGAAGTATCCATGACCACAGAACCAGAAGTCCAAATGCGCTTTATCATTAAAGAGGGAGAAGTGCTCGCATTTCTCTCTGCATTTGGAAGTATCAAAAAATTCTACACGCAGATGAGGGGTGTCATTGAGACGAGACTCAACATTGAGTGTCCGCTTAAGACCCTGCGGGCAATCATGATGAATCAACTGCTACTCAACTTACGTCTCAAGGAAGAGGTTCAGAAAACGATCGACAACACCTCGGGTGGCATTGTCAAAGCGATGCGTATCCTGACACTTCTCGACGTGTCCGTCACGAGCTTCGACAAAGGACACGCCCTCAACCTTAGTCTCCGCAAGATGGGAGAAGGAGTGGGAGCCGCAAACGTTATCCACTCCGAAGGCAAGGCGAAAAATGAAGTCGAGCTTGAACGTCTGGAATACATTGCGAAAGGAAACAGGGCCCAGCTTATGGCTGAAGTCGATGCGGAAGAGGCATCGGCAAAACGGGTCATGAACACCAAGGGTGGTCGGCGAGCAGCAGAGTTAGGAACCATCACCAAGATTGCTGGAGAAATCTATAAAAATGCGCAAGTTGCGGTGGTCTCCAACGATCTAGGTTCAAGCCTCACTGGGGCATCTGCAGCGCTCGGTATCCTCGGCAAGCTCGAGGGTAAATTAACTCCACCTGACAAAGTCCATAAGGAAGGTGGAGATGGTCATGGACATGACAAGACGAAAGATGGGAAGGGCGACGGGAAGCACAAGAAGAAAACTGACAAGGACAAAAAGGGTGGCGGTGGTGGTCCGGGTGAACACGCTGCCCCAAAGCCCGGCGACGCGACTGCTAAGCCTGACGAGAAAGCGCACGGCGCAGCAGATCCAGGCCACGGAACCCCGCCGACAGGTCACTAAACTAAAACAAGACAGAAACTCTATAGTACGCGAGCCATCAGTGAAATTATCTGGTGGCTCATTTTTTATGCTAAAAATCCCTTTTTTACGTTGAAAAATAAAGCTTTTTTTGAACAAGTCTTCCTTGACTTATACTTATTAATATGTTATCATAGGAACTAGTCAAAGAGTAAATTGTCAGTTTCACATTCGAAACCAACGGAGGATTGGACACATGGGTACAAACGTCGTTTGGATCGTGATCATCATCGTGGTGATCGCAGTAATCGTGAAGGTCATCCCTCGCGCAGGTGCGGGAGTAAGCTGGTGGAGCAGTTTCAAGGATCCCATCTGGAAGTTCCTCGTGAGCGACTGGAAAAAGCCTTCAATCGCACGCAGAACATTCTTAGGATTGGTATTCCTCTGCGCCGCAGTGTGGCTGGCTGACCCAGAAGATGTCCGGGCCATGCCGCCGAGCACCAAGCTACGAGCTGTTCTGTTTCTCTTTTCCCTTTTGTTTTGTAGCATTCTCGTGAATGCGGCATTAGGGAAAAATGAGACAAAGGATCACTAACGAAAGGAGTCGGGCATGAGTAGCGCGAGCACAGGAGGAAGCAAGATACAGCCGGGCGGGCTTCTCCTCATCGTTGTTGCAATTCTGATACCGTCCATTTTGCTAGTGAGCGTCGTCCACGACGCGGAAGAGAAGGGATACAAGCCGAAGGAGCTGGAGTCGTATTCTGGCTCCGGCAAGGCCGAAGAACCGACCAAGGCCCCGGCCGTTACGCCGAAAGGTACGGGGACTCCCATCGCGCCAGCGGAAGCGCCACCCGCAGTTATAGTTCGAAGAGAGCTCAAGCCGACCGGCCCGAAAGGTCCGGAAGAGATGGAGCCGATTCCGGTAGAAGCGGGTAGCGAAAGTGAAATACTTCCTATCTCTACAAACGCAACCCTATTTCGAATCCACCTCGACCGGCGCTCGGACGAACACCATTTCTTCATCGTGTCATACGACGCGAAATTGAAGAATGGAAAATGGGTCCCAAATCTCGACACTCGCGCGGAGCACGATGCTACGAATGAGTGTGTCGGCACTTTCCCCTTCGTGCAGTTTGTAAACAGGGGGAATGGGGGCGCCATGGCTGGTTGGAGAAAGCGAATGGACTGATAGAATAGCGGGTTATAATGGCTGAAAGAACAAATGGTTTCTTTCAGCCATTTGTTCTGTCAATTTTCTAAAAAAACACTGCCTTATGATCCTAAAAGGGTACGAGCGATGAAATTTTTAATAACAATTGCAGCAGTCATAATAAAAAGTCCGATAAGTCCCCACATTATATGCTGGGCACCGGCTTTTCGAGCCTCTTCATCATCAGATTTCCAGATAAATTGAATAACACCGTATACAAAAATAACCACCGCCACGCCAAAAAGAAGTGTGATGAGAGGATTCAAGACGACCGTTTCCAATTTGCCGATTAAATTCATAGGAGAAAAACGGAGAAAAGAGCTCGTTGGCGAGCTCTTTCTTTTCAATTATTAGCGAGGAAGAAGATTCGGAACGTTATTTGCCTGATTCAACTGAAGAGAATCTCGGAGAAGGTTTACTAAGCCCCAAACAGAAACCATAACGAAAATAGCAATAATACCGTAAATCATTGTGTTTCGTCCCGCTGATCGCTTCTCTTCGTCTCCTCCAGCCAGAATGTATGTAAGGACTCCGTAAAGAAAGAGTACAACCGCTGCAGAAATAAAGAGCGGTACAAGTTTGGTAAGGATATTTTGGGCAAAGTTAATGAGACCATCAATGCCAGCTGCAAATGCAAGCATTGGAAGTGCCCAGGCTGATGCAATAATAAGAGTTTTTTTCATTGCTTAAAAAATAACTTAATAAATTGATAATAATACGTACTCTAATCGTAACAAACCAAGAAAAATGAGCAAGAAAGACGTGTGGATACCAAAAAGCCTTTCTCTTAGCGACCTGGAGGGGTTAATTGGGGAACAATTGGATTGCTTCCTACCACACTGGTGCTAATAATACCGACAAGCGCCCACAATGTTGTAATCACAGCCAGCCCTACAATTCCATAAGTAATGAAACGTATCCCCTCTTTTCGCTTCTCTTCGTCTCCGCCTGAATAAATATAGCGAAGCACGCCGTAGAGAAAACCTATGACCGCAAGGCCAACAAGAAGAGGGATCACGCTGCCCAAATAGCTATTCAAACATCGGACGAGAGCGCTAAAGTCAGGGGTGCATACGGCGGCGGCAAGATTTTGTGAAGGAATCATAGAGATAGATAAATTATATTATTAAAATTATTTTAATTGATTAATAGTATTGGTAATAATACTGGAAAGCACTGTTGCCCCGAGAAGCACTCCCGCCCCAATCACAGTCCAGAGAAATGCTCTTTTGGCAGTCTCAAGTTCCTCGCTATTGCCTTGAGCTTTCACGAAGAGAAACCCGGTATATATGATGGCAAGTACAACAAGTATTCCTCCAAGCTGTTCAACTACCTTCAGAACTTTGGTAAAAAATGTATAAAGGTCGCACGTGCTACCGAGAGGATTCGGGAGTCCCCCGCCACCATTACAACTGCCCCCGCCACCTTTAGGAGTCAGATCAATACCATCCCCAGCCTTGGGAAACAGATCAGCGCCGGGATCCGCGGGTGGGTTTGGATTGGTGGCAGGTGTCGGAGATGTTTGGCTACAATCCTTAGCTTGCAACTCTGACATTTTGGACTGAACAAGGTTGCGGGAATCTTGAAGTTGCGCGACTTCTACAAGAGCGATTTCATTAGCCTTATTTATATTATCTGGGTCGCTCGTATCTGCTGCAAGAGCTTTTGCTTGTGCTGTTTTTGCGCTAATTTGAGAATCGATCGCCGAAAGAGCGTTTTGAATTTGCTGAATACTGTAAGCTTTATTTTCTTCGCAGGAACTACCCGCCCCCGTGCCAGCGCCAGCAGGAATTTGATCCAATATTGAAAGGGGTAAATCGATACCAGTATCGCCGTAACTACCCGAAACACCCCCGATTCCTAAATTAAACAAAGACCCTGATGGAAAATCTGCTGAAGGTGTCTTCGAAGTATACGGAAGAAGCTTTCTATTTATTGTAGTGATATCGGTAGCGGTGCATTGACGACACAGGCCTCCAGATACTCCTGAATTATTGATATAGCCCGTACATGCAGCATTTGATGGGAAAGCATTCACCGCTTTTTTATCTTTACCCACAGCACACCACACAGTACACGTACCGCAAATATTCCAGGAGGATTGTCTGCCTTGGGTACAAGCCGGACCCGAAGAAAAAACATGGACTACATTATTGGAATCTTTTGAACACCATGTCGCTGCGGAGGCGGAAGAAGGAACAGCTCCCAAGATCAAAAGCAAGGCTACGACAGAGAGAAAACCGAAAACAAAAAATGATGTATGCGCGTAGGCGTCTTTTCCTTTTTTAATAATAGACATTTTAAAAAAAATTATCCCAGCAAGTTAAAACTTTTATCAACAAGAGAAGTAAGTATCGTATTCACCAGAAGCCACGCACAAAGCATGATGATAATTCCTACCAGTACACTCCAAAATATATGATGCGCCTCTTCTATTTTCCCAGGATTCCCTCCTGCGGTCAAATAGAGAAATCCGGCAAAAAAGAGAGAAATGGCCGCAATTGGAACCGCAACCCAAAGAAGAAACTTGATAATACTGGATACAAGATCGATAAATTTCTTGTACCCGCAGCTATTAGCACTACCATCTGTAACTGAACCATCACATTCAGGAACAATGCCTTTGTGAGAAGTAAGTACAGCTGTCGGAGGAGTTGCCGCTGGATTTACTTTTTTCACGTTTTTGACAGGGGTTGCGACAGGGAGACCCTTTTTACAACTTTGACCAACCGGAAGATTATCAGCACAAGATATCACATTTGCATAAGGACCGCTCACAGGCTTATCTGTACTGTCATATCTGTACCAATCATAGGTACTGGAAGAGTTAGAACCCGGAAGGCCTTTATTGCAAGTTTGGCCGGCTTGAAGATCTCGCTGACACTGAATCTGATTATTATAGGGACCCGCAAAAGAATTACCGAGACTATCGTAAATATACCAATCTTCACTTGGCGGAGGAGTTCCGGGTTTGCAACTTTCGCCATCTGAAAGTGCGTCACTACAAGAGATAACATCGCTGTAGGGCCCTGCAATGGCAGATCCCGTATCGTCGTAGATATACCATTCATCAGCAAATACTTTCTGTATCTGAAAAAAGAAAAGACCATAGAGCAGGAAAATAAATGCGCATACGGAAAAAAGTTGGCTTGTTTTTTTCGTAAAGGCAATTTTTTTGTCCTTCATCATTGCTGAAAATTATTGATTGAATAAGAGTCCTATTTCCTGACTGGACTGGCCGATTGCATCAGAATATTTTTCCTGTCCCGAAGAAACTGTCTCAATCATACGCTGGAAGATACTCTTTGTCTCTGTGGGGTTTGGATCAAACCAGGCTTTTGAGCGCAGTGCTGAGGTGTAAAGAACTGGACTCAAAGGATCCTGCGGAGGGGTCGCGAGAAGATCAAGCCGCACAGGAGGAAGACCGCTCACGTCCGTGAAATTTTTGATCACATCTCCCGACGTAAGATAGGTCACCATCGAAAGAGCGCTTGCATAATTCGGCGATGTCTTCAAAATCGCGAGCCCCAACATTTTCCCAAATGTGAGAGTGACTTTCGTGTCTTTTGGTTGCGGCATAAGAGCAATATCGAGATTCAAATTCGGATTTTCTTGACGGAGTTTGGGAAGTTCTGATGCAAAACCGAAATAGACCGCGAGCTTCCCCGAGGAAAAAGAGTGGAAAGAAAGGGGCAACGAGCGGTTCCATGTATAAGCTTCATTCGTCGGATTGCCAAATTGAGCATAGAAACGAAGGCCATCTTCTGCAGAATTCCCTTCTGAATCCAGAACGGCATTCCAGCCAATTTCGTCTTTTTGCGTGATTGGATTTCCAGACTGAAGAAGAAGTGTCGCGAGAATTTCTTTTGCATTTGAGACATTTCTAAACTCGCCCATCGCTGTCGCGCTTTGAAGTATGACGGATGCATCATTTTTCTTAGTGAGCGTTTTTACAAACTTCACAAAATCAGTCCAATTTTTCGGCGGAGCAACGACCGAAGCATTTGTTAAAAGATCCCGATTCCAATACATAACGAGCGGATCAATAACAAAAGGCAGGGCCAAAATTCCGTCTGGAGTTATATACATATTCCCCTCTTGTATAAATGTGTCCTGAAACTGCCTTTGACTAAGCGCGGTGAACGGAATTTGAGCGATTTTTTCGGAATGTCGAAAGATTTTATCTTGGGCCAAAAGAAAAACATCGGGTCCGTGACCTGTAGCGATCGCTTCAGCAAGTTGAGTATCGAATGTCGCTTCATCTTTCTCAACGTACGTAAGCTTCAACTCGTCCTGTTTGCCTGCATTCAAGTTGGTAAGAAGAGCATTGAATGTCGCTTGAGGAACTGTGCCCCAGATGGTAATGGGAGCAGTTGCGCTTCCGTCCGGTGCTTTCACAATCGCAAACGTAATGACGCCAACGATGGCAAAGAAAATCAGAATTCCAATAAAGACAATTTGAAAATTCGACATAATTATGGCTTTTTAAAAATGAACCCGTAGTGATGATCCCCTGCCCTGATCTGAGTCTGAAATACAAACCCGGCCTTCTCAAAAAGTGCTCTGGCTTTCACTGCAGGGAAAATAGTGTCGAACGAAGGACCCATGCCCCCAAATGAATCTGTCCAATCAATCACCAGCGCTCGGCCGCCCGATTTTAAAATTCTTTTTGCCTCCGAAAGGACAGCTTCTTTTGCGGCAGTCTGGAAGAGAATATTTGAAATCACAACACCATCAACAGAATCTGCTCTCAAATGCGTACCCCCTGGTTTTTCCACGTCCGCCCAAACGATCTCTATGTTTGTGAGATTTCGCTTTCCTCCTTCAGTTTTAATTTTCGAAAGCAGATCTTTCTGGACATCAATCGCGTAGACTTTCCCCGCACCGCCGACAGCTTTTGCAATTTCAAAAGCATAAAAGCCGGTACCCGCACCAAAATCCGCGACTCTTGCTCCAGATTGAAGTCCGAATTGTTGTATATTGTGTTCTGGGTCTGTAAAGGCCATAGAAATGAATCCTTTACAGTATACAACAAAACAAAAGTGAAAGACTGGTGGGGCTGGGGAAAAAGAAATGAGTTCGGAGCAACAAAAAACCGCTCGACCGAGCGGTTTTTTGTTGCTAATAATTCTAAGAGATTTGTCCTTTAACTAGTGAAGAGGACAATTCTCTGGAGCAGTGAATCGAGCCGCGAGATCGCTGTATGCGCTGTCTGTGCCCGGAACCGCTGCGTTAAACGCGTCGATAATCTGTTGAGTAGTGAAGCCTGTCGTGAGTCCAGCTGAAGTGTTGAGGAGAGCGTTGACTGTTGCTCGAGCGAGTTGATTGATTCCCCCGCCGTTTGCCTCAAGCGCTTGCTGGAGCGTAGGGTTTGCTACTGGAGCAGGCTTGCCTTTTGCACTCCACATAATTGAGATCTGTTCGAAGACACTACTAAACAACTGACTTGGAGTGTATCCGACCCAACTTGCTGGATGATTCTTCCAATATCCTGGAGAACAATACTGCAAGACTGGTGCTTTCGTGTTGGTGATTGTACAAGTCTTTGTCTCTCCTGGTCCTACTGCAACATCCGTACAAGTATTTCCAGTCTGATTCCATCCTGATGGAACAGTTTCAGTTACTGAATAGGTGCCTGGAGTTACTTCATAGTCTTTGTTATTTGCGTCAGTTACCGTACCCGCTCCACCGCCAGTGATCGTTCCACTTCCTGTCGCGTTGATCGAGAAAGAAGTTGTATCACCGCTTGGGTCAGTTACTTTGTCTACAATAAGGTGGCCATTCTTTGTGTTCGTGAATGTACAGGTTACTGTCTGACCTGCGGCGAGAGTGATACTTGCTGGGGTATTTCCTTGACCATCACATGTTGCACTTGTTTGAACCCATCCTGATGGAAGAGTTTCAGAAACAGAATAAGTACCAGCGTTTAGAGTCTGGTCATTTGGTGCCGCAGCGTCAGTGAGAGAAAAGTTTGTGTATCCTGCACCTCCTGCGGTGAAATCAAAGCTTTGTGAGTCGCCAGAAGGATTAGTTACTTTGTCCACAATGATGTGGCCCTGCGAAACTACCGTGAATGGCTCACACTGACCGTCTGCTGCCGAGTAGGTAGCATCACCATTATAGTGTGCTTTGAATCCATAACTACCTGCTGAAAGTGGTCCTTGGCTCGATGATGGATGAGCAACTCCGGAAACAAGCGGAATGCCTGAACCAGAGGCTGTCGCCTGACTATCGCAAGTGCTTGATGTGTAGAATGAGAAATCTACGGTTCCTGTTGGAGTCGGACCTGAACCTGAAACAGTTGCTTTATCATGAACTGTCACTGGACTCGTTACTGAACCACTCACTACTGCCTCAGAAGCATTATGAACTTCAGTGGCTACTGATGGAGTGAGTTTGTTTACCGTAAGAAGTTCGCATGCTCCTTCGCTTGCATTGTACGTATCGCTTCCTGCATAGCTAGCTTTGTAAGACATCGCGGGAGCAGCTGCTGCAACTCCAGTTGTCTCTGCATGTCCTGTGCCATCGAGCGCTACTACTTGAGGAGCGCCATTTGTTGCTGTACATGCGCCGTCGCTGTAAAGCTGGAAGGAAACATTGCCAGTTGGAGTTCCTCCTGTACCAGTGACAGTTGCATTGTCATGCACCATATCCCCGACTGTTGCGGAGGTGATGACTGCATGAGTAGCACTGTGAATATCAGTAGAAGTCTGGGAATCAAGTTTTGTTGCCGCTAATGGCTCGCATGCGCCATCTGCTGCTACATAATTGCCATCGCCATTATAGTGAGCTTTGTAAGAGAGACCTGTTGTTGGAACAGTTGTTGCGCTTGATTCTGCTACCCCCGCGACGAGTGCTACGCCCGACTGTGTTGTTGGAGTCGCCTCACAAGTGGTATTTGGATAGAGATTAAAATTGACAGTGCCTGTAGGAACAGGGCCGCCAGTTTCGCCAGTAACCGTTGCTTGATCGTGTACAGAAGAACCGATTGGAGCTGAAGTGATAACACCATGATTTGCATCATGAACATTCGTAGTTACCGTCGGAGTGTGAACAACCTTCAGAATCTTTGATGCACCGAGTGTTGGGCCTGCTGTCTCATCAAGAGCGTCAGCATGAGATTTTCCTCCGCTGTAGCTTGTGATTGCATCAATATGTCGCGTGGAATTCACAATTTCATTTGCATGATTGACTGTATAGGGAATGAGAGCTGAGCTAAGACTTGCAACTCCCGTACCGCCGATTCTTGGGACTGCGCCCAATGCATGAGAGACACCATCCGGTGTAGTGAGCGTCCACGTTCCGCCTTCAAATGCACAGTTCGGAGTAGGAAGTGCCGAAAGTGTTGCTTTATACTTAATAGCTTCACCATCAGACACTGTTCCTGATCCGATGTTTGTTGTTCCGTCAGAACGGAACGCGGCAACAGAAATTCCTCCGCCGTTATCGGTACAACCTGCTGGGTCAACATCTGCTCTTGCCGGAGTACCTGCAAAGGCGACTGCAAGCAAGAGACTCAAAACTGAAGCAGAAAGGATCTTGCCGAAAATCGATCTTTTTTGCGTTGTTATTTTTTTCATATTTTTGTTTTTATTCTTATAATTTAATTGTTAAAGAAAACCACTCTGCGTAAGTTTTCGACCTTGTCATTGCTCTTTATTCTACCTTGCACTCTTTTTGATTGCACCGTTGATTTTTTAAAATATATATTGTACAAGCTGTACAATATGTATATAACCTGTGCATTTTGTGTGGATAAAAAAGCAATCATTCGACCTCTATAGTGACGCCACAGATTAATTCTTCTTACAAACGAAAGCCCCGCGAAGCCGAAGGCTTCGCGGGGCTTCAAAACTTCAAAAATTTAGCGAGTAACAGTTATAACCTCGTTTAATTCTGCAAAGGGAGCGGAAACGGTAATTCTTGTCGTTGTAGCATCTTTTTGAACAGTATACCCGCTGTTATAGTCCGAAGCGGTCTTAAAATAAGCCTTGCTTGCATCGGGATCGATAGGCAACGAAGGAAAATAGGTCGGAACAAGACAAGCATTGAGATCAATCGCATTCGATATCGCGGTGCTTGATGCGATTTTCCAAATAGTCGTGGTCGCGATGTCCTGGCCACAAGTAGAATCAGTTGCCAATCGAAATACTCCTTTATTATCAGCGATCCTCTGGCCGATGGCATTTAAAATTTCATTTACATTGCTCTGACGCTGTAAATTTCTCGCTTGAGCAAATTGCCGAGAAGGATTAATAGCAATGAGAACAATACCCGCCAATATGGCGATTATTCCGATCACAACAAGCACTTCAACCAAAGTGAAGCCGCCTTTCCTTGCAATTTGAGTTTTCATAACAACTCCCCTATTCTGCCACATTTTTACGGCAATGAACAGTTCTCGGCACTCGAAGTCGCTGTTTCTTCAAATGAGAGAATAGATAAGTTACCGCTATTCAAAAGCGCTTTCAAATTGGTATGAGCGGAATGTACCAGAGCCCTTGTTTGAATTTCAATACCTCCAGGCGAAGCCTGAAGAGGACAAATTCTGCAAGAATCTTCTCCTTCCATGATTTTCTCATTTCCCGCGTATAAACTATCTTCTGAAAGGTTCATACGAGCTGTTTCAAAACAGGCCAGCGCCAAAAGAGCACTGCGTTTTTTATTTTCCGAATCCAAAATATTGAAGCGGGTGAAAAAAGAACCTAAATTTAAAGAAAGAAGAATTGCAAGCAAAACCGCAGAGATAATAATCGCCGAGACAAGCGCGATGAATCCTTTCTTTTTTTCTTTTTTCTGTTTTCTACCTGACATAATACGTGCTTGTTGCGAATCGACTTCCTATTTGTATGACAACCTGAATCCCGGGAGGACTGTCAGAAGATGTGGGAGAAATGTAAGAAAAAGAAACAGAATCAACTTTTACAGACTCACTATTCAATGGAATGGCTTCTTTATTGGATCTCGAGAGTGTGAGTAAACCATCCTTTGCCACAAGTGTCAGAGGATTTGTTGAAAAATTATATTTGCGAACAATAAGTTTAGTCGAAACTCCCGGTCCAAGCGGAGCGTCTATCGAAGAAACGCTCGAAAGGACCCAGTCTATTTTTTTGAAAAGAAAATTCAACTCTTCATCCACAAGAATGCTCTGACTTTGTCTTCCGGATGATTCAATTAAATAATAGGACGCGGAAAGAATGCCTCCAAGAATAAGTGAAAGCAGGCCTATATAGAGTATTGTTTCGATTAAAGTGAAGCCGCCCTTTTTCATTGTGGTGAAATTGCTACAACCGCGCCATTTTGGAGCGACGCATACACGCGATTATTTTCGTAATCAAGACCGGAAATGCGAAAAGAAAAAGATACTTTTCCTATCGCAACGGCTTTGCTTGGATCAGAAACATCCCAAATCTCCATCTCATTCGCTTCTTTTTGGGTACCGCATTTTACGCACACGCCAAGATACACTAGATTCCCGCTCGCCAAAATCTCCGTGACATCGCCATCAACAAAATATCCAAAAGCCGGTGGAATATTTTTGGGATCTCTTATATCAAAAATGAGAAATTCCGGTTCGCTTCCGTCACTTTTTCCTCGCTCCCGCCCAAGATACAATTTTTGCCCCAAAACGGCCAAAGAAAGGCCGGATTTTTCTCCTGGAGCACTTCCCGAAGAGAGGAGCGTAGGGAAATAAGGATCTGAAATGTCGACAATTTTAAGCGGTGTGAAAGGTGCAGTAGAACCAGGGCCCGTAGCGAGATATGCAATATTTCCCTGCACAACAATATGATTTACATTGCGATTTATTTTGAGACTCCCCTGCCAAATCGGATTCCCCGGATCTGACACATCAAAAATATGAAATTCATTTTGCGCGCTCGGGAGAAGTCTTTGTGTTCCAAGATACGCTTTTGTATCGTAATAAAAAACACTTCTTCCCAAACCATTCGTGACTCCTGGAATTGTGAGAGAAGCTAGAAGAATGGGCACGTTTGTATCTATTATTTCAAACTGTTCAGTGGATGAAGCGTTGGCCACGTAAGCATAATTTCCCGCAACATCTACCTCTTGGGGCATTCCGGTATTGAGAGAAGAAGCACTGCCGTTTTTAATATCGTAGGTAAAAAAATTCGAAACATCGGGAGTTGTAGATGCGGTTGCATAGATGATGCCATTTTTCACATCCATCCCAGTAATTTCTGGTGCGGGCAGTGAAAAAGATTCTTGTTTAGTAAGATCCCAAAGAGAACCTGGAAGCATACTCCCTCCGCAATCATTCCCCAATTTTGAAAGTATTGATTTGCTTCCAAAAAAACTTGCAAGGGTTATGCTTTGCGGCCTCTTCCCGCTTTGCCAAGAGAGAATTTGCGAAACCTGTTTTCTGCAGGGGGTGACATCGGAAACCAAAAGCGTTTTCGTATAGAGGCCGCTATAGAGCCCTTCGTCTGTATTCGTAATGACAGATGAGGTGGCGATAATCCCATTGAAATCGGTAAATGATTTCCCGCGAAGGGCTTCGAATTCGCGCGACGCAAGAGAGAGGCCGTGATTATTGAGATCGGTATCGAGCGTCAGAGTTTGGTTAGAAAAACTAAGAAGAATAAGCGCGGTAAAGGTAATAGACAAAACCGCAAGCGCGATAATAATTTCGAGCGTACTTATTCCGCGAGTGTAATTCTTTTTAATAATTAATCCTCCCTTCATTGTTGATGGTAATAAAATCAGTATGAACCCCGTCAGTTATTGTTGTCGTTCCAACTCCTTTTTGAAATGATGGTAAAAAGGCCGGAACAGAATCCCCGGACAGTGCTTCAAAAACGATATCTTCTTCTAAAGAAACGCTAACAGCAGTATTTCTCGGAATAAATTCATTTCTCTCATCGTCTGGATCAAATTCTGTACCCTGAAATATGGAGTAGCCGTTTTCATCGATGTGCACTCCGTGCGGAGCTTCATCGATATTGTTCATTGCCTGATTTCGGGCTTTTTGAAGTGTGCTCACTAAAAGCGCTTTCTCGCTTCGAAAAAGATATGATCGATAAAAATCCATTCCCACGGGCAAAGAAAGTCCGAGAACAATGCCGAATAACCCGATCACAACGAGAATTTCGACTAAAGTGAACCCACGGGAAAAATTGCCCTTACCGGCGAAGATGCGCAGTGATTTCATAGATAGGAGTAATAACCGATACAGCAACAAGGCCGACCAAAAGGCCCATGATAATCATAAGCACCGGCTCGACAGAACTCGCAAGATTTCTTGTGATGTCATCAACTTCCCGTTCGAACATATCGGCTATATACAGAAAGGTATTTGAGAGATTCCCCGTCGTTTCTCCGACCGCAACCATGTGAGAAAGCGTATCCGGAAAAAGTTTTTCATTTTTATTGAAATACGTCGAAATACGCTCGCCCTTCATAACACTCTCCGTCAAATTCGAAAGTTCCTTTTGAAAAACTAAATTATTAGTACTTTCCCCAGTAAGTAAAATTGCCTCACTGACTGTCACTCCGCCTTTCAAAAGAAGTCCAAGCGTTCGGGACATATTCGCCATGTTGTAGCTTTGCACGATCTTTTTTACAAAAGGAATTTTCAAAAGAAATACATCGAGCCAAAATCGAATTCTCTCAAATCGTTTCACCAAAAAAATGACAGTAGCCGAAAGAAGAAATATGAAGAGAAGAAATGACCAACCATAAAGATGCAAAAATGAGCTTACCGAGATGAGAATCCGGGTAGTGAGAGGAATTGCGATATGAAGGCTCGTAAAAATCGGAAGAATTTTAGGAAAAATAAAAGCAGTAAGGAGAAGGGTGAGGCCCAGCGTTGCTATCGTAACGAAGATCGGATAGATCAAAGCACCGACAATTCTTTGTTTCAGGGCATGCTTTTTTTCCAGTTCATGTGAAAGGTATTCGAGATTTTGATCCAAAATTCCGCTCGTTTCCCCCACCCGAATCATGTTCACCGCAAATGCGCCGAAAAGATTTTTAAATCGCTCAAGACTTGTTGAAAGATACTGGCCCGAAGAAACATCCGCGATGATCGTCTCGAAAAATATCGCCCGGCCTTTTGAACGATTTTGTTTTTGAATGATAAGAAGGCTTTCAACAATCGGCACTCCGCCATGAATAAGAAAACTAAGTCGTTTCGAAAAATGAATCTTGTCTTTCATGCTGAAATGTCCGAAGCGCACCCTTTCCGATACGCGCTTGAAAATACTTTTTTGTTCTTCTTTCGAAGGAGCTTTTTTTTCTCCCACCACGCTTCGAGCGGGTTTCGAACGATGAACAGAATCGAGATGTTTGGGAGACTTCATCTCCTTTTTCTTTCTGAACACGCGAGAAATCGAACGACCAACACTGCCTATGTGCTGTTTCAAAGCATCCTCAACATGAGAAATTTCTTTATTCATGACCGACACGCAATACTTCCTCGAGAGTAGTTATGCCAGCTTTTGCTTTTGAGAGGCCATCTTCCACCATGGTTTTCATTCCGGCTTTCACGGCAATCTCCCGAATCGTCGAGGCGGAAGCATGATCAATAATTGCCTCCCGAATGTCGTGATCCACTTCAAGTACTTCGTAAATACCGACTCTCCCACGATATCCAGTACCGTTGCACTCATCACAACCCGCTCCGTAGTAGTAAACTGTTTTTTCATCAAAACCTTTTCCAGCAAGGGTTTGAGTAAAACTTTTTAATTCGTGTTCGGATAATTTTTTCTCTTTCTTGCAAGATGCACAAATTTTCCGCACGAGACGCTGTCCAATCGCCACATTCACCGTCGAGGCAACGAGAAATGGCTCGATCTTCATATCCAAAAGACGAGGCAGAGTTGTCGCGGCATCGCTCGTGTGAAGAGTCGAAAGAAGAAGGTGTCCCGTAAGGGCGGTGTTGACGGCAATTCCAGCCGTTTCGGTGTCGCGAATTTCCCCCACCATGATGATGTTCGGATCTTGGCGCAAAATCGAGCGCAGGCCGTTTGCAAAAGTGAGCGAACTTCGCGGATTTACTTGAATCTGCTCGATTCCGTCGAGCGCATACTCGATCGGGTCTTCAATCGTAATGATTGAAACTTCTTTGGTATTGAGCATCTTCAAAATGGTGTAGAGCGTCGTCGTTTTCCCAGAGCCAGTTGGGCCTGTGGCAAGAATCATTCCTGAAGATTTTTCCGCCGCTTTTTTCAACTTTGCATAATCAGTTTCCGAGAGTCCGAGCATTTCAAGCGAAAGATTTTCCGCCTTGTCAGAAAGAAGACGAAGCACTGCGTTCTCGCCAAAAAATGTCGGAACAATGGAAACTCGGACATCAACTGGCAAAGTGTCTTTCAAAGAAATGCGAAAACGTCCATCTTGCGGAGCCTGATGTTCATCGGTTCGCAAAGAGGCGAGAATTTTTATTCGAGAAATAATTTCAGGGTGGATGTCTTTGGGAAATACGCAAAGCTCCTCCAAAACACCGTCAATACGGAGCCGGACCCGCACCTTTTTCTCCGACGGATCGATGTGAATGTCTGACGCGTGATTTCCATGCGCGTATTCAACAAGCGAATCGATAAGATTCACGATGGAAATATCCTTCCACTCACCGAGCTCTTTTCTAGTTCTCTGTTCTGCCATGTATGTTTAGATTACAATCACCTGCGGGAAGAGAATTGCCCGAGAGAGGTAGAGTAGCACAAGGACTAATGCTAAAACAAGAAATCCATACAGGATGTGTTTTGGATGCTGTTTTTTAACTTCAATGAAAATAAGAAGCACGAGTGAAAGAATAACAACACCCGCGAGAACAAGATATGCGTCAGTGACAAGTGTTGGATACCCGAGCACAAATTCCTGATACCACGAAAGTTTTGGCAAGGACTTTCCGTCAATAACAGTCTGTGCCGGTGCGGAAGAAACGGCCGCTTCATTTTTCACAGCAACAAAAGTTTCGAGCGGTGCCACTTCCTGCACAGGGACTTTTTTCACACTCTCGCCGGCAACTTTAGGAGAGATTCCCACCGCTGAAATTGGAGCGATACTTTTCACCTCTTTCAAAACCGGCCTCACATTTCCCTCTGTAGACGCGAGGGATGGAGTTCCAAAATCTTGGACAACAAAAATCGTATCTCTTCCTTTATATACTCCGTGAGAAGTGGCGATGCCAATCTCCGTAAAATGAGTATTGAGAATATTTTCCCGATGCGTCGGAGAATTCATCCACGCGTTCATCACAGTATCCGTGTCATTGAAGTTCACCGCAAGATTTTCTCCAGCATAGAGATACGAATAACCAGCGATATCGAACCAATGCCACGGAGTGAGTCCTTCCGGAGAAGTGTGGGCAAAATATCCCTTCTTTGCCATATCATCCGCTTTAAATCCGGCCGATTTTTCTAAGAGCGGATTTACTCGGAGAGGAAGATCGCCTTCTGCAACGCGATTTTCATTTGTAAGATTAACAACAAGCGACGGATAAATTGAAGCAAGGAGGTCGGTTTTCGTCGCAATAATTCCATACGAAAGTGAACCGAGAAAAAGAATGAGAGAAAGTGAGATGAGTGAAGCAATAGAAGCTTCTCTTAAAAAGTGCGGCTTGTACTCATTCCCTTCATGAGGAATAAAGTGGTGCTTTAGAAAATTACTCATGAACTATTAGAGCACAAAAGGCAAGTGAAAAACAAGCCGGATTTCCTCTCTTAGATGATTTTAAGGAAGTTGTGGAATCGGCAGATTGAGAGCCGGACAAACATAATTATTTATGAAGCGTTGTGTCGTCTTATAGACATAACCAGTTGGAGTGTGCGCTGTCGGCAAGCCAAATGGTACCCATGGTGCTAGAACTTGCTCCCAATTCATAACCTGGAGTCTGTTTACGGCGTCTCTCGTCATCGGACCATAAAAACCATTTACCGGAAGACTCATTTTAAGATAACTATTGAGCAACGTCTGAAGTCTTTTTACATCTTCTGGATCATTTTTCCATCCATAATGAATATATGTTTTCAGATAGACACTGCAAGCTTCGGCTCCAAGTACTTCACCCTGGGTAGGACCGGTAGATGCACCGAGCACTTCCCCGTTTCCCCCTCCTATTCCTCCATTTCCTCCACCTGCTCGTCCTCCACCTGAAGACCCTGAATTATGATGAGGAGTTGGCGTTGGCTCACTGGCGCCGTTCGGAGTCGGAGTTGGAGAAGGAGTCACCTTAGGAGTAGGAGTCGGTGTTGGTTCTGGCGTAGGAGTGAGAGTTGGTTCTGGAATTGGCGTCGGCGAAAGAGTTGGCGACGGCGTAACGGTCGGAGTTGGAGTCGCCGTTGGAGTGGGTGTAAGAGTTGGTGTCGGTGAAGGAGTTACGGAAGGAGTCGGGGTTACGCTTGGTGTTGGTGTCACTGTCGGGGTTGGAGTGGCTGTCGGTGTTGGGGTTGGAGTAGCTGTGGGAGACGGAGTCGGTGTAGATGTTGGCGTCGGAGTTATTGAAGGAGTTGGGGTTGGTGTGGTCGTGGGTGTCGGAGACGGAGTAGGCGAAGAGGAGGGGGTGGGTGTGGGAGTTCCAGTTGGAGTCGGGGTCGGAGAAGGAGTTGCAACTGGAGTGGGAGTTGAAGTGGGCGAGGGGGTTGTGGACGGAGTTGGGGTTACGCTTGGTGTGGGTGTTACCGTTGGAGTAGGGGTTACACCCGGAGTTGGTGTTGGCGTTATGTCGGGTGTTGGCGAAGGAGTGGGCACGGGGGTCGGAGTTGCGGTCGGGCACTCACCAATACTATCGCCATGATCGAGATGGGTTTGTAACGAACTTTCTCCGACCTGTATCGTTTGCGGATTTTCGGAATTACCAGGCGGATAATGACAGATTGTTATTTGGTTCTCACTCGGCTCTGCCTTCGTCGTATATGCAAAAACCCCAGCTGATGCTACGATGATTCCTATCAAAAAAAGGCCCAATAATTTATTTTTCATACTTATTTATTAAAACTTTAAATCTCAACTTGAGGACGTTTAGTAAAACAACATATTACAATGGACTCCATTGCAGTTTAAAACAGAGCTAAAAGCCTTTCTTCTAGCTCTAATTTAGAGGTCAAATCGAATGAAAGTCAATTGAGATAAACACTTGACTTTTTTAATTAGATATGGTATTATAGTGGCGGTAGCATAGTTCATGTTTTACAAAGGTTGAGGAGGGGGAATTCGTTCCCGCCAACAGTATTCTGATTTTACCTAAACGTAAAATCCAATACATCTTCGTAATTCGCCCACCCATTAGCCAGCGAATTACCCTCTCCCGACCTTTTTGCCCCGAGTCTCATTTGAGCCTCGGGTTTTGCGTTTTCTGGCTTGCCCGCGGAAACTTTTTAAAAAGTTTGCGCGGGCGTATACTTATTTTCTATGAACTGGCTTATCTTCGCGCTTGTACCTCCCCTTCTCTATTCAATCAACAATCACGTTGACAAATACCTTGTCGAACGTTTTTTTAAGAACCGCACCTCTGAAAAAGGTGGAATTGGCTCTCTCGTCATTTTCACAGGACTCATAAGTATTTTGTTTTGCCTTATAATTGGAATTGCAATTCCTTCCCAAATTAGCATCTCTTTCCCGCACGCACTTGTCATCATTCTAAGCGGAATACTTTTGGTCGGTTCTTACGTTCCCTATTTTTCCGCACTTGAATACGAAGAAGCCTCTGTCATCACACCACTATGGCAATTCATTCCTATTTTCGGCTATATTCTCGGATTTTTCTTTCTCGGAGAAACCTTGCGAAATATACAAATTATCGGCGGATTTCTTATCATCTTAGGAGCTATCAGTATCTCGATTTCCTTCGATAAAAAATCGGCACGGATTAAAAAAGGAATTCTCTTGAAAATGATGGGTGCAGCATTCTTGGTCTCCCTTTCAATTCTTCTATTTAAAATCATCGCGCTCCAAGAGAATTTCTGGGCTAGTGTGTTTTGGGAATATGCCGGCATTGTGGTTTTCTCTCTCTTTTTATTTATTTGCATCAAATCTTATCGACAGCAATTTTTAAGCCTCATGAGACAAAATACGGCAGGATTTGTTCTCGTAAATGTCCTGGGGGAAGTCTTAAGTTTTATAGCAAAACTCGCTTCGAACTATGTAAGTCTTTTGGTACCAATCGCACTCCTTCTTCTTGTAAATAGTCTCCAGCCATTCTTCGTATTTATAATCGGCATCGTACTTACTGTTTTCCTCCCCCAATTGGGGAGAGAGAAACTCTCTGGACGAGATATTCTGCAGAAATTTTTCGCAATCGGTGTAATGATTGCCGGAACACTGCTCCTTATTTTCTTCTAATATGAGAAACAGTAAAAAAGTTTTGGTTTTTGGGACATTCGACGGAGTACATGAGGGTCACCGACATTTTTTGCGAGAAGCGAAAAAGCTCGGCACTTCCCTCTTCGCCGTAATAGCTCCTGACGCACAAGTTGAAACATTGAAGAAACATTCTCCGAAATTCCTTCTTCAAAAAAGAATTGCGGATCTAGAGGCAGAAAAAATTGCGGACTGTGTGATCGCAGGCGATGAAACACTTGGAACATGGAATGTCATTCTCAAAAACAAGCCGGACGTAATCGCCCTCGGATACGATCAAGATGCTTTGGGGAAAGCGCTTCAAGAAGCTTCAACACAATTTCCCTTTAAAATTGAAATCGAAAAAATCACCTCGCATAGACCAGATGTTTTCCGCTCTGGGCTCTTGAACAAATAAAAAGCGGGCAGCAAAATTTTCTAGAAAATTTTGCTGCAAAGTGCTATACTAAGAAATTCAAGTATTTTTATGCCAAAACCTCGCGCAAAAGTGGGCAAATACAAGACCGTTTTCAAAGGACACACCTTTGAAGTGAAGCGCGCTATCGCGGTAATGCCCTCTGGCAAAAAAGAGATCTTTGAGACAATGCATCGTCCGCCAAGCGTTATGATTCTTCCTATCGACGCGAAGAAACGCCTTCTCCTCATCCGCGAATACCGTTCGCGAATCAAAAAATATATCTGGGCCCTCCCAGCAGGAAAAGTAAAGAAGGGAGAAACCCCTGCTCGGGCCGCACAAAGAGAGCTCCGCGAAGAAGCAGGAGTACGCGCAAAAAATCTGAAACTTTTTCGCCTTGCAGAAGGCGGACAATCCTGGGTATGGAGACGCTTCGCCTATGTTGCAACAAAACTCATCCCCGACCGTCTTCAAAGTGATGAGGACGAGGATATTAAGGTCGTACCCGTCTCAATCGACAAGGCATTTCAAATGATAAAAAAAGATCAGATCTATAACGAAAATATGGCATGCATGATATTCCGTCTCTGGTCACTGCGAAAAAAATTCGGAATCTAAAATAAAGTTTTAGCAAGAGGTGAAAGTGCTATACTAAATGAAGAAAGAGTTCTCGTTTTTATTCATTAATATTTAATTAAATGGAACCAACAACAAATTCAAGTTCGAGAAATATGATCATCGGCATCGTAGTCGTTATTGTCGTCCTCGCGCTTGGAACATATCTTTTTACTAGAAATTCTACTCCAGCTACCCCAGAGGCTTCACCCACTCCAACTGACGCAATGGTTTCAGCTGGGGGGGATAAGCTTGCGGTGGGAGCGCAATTCCCAGGCAGTACTCTCTATCTTGATTCAGTAACATTCGCAAAAGGAGGGTGGGTGGCTGTACATGAAGATAACGCGGGAGTTCCCGGAAAAGTTATCGGCTCAAAATATTTTCCTGCCGGAACAAATCCTGGAAGTATCGATCTTGGCAACAACAAAATGGTTGAAGGAAAAGATTATATCGTAATGCTCCACTCTGATGATGGAGATGGAAAATTTGACGAGGTCAAAGATGCTCCAATTCGAGACACCTCTGGGAATATCATAATGCTCACGGTTCGCGCTTCGAAGACGCCGGAGGAGGTGAAGGGGTAAAAGAAAAACGACGAGAAAGCAAGAAACCGCTCTTGGGCGGTTTTTTGCTATACACATTGACTTTTTGGCGGAATTTTGTTTAAATAGATAGGTTAACAAACGCCCCCAGCGGGCTTTTTTTAGTAGAAAGCGGCCTAAAACTTTTTAATCTGAGGAAAGTGAGAGGTGAACATTGGGACGGGACCCAATGTGCAAGACCTTGAGTGTTCTGTACTCAGAATGCGAAAGGTGTACCGCTCCTGTAAGGAGAGGAGAAGGAAAATAGAAATTCACCAAATTTACAATTCATTACAATGGAAATTAGAAATATTGCGATAATTGCCCACGTCGACCACGGGAAAACCACCCTCACCGACGCAATTCTGAAACAAAACGGAATGGCGGAGGAAGGCGCTTCCATGGACTCAAATGCACTCGAAAAGGAGCGTGGTATTACCATTTACGCAAAAAATACTTCCCTCTTTTATAAAAATACGAAAATAAATATTGTAGACACCCCAGGACACGCCGACTTCGGTTCTGAAGTGGAGCGCGTCCTTCGTTCTATTGATACCGTGCTCCTCATCGTCGACGCGCAGGAAGGCCCGATGCCACAGACTCGTTTTGTGCTCAAGAAATCTTTGGAACTTGGTTTGAAGCCAATTGTTGTTATCAACAAAATCGACAAGCCAGCCGCAGATCCAGAAGGAACAAAAGAAGCCCTTCATGAGCTCTTCCTAGAACTTGGTGCAAACGATGATCAATTCAACTTCACTACGGTGTACGCAATCGGACGACAAGGAATTGCAAAACGCGAACTGAAAGATGAATCAACCAATTTGAATCCCCTTCTCGACGTCGTGCTCGAGCAAGTTCCTGCTGCAAATAAAAGCGCAGAAGCTCCTCTTCAAGCTCAAGTATTCAACCTTGCATATGACAATTTCCTCGGACGTATGGGTATCGCTCGTGTCTACGAAGGAACGATCAAATCTGGAAGCAACGTCATCGCAAAAGATCCGACAGGAAAAGTTATTAAAGGAAAAATCAGCAAACTTTTCACTTTTGAAGGAACAGCGCGAAAAGAAACGCAGGAAGCTGTCGCTGGAGACATCGTGATGATTGCCGGAATTCCAGAAATTTATATTGGAGAGACAATCACAGATAAAGAAGAAACTGCTGCACTTCCCGCTATTGCAATCGATGAGCCAACAATTTCTCTTGGATTTCTCGTAAATGATTCCCCTTTTGCAGGACGCGAAGGAAAATTTGTGACTGGACGACAAATTCGAGAACGACTTGAGAAAGAACTCGAGGTGAACGTCGGACTCAAAGTTGATTTTGATATCGATCCTACTGCATACCGAGTCTTTGGACGAGGAGAGCTTCACATTGGAATTCTTCTTGAAACGATGCGTCGGGAAGGATTTGAGCTCCAAGTTTCTCAACCGGAAGCAATCATTAAAGATGTGAACGGCGTGAAAATGGAACCGTTTGAGGAAGCAATGATTGACGCAAAAGAAGAAGTGACAGGTGCCATCATTGAGAAAATGGGACGCCGAAAAGGAATTATGAAAGATATGAAAGTGAAAGATGGAAATGCCCGAATGATTTTTGATATTCCGACTCGCGGCCTTTTGGGCTACCGAGGCGAGTTCGTCATTGATACCAAAGGCGAAGGCATCCTTTCTTCACGATTTGTAGAGTTCCGAGAACATGCGGGAGAAATCCGAAAGAAACCTGAAGGTGCAATGATCTCTATGGAAGCAGGAAAAGCGCTTGCATTCGCACTTTGGAATCTTCAAGAGCGAGGAGTTATTTATATTGAGCCTACGACTGAAGTCTATCAAGGAATGGTTGTTGGAAATACAACAAAGGGTGAAGAGATGTTCGTGAATCCATGCAAAGGAAAACAACTTTCAAACATGCGCTCCTCCGGAAACGACGAAGGAATTTATCTCGTCCCTGCGCTCACGGTCACTATTGAGCGAGGACTTGAGACGATGAATGAAGACGAATATCTTGAGATCACTCCAAAATCTGTGCGACTTCGAAAGAAGAGTTTTGAAAACAAGAAAAGGACATAAAAACTCAAACAGCCCCCGCCCTCATAGGGCGGGGGCTGTTTCTTAAACCCTTTCTGCTTCAGAAATCTCCCGAGCAATTCCTCCTCGAGATAAAACAGAGCCGGCAATCGAAGCTAAATATGCATCTTCAGAAATCTGGCTTTTCACTAATGAAAGAAAACGCTTGAAAATCGCTTCGGCTTCTTCTCGATCCCCAGTAGACCGAGTAATTTTCGCAAGAGACGCATCAATAACTTCGGCCAATGAAAGTTCAAAATCCTTTTCCTCCTCTCCATGCTTCAGTTCATTTTCAATATGGCGCAAAAAGGCCGTTCTCTCATCCAAATCAGCGGGAGCGGGATTTGTAAGATATTTTTGATACGGTGTATACCATAATGCATCAAATAAGCGTTCAATCTTTTCCGGTTCATCTTTAGGAATCTCAAGAGAAAGGAGGGAGAAATCAACTGGAGTGATTTGTTTTTTCTTCTTTTTTGGTTCTGGTCCTTGCGTGGCCTCTTCAGATTTCACTTTTTCTCTGCTCTCTATTATTTTTTCTCTCTTTCGCTCCACATTTTCTCGACGATACCTTTTTACAGACCGGATGGGTTTTTGCGACTCATATTGATTCTCTGCAGTAGCGTCAACAAGAAGCGGATAAGGTTTCCCTGAAATATCTGGCATAAGCGCAAAAGCGACACTATGTGAGCTCCGTTCTTTAATAGCAAGCGCCTCCGCTTTTACACCAGTACATACTCCGGCAGGAATACCCACCCTTCTCATCATAAGAGCCGCCAGCAAAGCAAAATCCGCGCACACCCCAGCAAAAAAGACTTCGTGTGAAAGCTTTGGTGTCTCTATTTTTATATCTTCTGCGTGCATTTCTATATAATAGAGCCGATCTTGTATACCGCTTGTTTTCTTGTCCTCGGCGTAAGGATTGGTCAGATCATACGCGCTATTTGTTCGTATAAAATCTTCGATTGCCTCAATTCGATCAAAAGGTTTCAGTGCTTTTATGCTTTTCAGAAAAATTTCTACCTCGGGTGAAAACCGAGCGTCCGTCTCAAGAAGAGGATCAACGAGTTCATCTCCAAACTCACTTATTCGTTCTATAAATTTCTTCTGGGAAATTTCTGTGTCGAGAAGCGTTTCATTCCCTTTGAAAATATCGTACTTTGGATGATCTAATCTCCTCACCTCATCGGGCAATAAAGCGGGAATATTGGGAGAAATAGGGGTATCGATATTTTGAATAGGCCTTTCAATTTGGCCCATTTTCCTTCTGCGGATTCGCTCTCGTACTGAAAGTTGTTCCTCCTCTTTTTGTCCCTGCACATTCTTCCCGTATCGCCAGTCAAGAGGAATCGGCAAAACACTTTTTCTTGAAGAGGCAAGAGATACAGTTATTTTTTCTTTGCCTTCAGTTTCTCCTTCGCCCGAAAAAATCTCCCCTTTCTCTGGAAGTTCAAACTTGTACCAAGTTGCATCATCTTCTGTAAGCTCTCCGAAGAAACCGGTAACAAGGAGCTCTTGGGTTGGAGCGGAAAGTGTCGCGACAGTTTCGGTTTGTTTTTCAAATGATTCTGCATCACTTCCATCCAGAGTAGTATATTCTGTCGGAAATAATGGGTTCTCTGAAGGATGAGAAGCGCCGACACCAAACATATATTCCAAGAGTCTCTCTTCAGAGCTCTTTTTCTTTCTTTCGGCGTTCATTGCCATAATGCGCTTTTGCGCAAGATATGTTCGAAATTCTTTAGGGAAAAGCTGAAGAAAAATCTGTTCAGAAGTCCTCTCTGGTGAACGATCTCTTTTCGGAAGAATTGCCTCAAGCATAAGTGTCGGGTCCTCTTTCACTGCTTTTGTGGCAAAATCCGCCTCTAGCGCCGTGGCATAAAATTCACCTCTTCTACGACGTCCGACATAACTCTGCTCCATATACCTTTGTTGCTCTTTTGGGAGCGGTGTTTTGTCCTGCAATAAATCAAGAGAAGAAGAAAGAAGTTGCTCCCAAGAAGTAACTTTCTTACGTTGAAAAATGTACTTGCCAGATTTTTCATCATACTCCACCTTTCCTTCTTTCACTTTTCGTAGTCGCTCAACAACCTGTTCTGTGAGCATTTTCCGAAATAATCCCGGGAGCCCCATAAATGGATGGACTCGAGTACGGCGCAAAGCACGCTCATTAAAATCAAACGGTGCCTTTTTATTATAATATTTATTATATTCATCCTTAGCTCCTTCTTCAGTAATAAGTCCACGTACAGATGAATGCCTCAATTGAACACCAACCATTGTTTTATAGGGACCAAGAAGATTAAGCCTGTCGAGTGCCTTTATAAGCTCATCCACATCATACAAATTCGAAACTTCAACAACATATCGAGATAGAAGATATAAAAATTGTTCATCTTTTTTGGACAGAATAGTTTCAAATTTTCTATCTTTCAAAAACTCTGAATAGTGTTCGTCTGCTTTTGCCACTCCAGATTTCTTTCTCGGAGAGAGAAATTCTTCTTCCTTTTCTAAGGAATGATCGGTGTACATATCGTCTTCATAGACTTGATGTAAAAAATCTACAAACTTTTTATGCAATGCTCCTACCGGAACTAAATCTTTTCCTTTTCTCTCCAGAAAATCTTCATCATCGTCCTCCTCAACCTGCCTGCCAACATCCCTTATCACATCATCGAGATGATCATACACATCTGAATGTCTATGGCGAAGATCTGAATCCTCCAAAAGTTTCCACCCCCGCTTTCCGCGAATGTCCAGACGGCGCATAAGAACAAGTCCATCATCAAGCGAAAGCTCGCAGATACGAGAAAGTGCTCCGCGCGCAACTTTTTTATCACCCTCGGTATATTCATGAGTTACAAGATCAAACAACTCCTTTTTGCTTTGAAGTATCGACTCTCTTTTTGCTTGAAAATCCGGCTCTATTGTCTCTTCTTCCATGCACGAAATAATATCACATTTCATTGACTTGAGGCTTCGAAATAAGTACTCTGGACGAAGAATCAGAACATCGATTTTAGGCGAAAATTCGCTGAAGCTCGTAGGGCTTTCCCTACCAAGTGCAAATACGGAAGGAGGGTACGAAATTGGATTCACGCACTGATTTCCGCGGAATCACCGGCGTCCTCGTAGAAAAGGATCCTGTGATCGAGGGAAAGACAAAGGCGGTCTACCAGGTCGTCGACGAACCGCATGTCGTGCTGGCGTCGAAAGATTCCATCACGGCGGGCAATGGTGCTCGCTGTGAAGATGCCAGTGGGAAGGCCGAAATCTCCAACGAGATGACCTGTCTCATCTTCAGCTACTTGAAGGAGCAGGGGTTGCCGGTCGCATTCCTAAGGCGCGTTGACAACAAATGTCTCATGGCACTCGCGCTCAATATGTACAAGCTGGAAGTCGTCGAACGGCACGAAGCGTTCGGTTCGATCTGCAAGCGGGAAGGATTGGAAAAGGGCACCAAGCTTTCGCCACCGCGTTTCGAACTCTATCTCAAGACGACGGGGCGCGTCTGGGAGATGAACGACAAGAAGTGGGATCTCATCTGCGACGATCCGAGGATGGAAATTGACAGCAAGATCGTCAAGCTCTACGACCCCGGCGCTGCCCTTAGTGATGCAAAGCCGTTTCTGGAACTGTGCATCAAGGACGTGTTCGAGAACCCCGAACAGGCGCTTGCCCACATCAAGGAGATGGCGCACATCAATCTGCGGGCAACGCAAGCTATCAGGGATCTCTGCGCGAAGGTGGGAATCAACTGTCCCGACTTCAAGCTTGAATACGGCATCCACGGTCCGGACGGCCAACTCTATATCGGCGACGTCGCTGATTTCGAGTCCGGCCGCGCGGTGTACAACGGCGCTCCTTCAGGTGAAGAGCTGTATCCCAATCTCATTGGGCAGCACATCTGCAAGGAATTCTTCCGCAAGGGTGGCGACAAGGACGAGACTGTCTACAGGTACGGAGTCGGTCTCGATCTGTTACGGAAAGCCATCGCGGCGTAACAAATCGCCAAGACAATAATGGGTTACAAAGGGAGTCAGCCAAGTGGCCGGCTCCGCTTTTATTTTATTTCATACTTCCCTACTTTGGTGCGGATAATATTGAGCGCTAATGCTCCAGTGCCAACTTTCTTTCCAATTTCATACGCAAGTGAACGCATATAGGTTCCACTACTGCAGGACACTAGGATTTTAATAACTTGGAACGGCTCAACGGACTTTTCTCGTTGAGCCGTTAGTGTTTTCTGCCATAATTCAAAGATTTCTTTTTGGCGAAAGTCGCCTTTTACACGGGAAATGTCGTCGGAAATTTTCGCCAGAAAATTTCCGACCGAAATCTCGTATTTTTCTAAAAGTTTGATTGAATAAATCTCAATTTCTTTTGTGGGAATCTCGACTTCATCAAGCTCGCCACTTTTTGCCAAAGCAAAAAGCGGCTTGCCTCCCACAGTCTTTGAAGAAAACGGCGGATAGGACTGCACAAGCTTCCCGACGAAAATTTTGAGAAGCTCCTCAAAATTTTCGTCGGTTTCCCCCTTTTTTATCTTCGTAACCTTCCCCAAAATGTCATAAGTATCCGTCTCAATCCCCATCAGGACATCCACCTCATATTCTTTATCGAGTCCGAGATATTTTTCCTTTTCTTTGCATTCCTCCCCCACCAAAGCAATCATCACCCCTTCTGCGAGCGGGTCCAACCGCCCAGCATAAGTCATTTTCTCACTAGCAAGCTCCGGCTTGGAAGAGCGAAACCGCTCCAAACATTCAAGCGGAGTCTCGCCTTTTTCCTTGTATAGATTTATCGGCATTACGCTATACATTACTCTTTTCTTACGCTAAAATACACAACATTATGGCTGACAAAAATCTTTCAACTGACCCATACAAAGGCGTGCGGGATTTCTATCCCGAGGATATGGCTATCCAAAATTATATTTTTTCAGTGTGGAAAAAGGTTGCGGAAGAATTTAAATACCAAGAATACAGCGCATCTCTCCTCGAATATGCCGAACTCTACCGAAGCAAAGGAAGCGATGAAATTGTAAATGAACAGATGTATATTTTCACCGACAAAGGTGACCGCGAAGTTGCACTTCGTCCTGAAATGACTCCGACCCTCGCTCGAATGGTGGCGGCAAAACGAAAGTCTTGGAAATTCCCTCTCCGTTGGTTCTCGATTCCAAATTGTTTTCGTTACGAACGCCCACAACGAGGCCGGAAGCGTGAACACTGGCAGTTAAATTGCGACATCATGGGCATTGCGGGAATTGAAGCTGAAGTAGAAATCATCTCGCTCGCGCACAAAATTATGAAAGAATTTGGCGCGAAAGATGAGGATTTTGAGATTCGATTAGGAAGTCGAGTTTGGCTTAATTTCCTCACTTTAGAGCTAGGAGACGCCATCAGCTCAGAAGAAAAGAAAAAAAAGTTGTATAGATTAATTGATATAAAAGAAAAAGACAAAGAAAAATACCTAGCCGGATTAAAGGAATTAGACATACCCCCTTCTGAACTAGAGTTCGATACAGTTTCTGATGAGTTTTTGGAAAAAATTGGTGTTAAAAATCTTTTAGATGAATTAGCAAAAAAAGGCATAAAAAATATTCACTTCGATAAAAGTATAGTTCGCGGTTTTGATTACTACACAGGAATGGTCTTCGAAGTCTTCGATACCAATCCAGAAAATCGCCGCGCTCTTTTCGGTGGTGGACGCTACGACAATCTACTCGAAATGTTTGGAGTTGACCCAGTCCCAACCGTCGGGTTTGGAATGGGAGATGTCACTATGCGGGATTTTCTGGAAACTCACAAGCTTCCTTTAACCCGTTAAAGTTTTAGCTATCGCATTATGCAATATGTTTATGTTTTGCAAAGCAAAAAAGACGGAGATTTATACACAGGATGTACAAAAGATTTAAAACGGAGGTTTGAATTGCATAATGCAAAAAAAGTCCCAGCTACAGCTCGTAGGACACCACTTCGCCTGATATACTACGAAGCGTATCTAAATATGTATGATGCATATAAGCGCGAGAGTTATCTCAAAACGCAGTGGGGAAGAAATTATTTAAAGAAAACATTGAAGAACTTTTTTAATAGCTAAAATTTTCTCGGGTAAATGCGTAAAATTGTTTTCGACATAGAAACAAGAAATATTTTCAGTGAAGTCGGCTCGAATGACCCAGCAAAACTCGACATCTCTATCGTGTGTGCTTACGATTCCGAGACCGGAGAATATTCTTCATACCTCATGGAAGAATTGCCAAAACTTTGGCCCCTCATCGAAAAAGCAGATATGCTCGTGGGCTACAATAGTAACCATTTCGATATTCCCCTGTTGAATAAGTACTACCACGGCGACCTTTCAAAAATAAAAAGTCTCGATATTCTCGAAGAAATACGCAAAGTCCTCGGGCGAAGAGTAAAGCTCGACCAAGTTGCCGAAGCGACGCTTGGCACCAAAAAGTCCGGCCACGGCCTCGATGCCATCGTCTGGTGGAAAAAGGGAGAGATAGATAAAGTTCGCAAATACTGTCTTGATGATGTGAAAATTACAAAAGACGTGTATGAATACGCCCTCAAAAATGGAAAACTTCTCTTCAAGGAAGGCGGAAAAGCAAATGAAATAAAGCTCGACACATCAGGCTGGGAAAAGAAAAATGAAAGCGCGATGACATTTAGCTTGCCCTTCTGATATAATAGCCAAACATTACCCACACATTAACTCATTCTTCATGAAATTAAGCACCCCAGTCGCAATCATCGTCGCAGGAGTCATCATTGCCGGAGCAATTCTTTTGGTACAAACCGGAAAGGTGGGAAATAATAATTCTGCAAACGGAGGAGTCGTAGCACAAGATCACAGCGAAAATGTCGCTCCTGTGAGCGCAGACGAGCATATCCAAGGAAGCGCAGATGCTCCGATCGTAATGGTGGAATATTCCGACCTCGAATGTCCATTTTGCAAAAACTTCCACGTAACACTGGAAGGACTTATGAGTACTTACGGAAAGGACAATAAGCTCGCGTGGGTCTACCGACACTTCCCTCTCGACCGACATCCAAAAGCACCGGCCGAGGCGCAAGCAAGTGAATGTGCGGCGGAACTTGGGGGCAATGATGGATTCTGGAAATTTGTAACGGGTGTCTACGCAGTCACTCCTTCGAACAACGGAATGGATGACGGAGTATACAACACACCGGAACCGGTACCAAAAGACGACGCAGGAGTGCCGTATTACAAAGAAGCAAAGCCAACGAGCGCAAAAGATGCTGGAATGCTTTCAAAAATCGCTGTGCAAATCGGACTTGAGAAAGCAAAGTTTGAAGATTGCCTCGCAAGCGGAAAGTACAAGCAGAAAGTAACAGACCAGTTGAATGACGGAGTGCAAGCTGGCGGAAACGGAACTCCTTACACGATAATGGTTCTTAAGAATAAGATTCCCGACGCAGCAAAGAAATATGTTACAGATACAAACACTGGATTTCTAAAACAAATTAACACTCCCGGCACGCCAGACCTCCTCTTCGTCACAAATGATGGAATGAGAATCGGAGTGAGCGGTGCACAGGACCCTGCTGTGATGAAGAAGATTATTGATTTGGTACTTGCAGGAAAATAGGATGCTCGAAATAGTTTTTGGAAACCCAGAAAACTGCCCCAGCGGGCAGTTTTCTTTGTGCTGGGCGCCGGCTGCTTTGTGGTATAGTTTTTGCCCGAAGCAAAAATTACACCACAAAGACCCTGCCAGCCTAGCGTGCGCGGGTTTCCAAAAACTATTTCGAGCTTGCGTGGTACTAGAGAGTTTCTTTCTTCATCGGACACCATTCGCAATCTTTGTCGTCGCACGTATCTGTCAGAAATTTTCCGGACCAGACACTTTCGATGAGTGATTGGATTTCGTCTTTGACTCGTTTTTCATCTGCCGAGGTGATCGGGAGTGTTATCGTTGGACACCTACCCTTTGAGTCGGGTTTTATAAAAACAAGAGCCGGCTCTATACTTTTATTTTTATATTTTGTATTCCCCCCGAGCAAAATTTTGTAGAAAATGAGTTGGCGGAAATATCCCCCGTCGTCGCTTTTTGTTTCTCCTTTTATAGCATTCACACTCATTCCTTCCTTCGTTTTATAGTCATATACGAGCGTCTTATCCTGCCCATCCACTACGACGTCCAATTTGCCATGGAGCTTCAAAATGACCTCATTTCCGCCATATTTGCCCTCGTATGAGGCCTCTACCCACGTCTCGGTCAATACCTTACCTTCTGAATTAAGCAGCGAAATAAGGGCTTTTGCCACTTTAGGAGCATCTGCGAGAAGTGTCTCAACAGCGCCCTCTTTTTCAAACATCGGAAGAAGTGAGCGGTCAAAATAGGCCTTCACGGTACTCTCAATCGTCGCCACAATACCCTCTTCGCTCTTATTGTCTTGGTGCCACACATACGAAAGCGCTTCATGCATAGCGTTTCCTTTTTCCGATGCCACACTTGGCGCTTCCGGCACTTTCAAAATACTTTTATATAAAAATTGGCTCGGGCAAGTCAGAAAATGATTGAGTGCGGTCACCGAAAGCCCCGATTCGGTCAAAACATTTTTTGCATACTCAATAATCTCCATTTTCTGCTTTTCTTCCCCCCCACTAGCAAGAACGGTTCTTGCTAGTGGGTTTCCAAACAGAGCCGGTAGATCGGTCTGCGAAATAGATTTGGCGTCGAGCTCGGAAATAAATCGAAGCGGAGTAAATTCTTTTTTCAAAGCGTCTTGGAGCGGAGCAATTATCGAAGCGTGTTTTTTCGCCCGTGTGAGTGCTACATAGAAAAGTCGGCGGGCATCTCGCACTTCGTCTTCATCTCCTTTTTCTCGGGGCAAGATAAACGAGCTTCCGTGTCCGCGGGAGAGCCACGCTTCGTCTGTGGCATACGGCAAAAAGACATAATCAAACTCGAGCCCTTTGGAGCCGTGAGCCGTCATCACCCGCACCTGCGAATCCGGCCGGCCCACTGTTATCTTTACGCTTTTCGTCTCCGCTGATTGCCGGTATGCCAGAAGTTCTTCGATTAAAACGCTCGGTGATTGAATACTTTTTTCTTCCGCAATATCACTCGCGAGTGCAACAATCGTTCGCCAGACTTCCGCAGAAAGAGGATTTCTTTCCGCGAGCGTTTCAAATCCAGAAAGTTTCGCCGCGAGAACTAGGAAGTTTATCGCTCCGTCTTTGGTTATTTCTTTTTGGAGCTTCGCAATGGCGGGAATTTCGCTCCGCGAAATTCCCGCAAAGTCCCCTGCTCGTATCAAACGAATAAGTGCAGTCTTGCGAGCAAAATCAAGATTCCACAACCCCCCAGCAACAGTCCGAGCCAGTGCCTCCACATTCCCCGGATTCGCCAGGTATTCAATCAAATCAAAATAGAGCGCCCCGACAGGATGCGAAAAAATATCCGCTCCGCGTTCCGCCGAAGCCGGTATTCCATTTTGCTCGAGCAAAGCAAGTACCCGCTCCACATCCCGATTCCGTCGGACAATTATTGCGATAGTTGGTTTCTCTTTCACACCTTCATTCTAGCAAATTTCCACACAAGGAAACCAATCGTTCAAAATAAGTTTTAGCTAGTTCTTTTTTATCTTCCGGCAGTTTATCAATAGCTGCAGAAAGTTTTTCTTTGTCAAAATAAATACTTGGATAAAATTCGTGATTTCTTTTAAGCCACGCGGGATTGAGTTCAAGATATTTGACAACTCCGTCTTTCAAAGAAAAATTCTGTCCGGCAGAATCTATGTTTAATCCACTTGCCTTTGCCAGACTTACAAACGTTTTCACCTCTGGTTTTTTTGATATTTCTTCTTGTAACAATCTTTCACTCTCGTCCCCCTCGGCAGTAAGCTCCTCTTGAAAATACTTCTTGTGTAAAGTTTGGAGCTTATCATGCGTTTCATCTGTTGAGACCCTGTCTGCTTTTAAGTAACCAGTGCGGTCATGCCAAGTTGCAAATGGATCATCTCCCCTTTCATTTGCGGCTAGATGTATTTCTGGAATATTTTCAGGGAATAAAAGGTGTGCAATTTTGTTGAGATAAAAAGCACTCTTTATTTGTTCATTTGTAAGCGGCATCTTGAATTCAGCATGAATTCTTTTCTCAGGATTTTCTGAATCAGCATATACTTTTTTGAAGTATCCTTCGCCAATTGGTTCGCCGTGTTCCATAATAAGAAAAGTATACACCAACATAATCACTTGTTCACCCCCCTCCCCCAACCTGCTATAATCAGGATATATGGGAAACTCGAGCGGAAAAAACATTGCCGGTGGTGTGGTGCATAGCATGCCGGCGGATTTGCGAAAGGCCATTGCCTCTGACAAAGCGGCACTTTCACTCTGGCAGGATATTACGCCGCTTGTGAGAAGTGGGTGAGTTGATGGGTAGGGACCCATCGACGCAAGACTCATTGAGGGCTTTTATGAGCGAAGCAAAATAAAAGACCCAATGAGTGGATAGTGTCTGTAAGACAGGGACCCACTTCGCAAGGCCGGAGCCTGACGAGGCGAGGCAGGGCTGAAAGATTTTTCAGCAGAAAAATACTTTTGGCCGCAATGAGTGGATTTGCTGGGTCATCTCCGGCAAAAAGACGGAGACGCGAGACATCCGCAGGAAGAATGCCCTCTCAAAAATGAGAGGCGGAATGCGCCGCCCGTGTTGTTGGGTGGGCTGTACTCATCGGACGGATAAATCAATGAGTCGTTCCCAAAAATTCGTAGTTGGTAGAGGCAAATAAAAAACTGGGACAACGTTCGCACGTCATCCCAGAATGTTCTCCGTCAGAATAAATTCACCCAGTAGTCTCTGAGTGGAAGCAATAGATGTGCCTCCCAGAATCAATCCGCCGCCTTTCAGCCTGCCATTCTTCGAAACGTGCCTTGTCGAGGCTAGCTCTTATCGCGAACAGGCACCGGAGCCGTGATTCTAACTCGGCCCGCACAATGTCATCGGGGCGACGTACGAACTCGCCACGTGTATCCCCGGGTTGTGGGTCGTAGACCTTATCTTCAGGAAGAAGAGGCATTTTCACCGCACCCGCATCCGCCTCCGCCATCAACGCTGCAATCTCCTCTTTCGAGAGGTTTCTCTGGAATCTTTGAGGCATTGTCTTGCTCCTTTCTAAAATGACCTCGTCAGACCACACACTAGCTCTAATTTTTCAAAATGTCTACTATTTCCTCCACCAAATACTTGTCGGCGGCTTCAGTATTCCCCGCCATGACCACCTCAACAGGCTTCGGCTTGTCTCCGTTTTCGGCAGAGAGTTTGATACGCAAATTTTTATGCTCCCCTTCGGCATAGTTATTCTCAATCATCGCAAAACTGGCGTCTAAAATGCTCTGATGCGAGCGGTAGTTGCCGGTGAGCGAAATGACCTTCATCCCCTTCCAGAGATTTTGAAAACGCAAAAAGTTCTCGACGGACGCGCCCTGGAAACGGAAAATAGCCTGCTTCTCATCCCCCACCACGAAGAGATTGGGATTGTCGAAAAAGTCGGCGATAGCACGAATGAGCATATTTTGCGAATCATTGGTGTCCTGATGCTCGTCAACGAGAATGTAGAGAAATTTCTCCTGGAGCATTTGCAGAAGAAGCTTGTCGGTGCGCAGTGCTGTGAGAAGCTCGATGATGAGGTCGTCAAAATCCATTTTTCGGTCGGCGCGTTTCTTTTCTTCGTAGGCGAGATAGGCATCGGCAAAGATAATCGTGCGCTCGCATTTTTCAATTCGCTTCAATGCATCGCCTTTGAGCTGCCCTTTTGTCGGCCCGCGAGTGGAGAGAGATGCTTCATCCTGCTTCACCCGCTCGATTTCTTCAGTGGCAAAAGTCCGCACGATTTCCGGCGTCCAAGCTTCTTTTTTGGAATCGCGGATTGCGCCGAGAATTTTGCCAACATAGAAATCCGGCTCGCCGGCAGGGCGGAGCTTCCCAAATTTCTTATCGCGCAAAATGGTGCGGACGAGGGTTTCCGATTCAATATCAGTGATTTGTTTGGTGCGGGAGAGATGCGGAAAATGATCCGGGAATTCGGCAATTACAGAGCCAGCAAAGCCGTGATAGGTATGTACTCGCACCTCCTCTGCGCGCGCTCCGATGAGCGCGCGCAGTCTCCGCTTCATCTCTTTGGCCCCAGCTTCAGTGAAAGTCAAACACAAAATCCCGCTCGCAGGCGTGTCAGTCTTAAGCAAAATATTCCCAATCCGCAAAGCCAAAATCTGAGTCTTCCCCGTCCCCGGCCCCGCAATGACCATAACCGGGCCATCGATCGAGTCGACCGCGAGTTTCTGTTGTTTATTTAATTTTTTGTACTCTGCTTCGAATGTCGTCATTTTATTATCAATGGTATCCACTTCCTTACAGGAACTGTACACCTTTTGGACATTTTCTTTGTGATTACACTCGAAACTGTCTCAAAAGGTCTTGCGCCGATGGGTCCCTACCCATCAGCTCACCTCCCCTGCTTTGGATTGAGTTTCTTATATTCCTCCTCGAATTTCATGCCCCAATTGTAGCATTGAAATCACGCTGAAGAAAAAATTATCGGAAATTTGAAAAAGGGTCAACATCATCTCGCCGAGAGTGTTGCATCCTACCTTCTTCAAATATAATCTGCGCCAACTTACTTTTTAAGATCGATAGATCGCCATTCTCAATGTCCTTTAGAAACGCTTCAATCTTGTCATAGCTGACAAAATCCACCAAAAAAGTTTTAGACACGTTTTCTTTCGGAGCTAATGTGTACGTGTAATCAAATTCCAGCTGGAAATTGTTTCGGATCTCTGAAAATTTCCTATCATCTCCCTCCTTCTTGAAAAAATTATCAAAACTCTTTGTAACCACCACGGGAAGGTTATAGATGTAGTGAGTTTTTTCACGATAATTTTTCTCATAATAGATCAAAGAATGCACGCTCTGTGTCAAAGCATCATATATGTCATCCCGTGTTGCACCCTTCCATGTTTTGGCGACATCCAAGCCTTTTAAATAATGGTTAGCGCGTAAATCAACATAGTCATCGTGCTTTAATATGGAATTATCTTTCGCGAGAGTCTTTGCTTTTTCGGAGTTCTT
Organism: Minisyncoccota bacterium; assembly: GCA_028711065.1. GTDB lineage: Bacteria > Patescibacteriota > Minisyncoccia > Phycocordibacterales > JAQTLZ01 > JAQTLZ01. The sequence goes on from JAQTSY010000003.1 coordinate 55,570, forward strand.
TGTCACAAAATAAAACAAAGTCTCATTTTTTATATACTTACACTCTATAAAAAGTCTTATTAGTATAGTTTTGCTTCCTCCCCAAAAGTCATCTTTTACGATAAATTCTTTTCTGGCAATGATATCTATTTCTCTAGATTTACCTGTTAGAACATCCATATAGTATGAGGAGATTTGACATGCCCAACCAATGGATGTCAATAATCCAGCAGTATCATGCAAAAGCTCGTCTCCTCCTTCTTCGATGATTTTCAATATTTTTTCTGACATAAAGTGTTTGAATTCTACCCTTTTAAACTATCTTTTGCTAGAAAAAGAGTTAGCTGTGGATAAAACCTATAGAATCCAAAAAGGTATCATACTATAATATATACATGCCTAGTGAACAGATCTTCAAAGCTGTATATTTTCCTGACTACAAAGAAGTAAACCCCAAAGCAAAAGGTTTTATTCTTGCTTTTGGCGAAAGAAATAAAGATCTCTATAAAAATATCTCAAGTTTTGGAAGCAATGAACTGCGGGAACTTCTGGGAACAAATTCTTATCTTGAATTGGAGCAACGGGCACAACAGGAAGGATTACCTGTGAATACATATTGTCTTTGGTATTTGCGTAAAAATCTGGAGACGGTAGATAAAAGAAGCTGGCGAAATAAAACCAAAAAAACGTTCGTTGATTTCGAAAACAAGGTTATCAAGGGTGATTGCCTTGATGTGATGGCGGATATACCCTCAAAATCGATCGACATGGTCTTGTGCGATCTTCCTTATGGAACAACACAAAACCACTGGGATAGTGTTATCCCTCTGGATAAATTATGGGGGCATTACAATCGAATCGTGAAAGATGATGGTGTCGTCGCGCTAACAGGACAAGGGCTTTTTACAGCAAACTTGATGTTATCGAATCCTCAATCGTTCAAGTATAAAATAACCTGGGTAAAGTCAAAACCGACTAATTTCTTAAACGCGAAAAAGCAACCACTCCGTAAACACGAAGACATTTGCATTTTTTATCGTGCTCAACCGAGATATACTCCGCAAATGACTTACGGAGAGCCTTATAATAAAGGTTTCAGAAAAGATCAACTCACAGGAAGCTACGGCGATTTCAAAACTGTTGAAGTTAAAAGCAATGGTGAACGATACCCAACTGATGTCGTATACTTCAAAACGGCAGAAAGTGAGGGCGAGGTATTCCATCCTACACAGAAACCAGTCGAGCTAGGACGCTATCTTATTCGCACTTACACAAACAAAGGAGACGTTGTTTTAGATAATACATGTGGAAGTGGAAGTTTTCTCGTATCAGCAGTTCTAGAGGGAAGAAAATTCATCGGTATCGAAAAAAATGAAGACATCTACCTCCACAGAAAAGAACAGACTGATTACATTGAAGTTTGCAAAAAGAGAATTAGACAAGCTCAAATGGAGTATAAAGCAAAAGCAGGTAAACTTCTTTAGATTCCTGTGTATGGTTCTTCTTGGAGAACATTCCGCGCTTTTTCGATTTCAGCTTCAGTAACAATTCCCTTTTCTTTCAAATATTTAAGAAGGTGAAAATATTGATTTGCGTGTAAAATAGGTTTTACAATTTTTTGCAAATTTAATTCTTTTTGAACCAGAGAAAGATGTTTTTCAGAAAGAACACCGCGCCCTATTAGATCGTAAGTGATTCGTAAAGCATCAACTGCTGTCAAATTCAAATCACCGCTGTGTGTTTTGTCCTGTTCAATATCCGAAGGTTCAATGCTTAAAAGATCGTTTATTTCATTAAATCCATTCAGATTTCGATTGTAATATTCTATTTCTTGTCCTCGATAAGTGAACCATGTTCTTCCTTGTTCAGTGAGAGAGCCTCGCGGTAAATAAACACCTTCGTGTATTACTCGTTCTTTTGATGCCCAACCGCAGATATAAAGTATCCATTTCCTTTGTCTTGTTGTACCAGGAAGATCCCTCTTGCTCGGAGTTTCCAGATGAGTCATCACATAAATATCAGCGTCCAGCCTTTCATCATACATCTGCCGGGCAAAGAAATTATGCTTTGCTTCCCTTACAATACCATCACTGCTTTCGTATTCCTCTTTGAATGGTAAAGCCCCGCCGCGACACTTTACATCAACCTTTATCCCAGAGGGAAGTAAAATGTCATACCCGAGAGGATGATCCTCAGGTTTGATTTCTGGCATACCCAACTTATTTCGTATAACTATCTCCGCAAGCGCGCCAAACCCCTGCTCTTCTGAACTACCCCGTTCTGCACCGGTACTATTTTTATTTGCTGCTAAGTAATCGGCAGCTTTTTGTCTTAGTTGGAAACCTAACTCGTCTGCGAGTTTCAAGACTATGGGTTTGGGGTGAAAATATTTATACATAACGGAAAATATGTACTCAAAGCATAGCTCAAATCAACACTATTCACAATAATGCGAAAAAACTAAACTCTTGAGATTCTTTTTACAAAAAATATTAATGCACCAAACCTAAATAAGGAATGTCGATGTGTTTTCTATCCGTCTCACCCCAGAAAAGGGTGAGGCGGCGCGCGGGCTTACTAGCCCGCGCGCCTTGATGCTGATTTTCATTCATTGCTCGCGCGGAGGAGCCGAGGTAGACGGTGTGTTTGCCAAACTTGTGGTTGAGGTTGTCGATTGCTTGAAAAATTTTTACCGAGGCTTCGATGCCAGCACTCTTGCCGAAAAGGTCGAGGGTGGCGGCCTGCGGGTCGATGAGAGAAAAAAGGGTGATGCCGGAGGCCCGGTAGCGCTCGCGGGGATTAAACACTTGGTCGAAATACTGGCCGACAGCGTCGATGATTTCAAGTGGCGAGGAGGTGGCGAGCGGGAGCTTCAACTCGAGGCCAGCGTAGCGGAAGTCGTGAGTTTTGAGGAAGAAGGAGATTTGGCGCGCCGCCACGGAGTGGCGGCGCGCCTTGATACACGCATTCTCGATATTTTTAGAAAGCTGGGAGAAAACAAAACTTTTGTCCGACGTCGCTGGCGTAAACGTCCTCGACCTTATAATCGAGCCGATTTCGTCGACAGGCGTCGTCACGAGCTTCTTCACATACTCGCCGTGAAGCTCGTACCAAATCTCTTTGTAGGGTTTCGAAATGCGGTAGCGCTCCAGCCACTCCAAGGGCTTGCGTGCAAAATCGAGCGCGCTCACAATCCCCAATTTTTGCAAATACAGCGAGGTTTGTCCGCCAATCCCCCAAATTTTCCCCACAGGCAAATCTTTCAAAAAGAGATGAATGTTTCTCGCCGGAATGACGGTAAAGCCGGCGGGCTTTTTGTGCTTGGAGCCGATTTTCGCCACTACCTTGTTGGGACCGAGCCCCACGCCAAAGGTCACCCCCAGCCTCTTTTCCAGATCATTTTTTATCATGAGGGCGATAGCATCATAGGGCATTTTGTAATGCATGCGGAGCCCCGTAATATCGGCAAAACATTCATCAATGCTGTATTCCTCCACATCCGGCGTATATTCCCGCACAATGTTGTACATCCTGCGGGCAAAGATAGAATAGCTTTCATAGTCGGATGGCAAGATGATTGCCTCCGGACAGACTTTCTTTATCTCCTGTATGGTCATGCCCCGCGTCACCCCGCGAGCTTTGGCTTCATAGCTAAGCGAGGCGGCAATATTGCGCTCGCCACCGGTAATGACGGGCTTGCCACGGAGCTTGTAGTTGAGCATCTGCTCGACAGAAGCGAAAAAAGCATCACCATCGAAGTGGACGATCGCACGAGGGAACGAGCGGAGGGAGAGCATGATAGATATTTATAAGGTTGACAACTGCGAACAATTTGCTAGTATAAGGGTACAAATGGCCTTCGGGCTCGGTCTACCGCAAGGTAGATCAGAAAATGCAAAACCGCGATTAAAGGAAACCTTTAATCGCGGTTTTGATTTCTGTAAATGATTTATCGTCTGCTACACCAAGCTTGTCTATAAAACGCTTCGTATCGATGAGGCGGACTTGGGAAATAATCGCCATGCGCATAGTTTCATCACCGACAGAACACGGCACATAATACTTATTATTCTTTTTGATTTTGGTCGTAAGCGGGACAACCAACACGACAAATTTGTTGAATTTCTTCAGTATCAAAACCGGGCGGCGAAATTCTTCGCCCTTGCCATCTTGTTCAAATCCAATGTTCACCCCAAGTGCCGCCCACCAGACCTCCTTTTCACGAAAAAAGATCGAGTCAATGTCCTCTCGTTCATTTAACACTTCTTTCTTCTTATGCCACTTGCCGTACTCTTTTTTCATATAGTTATTTAATAAATAGTAATTTTTACTTTTTATACTTACGGAAGGTAGAGACGACAACTCCGAGGATCTGTCCTTCCCGCGGATAAATCGGAGCGTATTTCTCATTCGCCGCTTCGAGGTAGAATTTGCCGGCCTTTTTGCGCAGGTATTTTATGGTGTAGCCGTCTTCGGTCAGGGCCACGACAATATCGCCCGGCTTGTAGTCGGATGTTTTTTCGAGGATGACCATGTCGCCCGGCTGGAGCCCCGCGTCAATCATCGAATCACCTTCCACTTGGAGGAGAAAGCTGGCGTCCTTGTCGCGGATGAGATATTCGCCCACGGTGATGGTGTCGGCGAGCTCGTCCTCAGCAGGAGAAGCAAAGCCGGCGCGCACGTGACCCAAGAGCCGGAGCTCGTGGAGCTTGCCGGTGGGGACGAGCTTGCCGAGACTGTCCTTCTCAACACTTCCCTCTTTGACGAGTGCTTGGATAACATAAAAGGCGGAACTGCGTGAGCGGAATTTGAAAAGCGCCATGACCTCGGTGATGGTCGGCATGCGTTTATGGTCGCGATAGAATTTAAAAACTTTTTTGGAGTAGCTTTTCCTCATCCCTCCATTATATCGAACATTTGTTCGATAGCAAGGATTTGAGGGGAAAAGTCTTTTATGCGTTGCGTTTGAGACTTCGCAAAAAGTAGACAGCGACAATGATAGCCGCAACAATGAGGGTGATGTGAAATCCGATATCGATCTTGATGAGGCCGGAGAGATTCATGCCGTTGACGCGATGAAGATTGTCATGCGGCCACCAGTTCATGAGAAGCCATGCGATGGAGATGTAGGTTGCAAGGGTAAAGTTTTTCGCTTCAGGCATTACATTTTTTACCGACTTGTAGCCGAAAATTAAGAACGAGACACCAAGACCAAAAGCGATATCTTCCACAATTGCGATGACAATAAAAAATGGCAGCTGGAAGCTTGTCGGCACAGGTGCTCCCATCATGTCCGGCCAGATGACTCGAGTAAGGAGAAACGTAGCGATAGCACACACTAGCGTGACGATAACAACTTTTGTTTTTGTTTTCATATCCAAATATTCTACCTTTTTCTAGCTACGTTGACTAGAAAGCGGCGCGGCCCAGAGGGCCGCGCCGCATTTAGGTGATATACTACAAGGGAACCTGTCTCTTTTTTTATTCATCTTAAAAAATATATGAAAAAACTTATCATCGTCGTTGTGATCGGCGTCATCGCCTGTGGCGCATATTATTTTGTTTCTAAACGTAATACTGCCTACTCTCCCAGCCCAACTCCTACCCCAGAAGCGATAAACCCTGCGCCATCTTCAGGCACAGCAAACATAGACATTCAAAATTCCGCTTTTAGCCCAATGACTATCACCGTCAAAGCCGGAACAAAAGTCGTCTGGACGAACAAAGATAGCATCACCCACACAGTCACATCCGACGCGGGTGCACCTCAATACTTCACCTCACGCTTCCCTGCCGGCGGAACATTCGGCGCGATTTTGACTGCACCAGGCACTTACCACTATCACTGCGACGTGCACCCTGAAATTACAGGCACCGTCATAGTAACACAATAAAAACGCCTCCTAGTGGCAAAGACAGTCCTTTGCTAGGGGCAAAATTGACAAAGTTTGGGAAAAGGCACAGTATTGAAACAGATTCGGCTTAAGAAACCCTTTTTGAGAAGAAAGAGAGGCACGCGTGTCGAAATTTCGCCTAAAGAGAAGTATGAAAGGACAATTCGGAGGGTATGGTTGTCTGATACCCCTGCTGCCTTTCACGATGGCCATGGTTTTTATCCTACCAGTAATCGGTAGGATGCTACACAGACAAGAGATTAGTACTGGGGGCTGGCTTTCGCTTGCGATTGGGGCCATAATGCTGGGCCTCAGCGTCTGGACCTTTCTCACAACCCCTCAACGCTTTTAAAGCCGAACAGGCTTCCAACGAGACTTGCCGACAAAACGGTAAAGCCTCGTTTTTTATTCCTACATATTTTTTGGCTGGAGCATGCTGACACGGTTGCCTTCGCTGTCCTCGAAAGAGATCCAGAGACCAACGCCGGGGATATCTTGGGGTTCCATTGTCTGCTTGCCAGAGCCATCCATCGCTCCCAAAATTTTTCCGCCTCCTTTCTCGACTTCCTTCATGGAAGCGTGAATGTCTTTGACTGCGATCACAACTGACGGAGCATGAGATTTGGGGCTATCACTTTTTTTGTAAAAGCCCCCGTTAATGGTGCCGGGCGTTTTCACCATTCCTTTGTCATCCGTCTCTGCCGTTTGTGCTACGACATAATTTCCCATCTCCGCTCCCATCTGTTGCATTTTCCAATTGAAAACAGTTTCATAAAACTTCTTCATCCTCTCGCGGTCGTTATAGCCCATTTCGAAATGCACTACGGGATTCATTTTGTTTTTCATAAGTTTAAAACCTTCATATTTGAAGAATTTCTTCGTTCCAAGTTCCGTCTGCTCCCGCGCAGTAGGTTTACTACAGCTTAGTCGCAATACTCACTTGCGCCTCGAACTTCATTCAAATCTTAAGGTTTAAAATTAGTTAATAATTAACCTAAATTTTCTGACTTATTTTACTACGCCGTATAAAAAACCAAAACATTACAAATTTTATTTTAGCTCTTAACAAAACATGCTATGATACAAAAATGTCATCACCTGATACCGAAAAAAGTACTCGAAAACCTGCGGTTGCCGGAACATTTTATCCTGCTGACCAGAAAGAACTCCAACAAAAAATTCAGGTCAGTCTAGACAACGCTCCTGATTCTCCGAAGAAAAAAGTGGCGATGATACTTGTCCCGCACGCGGGATATGATTTTAGCGCGGATATCGCGGCTCTCGCTTACAAAACTCTTATCGGGCAAAAAATCAAACGAGTATACCTCCTAGGAAATTCACATTTCGACCGCTTTCCCGGAGTGGTAGTAGACGACAACGAATTCTGGGAGACGCCTCTCGGAAAGGCAGAAGTAGACAGAGAAAAAATCCAGGAATTGTTTGCATTCAGCCCGCTTGTGAGAACGCACTCTCCCACCCATGGAAAAGATCATGCTCTCGAAGTGCAGTTGCCATTTTTACAAACTGTTTTAGATTCGCCTTTTACGATTATTCCTCTTTTATTTGGCAATAATACGCTTTACGAGTATGAATCAATGGCGAATATTCTCTCGTCGATGTACGAAGATGGCGATCTTTTTGTGATAAGTACCGATCTGTCGCACTACCCTCCCTTCGAAATTGCAAAAAAGATTGACCAAGAAACGTTAAAATTAATTAGCCGTAAAGATGGAGAGGGACTGAAAGAGCACGCAAAAAGCGCCTTAACCACAAAAGAAAATATGCTCACAATTTTATGCGGCCTTCCTGCTGTCGAATGCGCAATTGTAATCGCCCGGGAGTTGAATTTAGAGCCTAAAGTTTTAGGATATAAAAATAGCGGAGATGTAGAAACAGAAAATAAAAATAGGGTGGTCGGATATGGCGCGATTTCATTTATTCTAGGCAAAAGCAGGCAAAAGAAACAAGATGAGAAAGAGCTATTAAATGCTGAAGAACAAGCAATGCTTCTCCAGATCGCCAAAACGAGTGTGGAAAATTTTATTCAAAATAACACTATCTCGGACTTTGGCGATATCATGCCGAAACTCAAGAAACCGTCTGGCGCCTTTGTCACTATAAAACGGGGCGGTCAGCTTCGTGGCTGTGTAGGGCTTATTCTCCCCGATGACCGCCCTCTGTGGAAGGTGGTACGCGATATGGCAATTGCTTCGGCAACAAAAGACGGCCGATTCCGTTCCGTCATGGCAAATGAGCTTCCAGAGTTAAGTTATGAAGTCAGTGTCCTCTCTTCTCCCACAAAAATAGATGACTGGCAGAAAATAAAACTTGGAATAGACGGAGTGGTGCTCACCAAAGGAGAAAGAGTGGGAATTTTTCTTCCGCAAGTAGCTAGAGAAACACTTTGGAGCAAGGAGAGATTTTTGAGCGAACTTTGTTTTCAAAAAGCTGGACTAGCCCCAGATGCCTTCAAAACAGATCCTGAAATCACACTGAGTGTTTTCCAAGCCCAAGTATTTTGACAATCGGAATATAAAGCGTAACTTTTTCCGATGAGCCACGTCTACAAGGGTATGAACCAAGCATGGCAAAAACAAGCGCAGAGTGTCCTTTCTCTTGATTATGCTGAGGTATGCTTTGCAGCCTTTCTTAATTTCCTTCTTATGGCGATTATCTTGATTGGAAGAAACAATATTTTCTACGGAGCTTCAGTACCAATATGCCTTGCGATGACGATCACGCTTCTTCTTACTATCCTTATCGAGCGACTTTCATCCCATACAGGAACTTCTCAAGAGATGAAAGACATTTTAAAAGCAGTTTTCTTTGAGGTATTTCTACTCTTCAGCATTAGCCTTCTGCCCCCGACAGCAAATGTGTTGTTTCTCCTTCTCGAAACTCTCTTTGTCTTTGCAGTACAATCCGGAGCGACATTATTCTTCGGAAAAGCATTTCGGATTGAGCTCGCAGAATTCTTCATATTTGTCGCTCTTACAATTGAGCTTCTTCCCGAGGAGATCTTGCGCTCTCTCGTTTATATCGAGCCAAAAATAAAAATGCTTCAATCCAGACTTGGTCGCATTCATGTTCCGCATCTATTAGGAGTTAAGAAAGCGAAAGTCACCGAGAACATCGCGGGAACGTAAAGATGATTTTATCTCTCATTCAATAAATATGTACTACAAAGGCCCCTTTCATTGGGGCCTCTTGAGTACAGGAGTTTCAGCATATTTCATTTTTTCTTCTCCTCTTCATCATCCTTACTGCTAGCATCATCATCGTCTCCATCCATATCCAACATAAAAGCGTTTCTTGAATAAGCGAACATTCGCGACTCCGGTGGATTCAAAGTAAAACCTTTTCCAAGAGGTTTGTTTCCCATATCCATTACATACTTCTGAAGTCTCAATACGCTTTGGTTTAACATTTTAGTTTTGGTTAGTTATTAAAGGGTCTCGGAGCCCTAAGCATTGATTTTAGAAACCATTACTTAGGGACAATCAACCCCTATCTTGCCTTCGCTCGGGAGGGGTGCAATGTACATTGCAGCGGACTCCTGAAACTCGGCAAGGAAATACGACTATTTCCTTCTAGTATTAGTGACGAGATGTATTTTCTTTTGTTACAGAAAGAGTAACTGAAAAAATAACTGCGCGATAAACATTGACGCAGTGTCAAAGATTATTTTATTGAAATAAAAAAAGCGCATCCGTAAAGACACGCTTTGATATTTTAATAATTGAGAAGCTCGAGAAATTTCTCTGGACAAGCAAAGTGGGTATTCGCATAACTTTCCGCAATACCTCTGTCTGATTTCAGAGTACTTAGAGAATTCAGCGGAATTCTTCTCCCATCTATCTTCCCCACCACAGTTGATACACTGACAGAAGAATATCCATTCACTCCTGACTTTGCCTTCATTTGTGGGACCTGCGCGAGCCACGCTGCTCCCAGCCATTTTGCTTTCGGGAATCTCCACGAATTTTCTTCGTGAATTTTCACCAAAGTTGCCCCTGAACATATCACATCGTCGACCACTACCACAGTCTCAACATCCAAAACAAGAAAAACTTCCGGAAGTATGCGACCACTCAAAGCAACCGGCTCTCTTCCTGGTACCCACATTCTCTTTGCAAAAACATCAGCCGAAGGAAATTGTCTCCACACAGCAGACATTTTCCGCGGATAATTCGAGCCATTCCCGGGAAAAACAAAAAGAACTTTGCTGTGCGTGGCTACGATTCGCTCCAGATACTTTTCCAAATCTTTTGCCAAATCGACATCATCGAGAAAGACGACTGGCTTTCCCTCTTTCGTCTCCAACCTTCCAATACCCGCCCGAACTTCGGCGGATAGGGGAACATCCGCGATGATGATTCTCCCGTCTGTGAGAAATAGACGAGAGTACAAAAGATCGGGGTAGCTTGTAAGCTCGCCCATTTTCGACTCCTCCTATTAAAATGAAAAGAACAATCTCCAAGGACAACAAAACCCCTTCCAGGGAGGGGCTGAGTGTGATTATTCTTTTCAACGAGAAACACCACCAACCCCTACTTACAAGGAATTGGTATGATGGGACGCATTTATAATCTGACTTCGTTTTATTTCTTTTTGCATAATTTTAAAACCATATCTACTGCGTTTTTTTCGTCCGAAGCACTTTCGATTTTTATTTTTCTCCTCTCATCCAAATATGCGCCCGCAAGCTTGTCTGCCCAGCCTCCGGTGCCTTTGAGGACGACGACTGGTTTATTATTTCTATAAGCAAGAGTAATCTCTTCAAGAGTTCCCGCTCCTCCACCAATACAGATAAATCCATCACACATATTTACAAGAAGCACTTCATCAAATCCGTCTGCCTCCATGCCACTTAAAACTTCGACATCAGTAAAGTCATTTGAGGTAAATCGTTTCTTCCCTTTGATAACACCGAGGGTGACGCCCCCAGCTTTTTTTGCACCTCGCGCTCCTGATTCCATAATTCCGCTCTTTCCCCCAGTTACAACAACCGCATTTCTTTTTGCAAGCAAAAAGCCGACCTTTTCGGCTTTTTTATAGATATTCTGGGGAGGTTTACTTTCCGTAGGATATTCCTCTTCCCCGGCGTAACCAATAACCCCTATTTGTATTCTTTTTTGCATATTTTTTAAATGAATAATCAACTAATGATAAACAAAAAAACCTCTCGATAGAGAGGTTTTTTTGTTTTAAATAAATAGATTTAAAAAGCCCCTTATCGAAGAAGTTCTGAAATTGAATGAATATGATGAATTTGGGACTTCTGTGTCATGAGTGCATTCTATACTAATCTGTTCAAATGTCAAAATTACTTCACCAAGTAGAGCTCTTGGTTATACTCCCCCACTCCGAGATACTCGGCTTCGCCTTTTAGAATTTTTTCGAATGGCTTGCAGGCAAAACATCCCGAGACGCCCTTTGGGCAGAGAAATTCTTTCTTCTCGCGGGCTTCTTTTACTTTTTTAGCTTTTTCTAACACATCCACTCGAGCCTTTTCATAATCAGGCAATTTCACAGCGATTGGCGCGTCGTCCTTATCCAAATACCAATATGAGGCGCCGGTTACTTTTCTTTTTTGGAGATTTTTCAAAAGAAGTAAATAAATAGGAAGCTGGAGTGAATCTTCTTTCTCTTCATTTTTGCCAGTTTTGAAATCGAGAACACGGATACTGTCGTCCTCCGAGACGTATTCTATCCAATCTATTTTTCCACAGAGAATAATGTTATCAGACTCTGAAAGAAAAAAGTTCGGGAGCATTTCCCGCTCGGGCAATTTTATCGTCTTGTTTTTAAGAGGCCCTGGATTTTTTACTACTCGGTGAATCATTTGAAGCCCTCGCTCTTTTGCCTCTTTTTCATCTTCTGGATTCAAAAATCCTCCCTTTTTTCCAGAAAATTTCTCCCAAGCTTTTTCAAATTCTTCCTCAAGATTTTGCTTGAATCTTTCTTCGACTTTAAAATCACCCAGCCCTTCCACTACTTGATGCACTGCAGAACCGAGCGAGAGTGCGGGACTCACTATATTTATCTTCTTCCCCGTCTTTGGATTCTTATAGATATTTTTCAGATAATACGAACGCGGACATTTCAAAAAATCCCCGAGAGAGGAGTGGGATACCCAGACTGCTGAATATTTATCCTGCACGATAACAAGATTATATCAAAAGCAAGGCTCAATATCCCGTGATAGAATGTCACTATGAAAAAGAAGGCTCTCGATATTCTTTTTATTGGTGCGAATCTCCTTATCGTCATACTTCTTTTCACAATTGTAGACCACGCAATCCACGGACTTGAGGGCGCTTGGAGCGTGCCGGATTATTATTTCAAAGATAAGATTCCTTTCGGCTTTTTCTGGGCAATTGTTGGGTACTTTCTGGTCCGCAAATATGAGAATATTTGGCTCAAAGCCTTTCTTACTTCAGGGCTTATCGCGATCATTCTCCAGACTCGATATTTTTGGGAAGGATACCCGCTCGGATTTGTACTTATCTTTCTTTTCTTCCATTTCGTGATTCTTTTTGTGGTGTCTGTTATTATGTATGCATTACTAGGGAGAGTTTATAAGAATAACCAAACAATTTCTATGAAAACCTTTATCATCGTAATCATTGTGCTCGCGGTCATTGCCATTGGAGCATATTATCTTGTTTTTAATAACCAAAACACGGGCACGAATACGTATGCACCTACCCCAACCGAAAGCATGGTTTCAGAAGCGACGCCGACTATGTCAGAAATTCCAGCGCCAAGCAGTGTCTCAGTAAACATTGCGAATTTTGCGTATAGTCCGGCAACAATCACCGTAAAAGCAGGGACAAAAGTAACTTGGACAAATAGTGACTCTGCTCCGCACACAATCACTTCTGATTCTGGCAGTGTCCTTAATTCTCCAAGACTTGCACAAGGAGATCTCTGGAGCTTTACCTTTACAACCCCAGGAACGTACGCTTATCATTGTGCAGTTCATCCAATGATGAAGGCGACGGTTGTGGTGACTCAATAAAAATTTTCCTCTTAACCCCTTGCATTTGCATTATTAAGAAAGGGGGTTCAAAAATCGTCGGCTTGTCCGACGATTTTTTATTTCGTAACATGAGTTAAGTGAGAGCTTGTAGAAAAAATAGGCTCCTATATGATTATTGCAGACGTACTTTACACACAGCGCTCTCCTTGTGGATTGCGTAATTTTCACTCGTTGGCCGGGGACGACCCCGAAAGGAGCTACACCGATGTCGAACACGAATACAACAGTCCCCGGAAACGGTGCGACGGCGGAGAATGAACAATACGAAGTTGTCTCGAACAATGTTGTCTTGCCACTTGCGCACGTGAAAATGTTCGAGGGACAGCCCCGGCAGTATTTCGATCAGCCGGCACTCCGGGATCTCGCGGCTAGTATACAGGCGAGAGGACAGCAGAACCCGATCAAAGTCATGAAACTTGCGAAGCCAATTGGTCTTATCACCTACGAAGCAGTGGACGGCCAACGCAGATACATGGCGCACGAGCTGTTGAAGAGACTCACGCTGGTAGCAACCATCGTGAAAGTAAAGGATAGGAAAGATCAGTTCATCCAATCCTGCATGGCGAACTTTGGTCAGTATCCTCACACCGTGCTCGAAAAGATTCTCGCGGTCAAACGCCTGCGAGAAGAGTGTGATCAAAAACCGAGTGAAATCGCCACAGTCTTTGTCTGCAACGTGACGTACATCTACGAAATGATGCGGGCGGGCGAGCTGGATGCTCCGATTCTCGATCGTCTGGACCCCAAGAGGCCGGAAGAGGAAAGGCTGACCTTCCCTGTCGCAGTCCTGCTCGGAGCACTGCCACGTGACATGCAACATGAGATCCTCCCGAAAGTGACGGGCAGGATTCCAGTCTACAAGGCTCGCGACATTATTCACACGGCGGCGAAAGCCAAGGGAATAGAGCTCGGAAGGGGGCAAAATGCCAGAACGCCGAAAAATGACTGGCGCATGGTCGTCTCCTTTGCAAAGCGTACGTCGGAACAGGCCGGCATCTTCGCAGGAAAGAACAATGAGTACTTCGATATGATGTGCGCCACGCGTACGAAGCGCGAGGTGGAAGCTTTGCTCGCAGAAATTGAACAGGGCATCCAAAAACTTCAGAGCTTGAAAGCATTACTGAAGAAGAGGGCGACGGATAACAAGACTGTCGGAGGGGCGTCAAACAACGCCTGGCTCTTGGAAAAAAAGAACAAAGCGGAGTTGAGAGAGAACACGCTTCCCCCGCCAAAAGTTGTGCCTGTCGTGAAGCCTCCGGCTCCACCGGGAACGGCGAAAGTCGAAACGAAGGTCGTGCAAAGACCGCCACAGAAAGAGGCGATGCGACCGGCAGTCGTTCCCGTTAATGTAGAGAGCCCGTCGAAAGCGGGACGAAGGCATCTCACCCACAAGCAAAGGATTGAGCTGGAACGGCAAGGCGGATTCTTGAAAAAGAAGGGTCCTCAGGAATTCCGCGTACCGGTTGACGTAAAACCTCAACCCCCTCCGCAACCGCCAGCTCCAAAAGGCCCTACGCCAACAGAGTTGAGGGATCGGAAGCGAGGCTACAGTGCCGGGACAAAGATACCGCCGATGCCAGTGGACTGAGCATTCACAGAACTGTGAACAATTAAAATGTAAGAAACGACCGCTGGAATCTCAGCGGTCGCGTTTTTTTAATAATTTTTCAGTCTATTCACTTTGTCATGCGAGCGGATTTTTTCATGCGCTTTCGCCTCGATCTGTCGGATACGTTCTCGAGTTACGCCGAATTTTTGTCCCACTTCTTCAAGAGTATGAGTGATGCCGTCTATGAGCCCATGGCGCATTTCGAGGATCATTCGCTCTTTTGGAGGCAAGTCATTCAAAATTTCTTTTACTTGGTCGGCAATGATTCGGCGAGATGATTCTTGATCTGGAGAGAGAATCTTGTCATCTGAAATAAAATCTCCGAGCGTTGATTTATCATCTCCTTCATCTCCAACAGGACTTTCAAGCGATACAGTATTCTGATCAATCTTTTCGATATTATAAACTTTGTCTACATCGAGTCCCATCTCCACTGCAATTTCTTCTGGAAGCGGGTCTCGCCCCAAATCCTGGGAGAGTCGTCGGACAACCTGCTTGTATTTTGCGATGGTTTCCACCATATGCACCGGCACACGAATGGTTCGTGACTGATCTGCGAGGGCTCGAGTAATGGCCTGGCGAATCCACCACGTAGCGTAAGTAGAGAATTTGTAGCCTTTCGTCCAATCAAATTTATCAACAGCTTTAAACAATCCCAAATTTCCTTCCTGAATAAGATCCAAAATAGTAAGGTCAGGTGAACGTCCGACATACTTTTTAGCGATTGAAACAACGAGACGCAAGTTCGCTCGTGCCAAAAGATTTTTCGCTTCTGTGTCCCCTTTTTCAATTCGTCTTGCAAGCTCTTTCTCCATAGCCGCGGGAATCAGCGGATACTGACCAATCTCTTTCAAATACATCTGGATTGAGTCGTACGAAGAATCGCTTTTTCCTCCGTAGGTATATTTCTTTTTGGTGATATCCGCCTCTTCCGCTTCATCCATATCCAAAAGTCCCCCGCTGTCGAGGATGTCAATACCACTCGTGTGAATTTTTTCGTACAGAGAATCGAGAAATCCGATATCATCTTCGATCGTCGGAAACTCTTTCAAAATTTCATCGTAGGTCACAAAGCCTCGTTCTTTTCCTTTTTTAAAAAGAATATCCGCCTTTCGATTGAGCTCGATCTCTTTCTTGTTGAGTTTGCCTGATCTCTGAATAAGCGGACTGACTTTTTCCACTTTTACCTTCTTCTCTTTTCCCGGAGCAAGCTTTTTCTTGGAGCTCTTTATCCGAGCCAGCTTGGCCTTTTTGAAGGCTTTCGCGGAAACTTTCTTCTTAGAAACTTTGGTTTTCTTGTGTTTTTTAGGCATTAAATATTTAGAGATTATACATTAAAATCCAGGTTTATTCTAGCTCTGAAAAGCTTTACGGAGTTTGGTCAATTCTTCCCCAATATCTTTGCATTTCTTCAAAAGTTCCTCCGCTTTTGAACCTGATTTATCCCTTTCCGCTTGCACCAGCTCGTTCATCGTTTTGGCGAATTCTGCTTTCAGATAATCTTCTTTCAAATTGAAAATAAGCTCTTTCAAATCCTTTTCCAAGTTCGACGCTCCGGAAAAGAACGTTTCTGCTTCAAAAATGACCCTGTTTTTCTCTTCTTTTGATTCTTCAAAACGCATCAACTCATCTTTTCCAGCAATTTTCTCGAATTCTTTTCTGACTTTGACGGTGTCTATGAGTGACTTCGGCAAACCTTCCTGCCAAAGAATGAGCCCGACGAGCTTCTCTTCGATTTTATTCTTGCGCTGGCTCTCTTCTTTTTTCTTTTCAGTTTTTATTTCAAGCGCGTTTTCTTCTTTGATGCTTTCAGTTTTTTTCAAATCTTCCCATATAGCGTCCTCGGGAATATTGGTTGCTTCGGAAATTTTTCTCACAAAATGCGACTGTTCAATCCTGCTTTCAAGCGAGATGACGTAAGGCAAAACTTTTTTACGAATTTCTTTGCCAAGCTGACGTTCATCTTTCTCATCTTTCACGACCTTATGAAGCAAAAAATCAATGATATGAATCGCTTCTCCAACGGCCACTTTCCAATCTTCCGGATTTGAAAGAATGAGATCTGCCGGGTCCTTCCCTCCTTTTATCTCAACCATCTTCACTTCCATTCCAAGCGAGAGCGCGACACGGGCGCTTTTTTCTGCTGCGTTAAATCCAGCGCTATCGGCGTCAAATGCGAGCACTACTTTTTTCGACAATCGGCCAAGCATTGAGAGATGTTGCACTGTGAGGGCTGTGCCAGAAACTGCGACGGTATTTGTAAGGCCCGCTTGCTGTGACATAAGCAGATCCATCTGGCCTTCCACAAGAATAGAAAAATCCTGTTTTTTGATCTCCCACTTCGCGATGTGGTAGCCGTAGAGAACTTCGGATTTGTTGAAAAGCGGAGTGTCGGGACTGTTTAAATATTTTGCCGATTTTTCATCATCTACCAGAATTCTGCCCGAAAATGCGATGACTCTGCCGGATGAATCGAAAATTGGAAACATTACCCTGCCACGGAACCTGTCGTAAAGACGCGGAGCGCTTTTATCCTCTCCGACAGCTTCGGCTTTTTTTACAAGTCCTGCTTTTTCCATTATCGACTCGCTGTAACCTTTGTTTTTAAGGTGCGTAAGAAGCACTCTCCAATCGAGAGGCGCGAATCCAATTTGCCAATCTCGAACCGTTTCGATTTTAAGCCCGCGCTTTTTTAGATACAGGAGCGCTTCTTTGTTTTTCGCCAAATTTTCTTGGAAAAAACGTGCCGATTCTTTCATGACAGCATACAATTCATCCCGCTCGCTTTTTTCTTTTGGATTCTCTGCGACAAGGGGAACTCCTGCTCTCTGGGCCAAAACCCGAAGTGCACCCATAAAATCCAATCCTTCGAATTCCTCGACAAACGTGAAGATGTCGCCTTTCGCTCCGCAGCCGAAACAGTAGTAGGAATTACGCGCGACAGACACGAAGAAAGAAGGCGTCTTTTCATTGTGAAAAGGACACCTTGCTTTCATATTAGCCCCAGCTTTTTCCAGCTTGAGATAGGAGCCAATAACATCGGCAATCCCGAGCCGTTCTTTTATTTTTTCTACAGTGCCAGAAGACATCGATAAGGGTTAGAGATTAAATCCACCCTGTTAATCTTACTCTTCGGATGATTCGTTTTCCACCACTCCGGTTTTCTCCACAAGTTTCCACTTCGGACCCCCTTTGAAACCGGTACCTGCCGGGATGAGCCGCCCGATAATAATGTTTTCCTTAAGACCTCGAAGCGTATCTGAAGTGCCTCGAATGGCATTATTGATGAGTACTCGAGTGGTGTGCTGGAATGAAGCAGCCGACAAGAAACTTTTTCGTGAAAGCGAAACTTCAGAAATGCCCATAACAATCTGTTCTGCCTCCGCCGGAGTTCCTCCTTTTTCTTTCATCCTGATATTTTCTGCAAGAAGATGGGTGTTTTCGATGACGTCTCCGGCAGAAAATGCCGAATCTCCGGCGTCAGTGACTTTTCTTCGAGAAAACATCTGGCGAACGATAACTTCAATATGCTTTCGGGAAACCGTCTCTCCCTGAAGCTCGTAGATTTTATTGACCTCGCTGATGATATACATTTCCGCTTTTTCTTTGCCTCCATATTTGAAAATCTCATCAATATCTGCGGAACCATCAGTCAAAAAGTCTCCTTTCTTTACTTTGTCTCCCACCTTCACAAGGGCGACTCGTTTATAGTTTGCGCTGTATTCAATTTCAGCCTCCGGCTTTTTCTTTGTCGGCTTAACTCGGTCTTCCATATCAGGAAGGACGGTGATGACCTTTTCCTTTCCAAGATCCTTGACCGATGTGACAACGCCTCCGACTTCAGAAATAACGGCAGGATTTTTCGGCTTTCGCTTCTCGAAGATTTCCTCGACTCGAGGCAAACCTTGAGTAATATCTCCGCCAACCGATGCGGTGCCTCCGGCGTGGAACGTACGCATCGTGAGCTGTGTTCCAGGCTCTCCGATAGCTTGCGCGGCGACGGTTCCCACCGCCTCCCCAAGACCGATAAGCTCATTTCGTCCCAGATCGAATCCGTAACACTGGATACAAACTCCTTGAGCGGATTTACAGGTGAGCGGAGAACGAACAGATACTTCCACGGCGTCCGAAGCTTCAATCTTCTTCACATCTTCCTTCGTCATAAGATGCCCCTTCTTAAAGAGCGTTTTGCCTTTTGAATCGCTGACTTCTGCCGCAGTTACACGTCCTTTCAAGTTTTTTCCGAAGTTTGGATCAATAGAATTGCCGTGCATTCGAGAAATTTTCACGTGATCTTTCGTACCGCAATCCTCTTCCTGAATAATCGCATCCTGCGCAACATCGAAGAGTCGTCTCGTGAGGTATCCGGCTTTCGCGGTGTTGAGAGCGGTGTCAGTCAAACCTTTTCGAGAACCGTGAGTAGTAATGAAGTACTCGATGGGGGTAAGGCCATTCTTCGAAGAAGAAAGAATTGGGAATTCGATTGTCTCTCCGGCAGTATTGGTGATAAGACCTTTCATACCAGCCATTTGCGTGATCTGCGAGAATGAACCTCGAGCACCGGAGTTAATCATATCGTAGACAGAACCGTTTTTCACAAGCGTGTCTGGCATAAGCTTTTCAACTTCGTTTTTCGCTTTGTGCCAAATCTCCACGTTTTTTCGAAGTCGCTCTTCTGCTGAAAGAAGACCTTCATTAAATTGTTCTTGGACTGTTTCCGCTTGCGCTTTTGCCTCATTAATCACTTTCATTTTATCTTTCGGCTCCTGAATATCATCGATTCCCCACGTCGTTCCGGAGAGCGTCGCGTGTTTGAATCCGAATGCTTTTATCTTATCCACAATATCGGCAACGTTATAAATTCCATATCTGTCGATGAGATCATCAACAAGCACGGACATTTTCTTTCGAGTCATTTCCTCATTTACGTACGGATAATCTTTCGGAAGAACGGAGTTGAAGAGAAGCCGGCCCACGGAGGTATCGAATATCTTTCCTTCAAATTTCGCATAACGAATATCTTCTGTCGGAAGCACCTTAATGAGTGCTCGGTATGATACTTCTCCGAAATCGTAAGTCGTGATAGCGGTGTTTGGTCGAGAGAAATATTTTCCTTCGCCTTTTTCGCCCGGAATAATGGTGGTCATCCAGTAACAGCCGAGCACAATGTCGAGCTTGTCCACTGAAATCACAATGTTTCCTGATCCAGGTTTCAAGATGTTCTTGTCAGACGCCATGATTTCCTTCGCTTCAATCTGCGCTTCGCGAGAAAGCGGAACGTGGACGGCCATCTGGTCTCCGTCGAAGTCTGCGTTGAAAGCAGTACAGACAAGCGGGTGAACTTGAATAGCATTTCCTTCGATAAGAATCGGTTTGAAAGCCTGAATACCAAGTCGGTGCAGAGTCGGTGCGCGGTTCAAGAGAACATATTTGTTAGAAATCACTTCTTCGAGGATTGCCCACACTTCCGCAATTCCGTCATCAATAAGTCGTCCTGCTCCACGGATGTTGTATGCAAGTTCCCTCTCCAAAAGCTTTGAAACAACGAATGGTCGGAAAAGTTCAAGCGCCATGTGCTTTGGAAGTCCGCATTGATTGAGTTTGAGTTCTGGTCCAACGACGATCACAGAACGTCCAGAATAGTCTACTCGTTTTCCAAGAAGATTTTGTCTGAAAAGTCCCCGCTTTCCTTTCAGGTTATCTGAAAGCGATTTGAGTGCTCGTCTTTGTGATTGGGTAAGCGCAGCTGAAGAACCTCCTCCATGTCGGATAGAATTATCAACGAGTGCATCCACTGCCTCTTGGAGAATTCTTTTCTCGTTTCGCAAGATTACATCCGGAGCAAAAATCTCTTTGAGTTTTTTGAGACGATTATTTCGGTTGATAACGCGTCGGTAAAGATCGTTTACGTCAGATGTGGCATATCGTCCTCCATCCAATGGGACCATCGGTCGAAGCGCAGGAGGAATAACTGGAATAGAAGTGAGGAACATCCATTCTGGACGAATCTCAGTATTGATCATCGATTTCACGAGCGAGAGTCGCTTGTTGAGTTTCTCTGTCTTCATCGGGCCTGCTTTTTCAATTTCCGCTTCAAGATTTTTTGCGAGTTTATTAAGGTCGATCTTTCGGAAAATGTTGTAGACGGCTTCTGCTCCAATTCCAGCCTCAAAAAGCGTGCCGTATTTTACAGAGTAGTTGTGGTACGAAACCTCATCAAGCACCATTCCTTCCTGAATAGCTTCAATTTCTTTCTTGGTTGCAGAAAGTTTTTCTTTGATAGCATCCCGGGATTTTTCATCAACGAGAGGTTTTACTTTCGCTTTGTATTCAGAATCTACATCTTTCAAAATTCTTGCTCGCTCTGCTTCATCAACTTTCGTAATGATATATCCGGCAAAGTAGATAACTTTTTCAAGATCAGCAGTATTCATGCCGAGAATCATTCCGATTCGAGACGGCATGCTCCGGAGAAACCAAATATGAGAAACTGGGGTTGCAAGCTCGATGTGGCCCATTCGCTCTCGTCGGACTATTGAACGCGTGATTTCCACTCCGCATTTCTCGCAGACAATTCCTTTATATCGAACTCCCCGGTACTTTCCGCAGTAACATTCGAAATCCCGATCCGGTCCGAATATCTTTTCATCGAAAAGCCCGCTCTTTTCAGAACGCTGGGTTCGGTAGTTAATTGTCTCCGGTTTCAAAACTTCTCCGAATGACCATTCTTTAATTCGATCAGGAGAAGCGAGCTTCAACGTAATCATGTCGAAGTCATTCAAATCTCCCGGTTTTGTGATGTTTGTTTTCATAGTATTTTTGGGTTGAGAGAGATTTTATTTCTCTGATGAATTAGCTGGTAATTTTTTATCTTTTTTGAGTTCAATATCAAGCGCGAGTCCTCGAAGGTTGTTGAGGAGCACGTTGAATGAAGCAGGAATATTCGGTTCTGGAATTGGCATGCCCTTCACAATCGCATCGAACGCGGCAGAACGTCCTACGATATCGTCTGATTTTACGGTCAACACTTCGCGAAGAGTATGGGCGGCACCGTGACCAAGAAGCGCCCAGACTTCCATTTCCCCGAATCGCTGGCCTCCTCCCTGTGCCTTTCCTCCGAGAGGCTGTTGGGTAATGAGAGAATAGGGACCGATTGAACGCATGTGGATCTTATCTTCCACCATGTGGTGAAGTTTCAAGATGTACATGTATCCGACTGCAATATTTTGCTCGAATGCCGTTCCTGTTCGTCCGTCGTAGAGTTTCATTTTTCCATCCTCGCTGTATCCTGCCTTTTTGAGCTCTCCTTTAATTTCAGCATGAGTCGCTCCGGCAAATGGAGGAACAACTGCTTGATAATTCAAAGTATGTGCGGCAAGTCCGAGGTGAAGCTCGAGAATCTGTCCCAAGTTCATACGTGAAGGCACACCAAGAGGAGTCAAAATAATATCAATCGGAGTTCCATCTTCCATGTGCGGCATATCTTCGATCGGAAGAATCTTTGAAATAACTCCTTTGTTTCCGTGTCGTCCTGCAAGTTTGTCTCCCACAGATACGCTTCGAAGCTGTGCGACTTCAATATGGATTTTCTTAATAATTCCAGATTCAAGTTTGTCTCCTCTTTCTCGGGAGAATACTTGGACTCCAATAACTCGTCCTCGCTTTCCGTTTTCAATTCGCTTTGAAGTGTCTTTTACATCTCGAGCTTTTTCACCGAAGAGTGATCGGAGAAGTCGTTCTTCCGGAGTAAGCTGTGTCTCACCTTTTGGAGTAATTTTACCGACAAGAATATCGCCGGGGCGTACTTCTGCACCAACGCGGATAATTCCCTCTTCATCAAGATTTTTGAGTTTCGCTTCTCCGACGTTTGGAATATCGTGAGTAGTAATTTCGGGACCGAGTTTAGTGTCGCGGACGTTTACGGTAAATTCCTCGATGTGCACGGAGCTGAATTTGCTCTCTCGCACCAGTCTTTCAGAAAGAATGATAGCGTCTTCGTAGTTACTACCGCTCCATGACATGAACGCGACGAGAATATTTTGTCCAAGAGCCATCTCTCCTGCATCTGAAGAAGAAGTATCAACAAGAACATCTCCTTTCTTTACTTTTTGGCCGACATTCACTGCTGGTCTCTGGTGGAAAGAAGTAAATCCGTTCGTTCGCGAGAAATGCACAAGCCGAGTTTCCTGTTCTTTTCCTTTTGCATTTTTGACGACAACTCGATCAGCATCCACGTGAGTAACTGTTCCTTCTTCGCTCGCTATAACGAGTCGTCCTGTGTCCCGAACTGCTTTTGCTTCAATACCTGTCGCAACAAGCGGAGCTTCAGGGAGAATACACGGAGTCGCTTGCTTTTGCATGTTCGAACCCATGAGCGCTCGGTTCGCATCGTCGTGGTTTAGGAATGGAATGAGAGATGTCGCAACAGAAAATGCCTGATTCGTTGCCACGTCAATAAAATCAACTTTATTTTTATCTACTAAACCCGGATCTCCTTCGATGCGAACTTCTACTTTTTCATCGAGAATATTTCCCTCTTCGTCGTAGTTAGTCGCAGCATGAGCAATATTAAATTTCTCTTCTTCGAGAGCGTTTAAATAGAGAACCTCGTCAGTGATCTTTCCGTTCTTTACTTTTGCATACGGCGTCTCGATCATTCCGAAATCATTGATTCGAGAATAAAGGGCGAGGCGCAAGATAAGACCGATGTTCGGACCTTCTGGGGTGTGAATAGGACAAAGTCTTCCGTAGTGCGAAGGGTGCACGTCTCGAACTTCAAATCCTGCTCGACTTCGTGTGAGCCCCCCGGGACCGAGAGTAGAAAGGGTTCTCAAGTGCTCGATTTCAGTAAGCGCATTTTCCTGCTGCATGAATTGCGAGAGCTGGTTGGTAGTGAAGAATTCCTTGAGTCGTGCCTGAAGCGGTTTTGGAGAAATGAAATGGACAGGAAGCGTCATATTCGTGTCTATAGTAGACATCCTGTTTTGGATATTTCGCTTCATCTGGCTCATACCAACACGAATTTTCTGTTGCATGAGCTCTCCGACGTATCGTACTCGTCTGGAACCCAAGTGATCGATATCATCAGGAAGAGAACCGGGAGTGGTGTTTAAAACAATGAGATGATTGATGATGGTAACAAGATCATCGAGAGTAAGCGTTCTCTTTTCGATGTCTTTCTCCGCCATGCTCTTTGCAAATCGGCTGTTGAATCGGAATCGTCCCACTTTCGAAAGATCGTATCGTTCTGTTCCGAAAATAGATTCAATAAATTCCCGAGCGTTATCAGGAGTCGCAAGATCTCCGTCTCGGAGTCGCTTGTGAATTTCGATCGCGGAATCATCTGCAGATTTTGCTGGATCTTTTTCAATTGAATTTTTGATGTATTCGGTCGCAGTTGCGTTTCCCTTGAAAAGCGCGAGAATTTTCTCATCTGTCGGGGCGCCCATAACGCGTAGAAGTGACGCGAGAGAGAATTTTCGCTTTCGGTCAATGCGAACATAGAACGTATTATCTACATCTGTTTCAATTTCCACCCATGCTCCGCGAGATGGGATAATTTTTGCGCCAAAATATTTCTTTGCCTTGATTTCTGTTGCAGTGAAAAAGACACCGAATGAGCGAGCGAGCTGGGGAACGATAACACGCTCAACTCCGTTAATAATGAATGTCCCGTGACTCGTCATGAACGGAAAGTCCGCCATGAAAATTTCCTGCTCCTTGGTCTCGCCAAGGATCTTATTTTTGAGCTTTACTGTAACTTTGAGAGGCGCTTCGTATGAAAACTTCTTTCGTTTTGATTCAAATTCGTCGAGTTTCGGAAATCCGAGCTCAATTTTTGTGAACTCAAGATCAAATTTCTTTTCCGAGTAGTCTTTGATTGGAGAAAATTCCTTGAACACCTCCTTGATCCCCTCTTCCATGAGCCACTGGAAAGAAGCCACTTGGGATTCCACCAAGTTTGGCATCGGGGTTAGAGCCTTTTTCCATCTTCCGAAATATTTCTTCGGTCTCTGTCCAACCGTCAGTACAGACACTTCCATTTTCTTTTCTTTCGGACTCGCAACTACATTTGAAGATGTTTCCATAGGTTTTTTCTGCTAATGCTAGTAATAAAGATTAATAAAAGCTCTTTGCGCGCACAAAACAAAAAAGTCGCCCGTTGCCGAGCACTTTTTTGTTTTTTATTATTTATTTCGTCTTGTGTTGCAAGATATGCAATGCTTAAAGAGCCGAAACGGCTCTAAATAACGACGAAAATCACCCGTAACACAATCTTACTGAAGTGGCAGAATTATATTCCTTTTCGAATTTTATGTCAACAGGGTAAAAAGAAGCTTGTGGATAACTTATTCCCCTCCCAAAC
Organism: Minisyncoccota bacterium; assembly: GCA_028711065.1. Classification (GTDB taxonomy): domain Bacteria; phylum Patescibacteriota; class Minisyncoccia; order Phycocordibacterales; family JAQTLZ01; genus JAQTLZ01. Next base: position 80,463 of record JAQTSY010000003.1, read on the forward strand.
CGCCTTGGGGATGGATGTTTTTATCCTGTATGCTATAGTGGCTGAGAGCCTGTTCCAAATCTAATGTCTAGTTAGAACTTCAAAATTTAGTGCGAAAATCGTGAAGCTTGAGAAGGCATATCCGAGATACGCCGACGAGAGATGAACGATTTGCAGCCTAAATTTTGAAGTTATAACAGACAAACATCATAGGTCTTAATTTTGAGGTTAGATTTGGAACAGGCTCTAACAGTAACATTATATTTACTATGTCATTAGAAAATAAAAAGATTCTTATCATTGAAGACGACGCATTCTTTGCTGATCTCGTCACGAAAAAGTTAGGGAAAGTCGGAGCAGTTATGTCTCACGCAGGAAGCGGAGAAGAAGGGCTTAAGATGGCAGAAGAAGGAAAGCCGCAACTCATTCTCTGCGATGTGTTGCTCCCCGGAATTGACGGATTTGAAACGGTGAAGAGACTCAAAGCAAGCGAATCAACAAAAATGATCCCGATTGTCATCCTTTCGAACTTCGGTTCTGATGATCAGATCAAACAAGGCCAAAAACTCGGTGTTACAACGTATCTCATTAAGGCAACAGTAACTCCTGAAGATATTATTAAGGAGGCGGAGTCGATACTCAAATAGTCACTCGGAACATCTCACAAAGACAGCAGAAAAAGCCCCCAGCGGGGCTTTTTCCTCATCCTCGGCGGTTTCCGCTGTGGTATAGTTTTGCCCCGAAGGCAAAATTACACCACATCGGACCAAGCAAACTCGCCTGCGGACTGTCTTTGTGAGATGTTCCTCGCTTGCGCGCTAACAAGTTTCCGCAATGTTTTTAAAAGCTTATTTCTCGCCTTAGTGGTAATTATTTTGTAAATTTGAAAGTCGGAAGCATCTGAAGAAATACGCTTCGGTAGACAGGATTATTTTTTAACCCAACAGTTTCGATGTTATAAGCTTTCTCATCTAAAGCTGTTTTTTTCAAAAAGACTTCCACTGACCCTCCATTAACATCTTGAAAATCTACAATGGTAGCATCTCTGCCATCTATTGTAATATTCTTGCGAGACTGTATAAATGAACTGCAAAAAATACTACCCTTACCAATATCTTGAGAACAATACCCATCCTGTCGGATATCTGTCATATCGTTTCTTATACTGATTACAGGGGAGTTATTAAGCCCTCCGCCGCTACAATCATCAACTGTTTTATATTCGGGGCCACAGAAATTTACAATGGGAGAACCTGGTTCATTGCTCACAATCCAATTTGCTGGATATTTTATTTCGTATGCCTGCATCTTATTCTGATAGGTTTTCCAGCCAACCGTCGGATTCGTCTGAGTTGAAACTTTGGGTGTCGGAGTTGTAGATTTAACAGAAATATTCTGTTTAACTTGATTCGATTGCTGTATCCCAAGATCAGTTGCGGGAGTTTCTGTTTTTTTATTTTGATAAATATAAACTCCGCCACCAACAACCAATAATACAATAATCGCTAAAAGCAGAGGAACGATAAAACCTTTTTTATAATTTTTCATACTAGAATCATACCATATGCCTAGACCAAGGAACTACCGGAAGTTGGGGGGGTCGGAGGAGGAGTTGGGGGTGTTTGCGGTGGCGGAGGAGTTTGATCTCGAAGCACCCCAGTAGTTGAAATGGTGTAGCTTTCTTTGATCATCCCGCTCTTGCCAGCGTGGATTGTCGGAGAAGTGAATACTTTTGTATAGGTTCCATCATCATTTTTCTTTTCAACCGTAATGTAGTAATTTCCGAATGGAACAAGACAGTAGTATCGGCCGTGGATGTCCGCTACTCGATGTGTCATTTCTCGGCCAAGACTTACCGAGAACACGCGGACGATCGCAAATGAAAGTGGCAACTTAGTTTCTTTATCGATAAGACTGCCAGTCGGTGTGGGTCGGAAGACAAAATATTTAAGAGCGAGCATAAAGAGATACACCACGAAGACAATAATGTTGTAAGGCTCTGGAGCAACAAGAAGCACGGCAAAAGCAATAACAAGGCCGACATAGAAGAAGATATTTGAAATTCTATGAATAAGAACATCGTGGCGAGAGTAGAATTTTGTGAGTTGTTGTTTCCCTTTTGCAAATTCGTTGAAGTCAAATTTCTGCGGATCGAGCGGAATATTTTTCGTAACCGTCTCCCCTGCCTGGCCAACAACGATCGGCTCACCGAAATAGAGATCTTTGTAGAGAACATCTTCTGTCTTGCCTAGAAGTGCCTTGGACGGGAACGTATAGTTGGTTTTATTCGCAACCAGTTTATACGTGCCCGGCTCAAGCAAGAATCCATACCGGCCATCAAGATCTGTAATTGAAGAAGTGATTTCCTCGCCCTTGCCGTCTTCGAGGACAACATATGCAGGATCAAGCGGCTGTTTCGTCACAGAATCGTATACCACTCCCCATGGCTGGCGTTTTTTCTTTTTCAAACCAAAGATGCCGAGAAGAAGGCTCCACAATCGAAGTGGCAAGAAGACCAACTCTGAAAACACGATCGGTGTCGCAAAAACAGCACCTGCCGCAGCACCCGCCTCCGTTACGACTCCAACACTCGGCAATACTTTGGTAAGTATCCCACCCGAAGGAGTCTTTATGACTTCTCGAACAGTAGTTGCTCCTGAATCAATGACGTTTTTGACTGCTGGTGGAAGTGGGGGAAGCGGAGGGAAAAAGGGTGGAGGCGTTGGTCCTGCGGCTGGAGGGGTCGGTCCTGGCGTACCTATAGTTGTGCCAATCGGCGTTGGAGTTTCGCCAAAAGGAGATCCGGAAGGTGTGGGAGAAGTGGTATCAGCTGGAGTAGGAGTTGGAGTCTCACCTAAAGGCGTGGGAGTTGGAGTTTCGCCAACTGGTGTTGGTGTTATACCGGGAGTAGGAGTTGGGGTTGGGGTTGGGGTGACTTCGGGGGTCGGGCTAGGGGTGACTTCGGGAGTAGGAGTTGGGGTCGGTGTGGGGGTTCCCCCTCCACCACCACCTCCGTGGGGAGTGGGGCTCGGAGTTGCCGTAGGAAGAGGATCTGTCTCATCATCATCAATACCGGAAGAACAACCCGGATCATCGGGGTAATCAATTATTGTATCTCCGTCATTATCAATGCCATCGCTACATTGAAATGCTCGCGCACTCGCGGGTCTCCAATCTGTGGTTACCTTAAAATTCCCCACTCCCAAATCGTGTGTAGCCTTATTAAAAACAATCCAGCCGTAATTTTGACTCCAAGCATATCCATGAAAATCGCCGTTGGAGTCAATAGTCACCGGCGCCACACCACTGAAAGTCGGATGGAAATTTATCCAGCCAGTTTGCTCTCCCCAAGCAGCACCACTGCTACAGGCATTGTCCAAATTTCCTTCTCCATCATTTGTCACTCCACAACCTGGCGGAGAGAGATTAATCCATCCGACGCGATCTCCCCATACGCATCCTGTAAGAGCTGTGTCCGTCACATGAACAACAGAAGTCACACAAGGAGTAGTGGTACCAGTCACACCAAAATTTATTGTCCCGAGAGTTGTGTCATAAAATTTCGCGAACTTATTTGTAGTATCAATAGTGCCGTCTGTATGAGAAGCAGAGGCGTGAGATGCAAAAAAAGTCGCTCCAAAGAGAACAAGCGCGGAAAGGAAAAAGATGCGTTTCATCGTAGAAGAAAGAAACTTCACACCTCTATTGTACTATGAAAAAAGGAGGCCTTTTAGAGAAATGTGGAAAAGCCAAACAACACCATAGGAAAAACAGAAGGTTTATTTTCGAGCCTTCCACTCATCAATTTTTTGATGATGGCCAGAGAGAAGCACTTTTGGCACCTTATATTTTTTACCCTTATGAGTGAGCACTTCCGGCCTTGTGTAGACTTCCGAGCTTGAAACACGCGATTCTTCGAGAGAATTAAAATTGCCGAGTACTCCGGGAATCTGACGAGAGACGGAGTCAATAAGAACCATTGCCGGAAGCTCCCCTCCTGTAAGCACATAATCCCCGATTGAGATTTCTTCAGCCTTAAGAATTTTCTGCACTCGTGCATCAATTCCTTCGTACCTCCCGCAGATAAGAATTACGTCTCCTGACATGTGCGCTAAATCTCGCGCTTTTTTTGTTGTAAATTTTTCTCCGCTTGGTGAAAATAAAATTATTTTTACTTTTTTCTTACTCCCTTTTGCTTTTGCAACAGCTTTCAAAATTGGCTCGGCTTCCATGACCATCCCTGGGCCCCCGCCATACGGCTTGTCGTCTACTCTTATGTAAGGGATAAATTTTTTACCATTCTTTCCTTTTGGCAATTTACCCCGTAGGAAGCTCCGCTTTCCTACTGGGGCGAAATCCCGAGGATTGTAAAATTTCACAGAGATTTTCTTTTCCCGAATTGCGCGAGCAATAATAGACTCATTCAAATATGAGGCAAAGCTGTCTGGAAATAAGGTAACAACATGAAAATTCATTGTGCTACTCTAACACAATTTTAGATTTTTTCAATACTGTGGCAGAAAAGGCTATTCTTTTACAAATCGAATCGAAACCGGAGTAGAACTCTGTATCTCTATCAAAGCGTGCTCATAATGCGCAAAACCATTCTTATCAATCTTTGCAGTTCCTCTCTCCCGAGCAAATGCGAAACCTGGTATTTCTTCAAGAACATTCTCTGATTTGAAACCACTCTGCAAACCAATAGCAATTAATTTTTCTCTCGTAATCGCAGACCGAACCGAAGAACTATCTTCGTCGGTAACAGACTCAACAATCACAAAACTGCCTCCGGATTTGAGAACTCTATGAACCTCCTCAAAAACCTGCCTTATATTTTCAGCCCCATGAAAATATGAAAGCAGAGAATGGAAGAGTCTATTCGAATAAACGTGTTCCATACTCTCTGTTTGAAAAGGCAGGTTACGGGCATCTGCTCTTGCGACAAATTTTCCTTCTTGCGGATCCTGACCAAGCGCCCCTACGCTCTTGGGGTGTATATCTATGACAAAGGATTTTATATCTTTATTAATTTTTCCAGCAAAATTTGTGAATTCGTGCGCCGAATAGTGCCCAAGAGAGCCAAGAAGAAGCATGTTCCCTTCTTTTTTATCTCGCAACCGGAGAACTTCTTCTGGGCCGATTAATTCTAAATAAGTTGGCTCGTCTGTGCCAAAAGTGGCGCCATGATTTGCAACATAATCGTCCAGAGTTTTGTCGATTTGAGGAACTCCTGTCCTCTGTCCATGAGCCTCGTGTTTACAAAATTCCTTGAAATTTTTTGAAGTATAGCCCCTGTTAATTGCCTCTCGATATTGAAGCTCAGTAAATTCAGGCGTGGATATTTTTTCAAGGTCATACGTTTTCCCCCATCTTTTAATATTCAGAAAATTTTCGAGTCTCTTCGGTGTTGTCTTTCCAGATAGTATTTCCTTCAGGACAGGAGCAAACTGGTCTGAACTCTGAGCCATAAATTCCAAAGCTGCTCGCCCTTCATTACCCCGCTTCAAAAGCCCCTGAATGCCCAAAAAGAGTTTTTCGTTATCTCTCGGAGAAGAGTAATAATCTGAGTAAAGCTGCTGAACCACATCCTCGGTGGAAGCGTCATCACGAAGAAGCCTAAAAATTTTCGGCACTTCTTCAGATTCATTCTTTCCGAGATCTCTGTCCTGAAATCCTGGTTCTTTCATGAGTATACTTTAGCTTATTTTTTTCTTGGTGCAAATTTTTAAGATATTCTTTCGACTTTGGAACTTGAAAAGCATTTTTTATTCTTTTCTAAACCTCGCGCCGAAAGTAAACCCTGGGAAATTTTTGAGAATAAAGGCACTGTGATAGTCTGGATTTCCCTGTGCATCAAACTTTGCTGAACCTCTCTCTTTGGTGAATGGAAACTCGATCAAATCATCTAGAGTTTTCAGAACCTTAAGACTATTCTTTCCTGCCAGAGAAATAAGTTCTCTTTTCATTCTTGTACTATCGTGCTTTTTTGCAAAATTTCCGTACAAATCTTCTGCGATAACAAAACTTCCACCTCGTTTCAGTACTCGTGATACTTCCTGAAACACAATTTCGATGTCTCTTTGGTGTCCGCTTCGGCTCACGAGATCGTGAAAAAGCCGATTGGTAAAAACGTAATCAAAAATTTCCTCGCCAAAGGGCAAGTTGCGAGCATCGGCCTCCATGACATTTTCTGTATTTCCCCATTCCTTCTTAATTTTCTCTGCAGATACAGGATCAATATCAACGACAAACGGTTCTATTTTCTGGGAGATTTTTTCGGCAAAATTTTTGAATTCTCGGGCAGAATACAACCCAAGCGAACCTAGGAGAAGAAACTTTGCCTCCCCCACCACACGAAGACGTAATACTTCTTCTGATCCAACAAGCTCGCAGTAGCTTGGCTCATCGGTTCCAAAAGTGACAGCTTGCGTCACAAAATGCGTATCAAGTGTGTCATCAAGTTGCGGAATTCCCGAAACCACACTTCGTTTTATTTCTGTTTCGATAAATTCTTTTTTACTCCCGTTGTAACCGCGTTTGAGAGCTTCTTCATAGATATGGGAAATGTATTCTTCCATGTATACACTTTAGACCATTCCCGTCTTTTCTCAAATTTTTTAGTTTAGCGACAAATATCCAATAAAAAACGAGGCTCGTCATAACGACGAACCTCGCAAACGCCACATTTACAAACTATAGTACTTACCCTCTCGGCCAAATTGGACCTTCGCGCACAGAGGAGCGAAAAGCTTCTGGACTTCGCCTTCAAACTTTTCGAGGTCTCCCGTGTGCCGCTCAGGATCATGGTGCCCGATAATGAGAGTACCGATCGGTTCCTTACAAAGCCTCACGACTTCGTAAAGCATTTCGGGCGTCGAATGCCCCCAACCTTTTCGAGGCATCGGAGCGCCACCGCATATTCCGACCGTACCATCATACTCACGCGCACGGTACTGCAGATCGTGATAGAGGATCTTTGCTCCCGAGAAAAATGCTGCGCATTTTTCTCGGTACGTCGGATCCTGTCCGATCTCATGATCTGTAGTGACAGCGATTGCCCCTCGAGCCGTCTCCACTCTGAAACCCAGAGAGAAACCAGGAGACTTGCGCACCACATCAAAGCCGTGGTTTTGCAAATATGTCGCCACTTTCACAGCACCGAGATCAAGCAGAGATTCGGGCATAAAGATTTTTGGTCTTTTCGTTTCCACTGGTCCGACCGGCCAATCCATAAACGATCTCTGGAAAGTGTCGGCAGACTGTCCGAGAAGTCTCGGCCAGAAATACTCTTTGAGCATTCCCGCCGACTGCCCCAAGAATGGATTTCTGTGGAGCGTATCGATATGGTCTTTATGTTCGTGAGTTTGAAGTCCGTAGACAGCAGGAACTTCGATGAGTTTCAGGAATTCAGCAACGTCAGTAATGCCGCTTCCCGAATCCACAAAGATTCCTGTCTCGCCCGCCGCGATGCCAAGCGACGTCGTATGAATGCCGAAACGACCACGTTCGAGAGGAGCTTTGAACAGCGTCTCCCCTTGAAACCACATCTTCTGAAACGCTCTCGGGCTGCCTGAACCGGACACGCCTCCGAGAAACAATCCGTACCTGTTGGCCATGATAGGCCTCCTTTCCGGGCATGATAGCCCTGTTTGTAAATGCTTGTAAAAGAACCTTTTCGCATTTCCTCTTTCAATGTACCTTTTCTAGGCAGACTCACAATGGGTTTTGTCGAAAATTTGGACAAATTTTCCATCTTGCGCTACACTATAAATATGAAGCCAGAAAATCTCGCCCTCGCCTGTGGTTTAACAAAGAAATCATCAAAAGCCTACGCCGCACTTTCCTCTCTCGGAGAAGCTACCATGGCAGAGATTGCACAAGCTTCGGGTGTAAGGAGGACGACCCTCTATTCCCTACTTCCCGAACTTGAGAACTCTGGAGCAATCTACGAGGTATTACGCGGGAAACGAACATATTGGAGAGCGATTGCACCCGAAGAGTTGGTCAAGCTGGCTGAAGAAAAGATCCGTGATGCAACAGCTGTAAAAGAAAATACTTCGACAAGAAAAAGAACTGGCGGACTCCCGCGTGTTTCTTTCCTATCAGGACCAGCGGGATTTAAGCAGATCTGGAATATGATATTCGAATCAAAAGAGCGTGAATACCGAATCATCACCGATGGAAGAAGTTTTTTGGATTTTGTGAAAGAGAAATATATTCTTGAGGAAATTATTAAAGAAAAAAAGAAGCTTTCTATAAAAAGCAGGCAGATAATTACGGATACTCACTATGCAAAAAAGATTATTGAAAAAGACGCCATGGAAAATCGCGTCTCTCGCCTGCTTCCGGAAAAGCATGGGATACTCTCATTCACTGAAATTATTTCGACAAAATTCGTAGCTTTTCTCGCGCGGAGATACGAAAGTTCTCTCTTTATTGTCGAAGATCAAAAATTCGCAGAGACACGGAAAATGCTTTTTGAAACACTCTGGGATTCACTTCCTCCGCCAAAACCATAATGCTTTCGTGGAAAGCTTTTTAACTAAGGGTTTTGCGTAATTCTCTCCAATTTGGGATCTGTTTTGCAACCAATGCCCAAAAGTTGCGTGAGTGATTGAACTCACCCAAATGGCAAAGCTCGTGGACGATAATGTAGTCGCGATGTTCTGGCGGGAGAAGGGCGATTTTGTAATTGAATTGCAAATTACCCTTCCGCGACGCACTTCCCCATCGGGTTTTCTGGTTACGAATCGAAACTTTTTTATATTGAAAATTGTAGAACTGATTGAAATGTTCGAGACGAGAAATTGCGAGCTCGAGCGCCGATTTTTTAAGCCGTAAAAAATCGGCGCGACTCGATTTGATATGAATTTTGTGTTTCCTCTTTTGAAAATACAAAACTTTCTTTTCGATCCAGCGGCGTTTTTCTTCGAAAAACGCCGCAAGTTTTCGCCCCGAATACCCTACCGGCATAACGGCTCTTACCTTTCCGTCAACTTCGACAATAACCCGCAAATGCCGAGCTCGCGGACTTTCTTGTATTTCTACCCTCTCTCCCAAAATAGAAATTTCCATTATTTATTTCCCTTCATCCAAAGACGTTTAAAGAGAGAAATTGAAAGCGTAGAAAGAAGAAATCCAAGTGTTGGCACGATCGCATTTACAAACGGATTCGGCAAATGAGCAAAAGTGAAGAAAAGGACAACAATGATGTACGTCAAAACCGCAATGAGTATTTTGCGGGAAAGACTCGTCTCCCAAGCCTTATCCATCTCAACACGAGTATTCCTTTCTTTTATCTCTCGAATATCTTTTTTTATTTGTTCCAGCTCGTCCATACAGTTTTTCAAATTTTAACACTTTCGATAAGAAAATACGAACACGAACCTATTTGAAGTCTAAATTTTCGCAAAGTTCGAGGCAACAAAAAATTTCGCGACCACGCTGTAGTAAACCTACTGCACGGAAGCGAAATTTTTTGGTAACGATGAAATTTGCTAAATTTAGATCTTCAAATCCGCCATCGCTTCGTCAACAGACTTCATGTTGGGAGTCTGTGAAGGATACTCCTTCTTCATCCCACCCTCTGGTTCATTAATCTTGAGATTAACCCGAGCATTATTTTTCATCCCAACAACTCGCAGTAGTGTTCGGATAGCTTTTGCAGTATTACCCATTCGTCCGATGATCTTTCCCATGTCAGCTGGATTGACAGAAAGAGTCATGAGAACTCCCATCTCATCCACCGTTCGCACAATCTTTACATCCCCTGGATTATCTACTAAAGCCTTCACTGTATACTCGAGAAACTGCGTGTCTTGTTCGTTCATGATATTTGCCTTAAACCTCCACTTTTTTAGTGTGCGGTCATTCTTGTAATAGAGTAATGATAATATACTTCAGGAAAAAAATAAAGACCTCTCAAAAATCCTGAGAGGTCTTGGTTCTCGTACACATAACGAAGGAAGGAGGGTTGATTGCCATCTATTTATAGAGAAACGAGGCGACTTTAGGAGCTTCGGGGATCGGAAGCCCAACCTTTTCCATTTCCGCCACAACAGCGCGAAAAGTGGATTCGGTTGGCGCGACCATCGGGGAGCGCCATACCGGCTCAAGATGCCCGAGAACCGCCATCGCCGTCTTCACCGGAATGGGATTCGTTTCAATAAACATCGCTTTACAGATCGGGAAGAGACGCAAGAACTTTTCTCGCGCGTGCTTCCACTTCCACTCCCCCACAAGCGCCGCGTGCACCATGTCGGTCGTCTCGCGGGGCATGATGTTGGAAACAACAGATATGACTCCGCATGCTCCGACGCTCATCATCGGAAGGGTGAGCGTGTCGTCGCCGGAAAAATACTTCAAGCGATTACCGCAGAGAGCAATGTCTTGAATTGTCTGCTCCAGGCTTCCCGTCGCCTCCTTGATGCCCACGATATTGGGATGAAGGGCAATTTCCAACATCGTCTCCGGCGAGATATTCACGCCAGTACGGCCGGGAATGTTGTACACAACGACCGGTAGGCCGACATTGGCAACTTGCGTAAAATAGTCGAGCAGGCCGGCCTTGGTCGGCTTGTTGTAATACGGCGCAACAACGAGACACCCCTGTGCCCCGACCTTCTTAGCGTTGCGGGTCAGGTCAATCGCTTCCTGCGTGCTGTTGGAACCCGTGCCGGCAATAACCGGAACACGTCCGGCACTTTGCTCAACAACAATTTCGATAACGCGGATATGTTCCGCGTGAGAGAGCGTCGGGCTCTCCCCTGTCGTTCCGCACGGGACCAGAAAATCAATGCCCTCCGAGATCTGCCGTTCAACAATTTCTCGCATTGCCTTCTCATCAATCGAACCATCGTTTTGGAACGCAGTTACGAGCGCTGTTCCACATCCTTTGACGCTCCACATTTTCCTTCTCCTTTCCCTTTTCCTTCGTTTTTACAAAGAACAACCTCTCCCGCTGAGAAGCTGAATTTTTGTAACGAACGTTTATTTTTCCTTACAAAAAATCACCCTCTCAAGAGTGAGAAGGTGATTTTTCTAGTGTTAGTTTAGAGAGATGTTTACACAAAGAAAGATGCCTTCCCGCTCGAAAGCTTCTTTCCCTTTTTTGAAATAAACATTTTCACGATCATAGCTTAATAGTAGCAAGGGCCAAATAGCTGTCAAGGAAAGGAAAACCCCCCACAAAAGCTTTTGTGGGGGGTTTGAATTTTATTATGCTTTTGGTGTCTCTGCAGGAGTTTCAGCCTTTTCAGCTTTTTCTTCAGCCTTAGGAACCTCTTTCACAGCTTCAACAGACTTTTCTTCTTTCTTAATCGGAGATTTCTTTGGAAGCACGTTTCGTTTCTTTCCGGTAATGATCTTCTGACTAATGAGAAAATTGTGCATCGTATCTGTCGGTTCTGCACCCTGTGCAATCCAGTGCTTTACTCGCTCTGCATCCACAGTCTGTCGTTCATGGCTTCGGGCATCAAAAGAGCCGAGTACTTCAAGGTACTTTCCGCTCTTGGTAGAGTTTTTGGAATCAGTCAAAACAACCCGGAAAACCGGTTCGTGCTTGCGTCCTACTCGCTGTAATCTGATTTTTAACACCCGAAGATAGTAGCAAAGAGTGGCTAAAAAGGCAAATAAAACAGGAGCCGCAATGAAAATTGAAGCTCCCCGTAATGATTCATCCAAGAACTAGTTCTTTTGTCACATCGAGGCGTTCTTTTTCCGTCTCAACCCTTTTCCAGATTGCGCCCAGCGTTCTCCCCGTGATGATCGCGTCAAGTTCCGCACGAATCATGGCCTGTTCACCATTGTAGACGCTCACGATTCTGGGGAGGTGTTTACTCCACGCAGCTTTCACTTCTGAAGCAATACTCACGAATTCCGGATGGTTGAAACTAAAATCCCGGAGAGTGATTGCTTCAAATGCTTGCGCCTCGTGGCGTATTTCGTGCGTAACAATCTCCCCGACTAAAGGAAGAATTAACTCCTCTGGCAGGCCAGATCTCAACATCGCCACTGGGTCTCCTCCTGTCGAAAACGCATAATCCAATTCCATTACCTGCACTTGCTCAAACCATGGAATGGTAAAGAAAAGATAGGCGCTATCGACAACTTGCCCGTCCATATCGACGGGTGTCCAACAGAAACGAGCTGGTTCTGTTCCCTGAAAATTGAATGGATTCTCCTTCTTTGCGAATGCCACCTCTTTTTTGTGATCATAGGTGGCGAAGCAATCGAGGAAAACACCGTAACTTCTCTTTCCGCGAAGGATCTCAGGGGATTCTTCGCTTGCCGTTCTGCTGTCGTTCCAAAGATGTGTGTATGGCACTTTTCGAGCATTTCAAATGCCATTTTTACGACATCAGGTCTCTCTCGCCGTGTCAGCGCAATCGCTGTCTCCATGCAAAGTCTCCTTTTGTTTGTGAACGTCCCTACTGAATAAAAGCATATAATCTCAACAAACTCAATCCTATTTAATATTCGAGACCTTACAAAATAGGTCTTTTTATGTTACAGTAACGCTCATGCACAAAAAGACTCATGGCGGACACGAGAAACACGGCAAAAAGACCGATAAACCTCACTCAAAGCCTCACCACAACAAAACTCCAATCAAAGGCCCGCTTCTGAAAGGGAGTATTTTTGTTACTGCAAAGGGGGTTGGGTATGCTGAAATAGAGGGTACTCCGGAAGGCGCGGAGGACATCGAAATCGCTCCGGAACATTTAAATACCGCCCTCAACAATGACGAAGTGGAAATCGGTCTCTTCCCTCTCGTACCCGGCAAGCGACAAGCTGGAAAAGTCGTACGGATTATAAAACGGGCGAAAAATACTTTCGTCGGCACAATTCACATAAACAAAAATACTGTTTTTCTCATTCCTGACGACAAAAAAGTCTATAAAGATATTTACATTACGGACACAGGCACCGACAAGCGGATGAAAAATAAGATGAAAGCGCAGGTAGAAATTACCGAGTGGACAGATCCGGAAAGAAATCCAAAAGGAAAAATCATAAAAATAATCGGCAAGAAGGGCGACAACGATGCGGAAATGCATTCCATCGTTCTTGAAAAAGGATTCGATACCGACTTCCCTCCTGAAGTTGAGGCTGAAGCGGAACATATCGAGAGAACTGAAAAGCCAATTCCGCAGGCAGAAATAGCAAAGCGAAAAGATTTCCGCCATACGCTTACTTTCACTATCGACCCCGTTGATGCGAAAGATTTTGATGATGCGATTTCTTACAAGCCCCTCGAAAACGGCGATGCTGAAATCGGCGTGCATATCGCTGATGTATCGCATTACGTGCGAGAAGGGACTGCGCTTGACCGCGAAGCGGTCAAGCGCGGGTTCTCCGTCTATCTTGTAGACCGCACTATCCCGATGCTCCCAGAAGTTCTCTCAAATGACATCTGCTCTTTGAATCCTCGCGAAGACAAACTTACTTTCTCGGCAGTTTTCGTGATCGACAAAAATGCAAAAGTAAAATCAAGCTGGTTTGGAAAAACGATCATCAATTCCGACAAACGCTTTTCATACGAGGAGGCTCAGGGGGTTATTGATAATGCTGGCTCATCCGCCGAAATTTTGCCGGGCAAAACTTTGGCGGACAAGTACGCTCCAGAACTCATCGAACTCAATCGTCTTGCAAAAATAATGCAGAAAGAAAAATTTAGTGCTGGCGCAATTGATTTTGAGCAGACAGAAGTGAAATTCGAGCTCGATGAAACCGGAAAGCCTATTCGCGTGTACAAAAAAGAACGTCTCGACACACACAAACTCGTCGAAGAATACATGCTCCTTGCAAACCGAGGCGTAGCCGAATTTATTTCAAAGGCATACAAAGCTGAAGGAAAAACAAACGCTGCGATGATCTACCGCATTCACGATTTGCCAAACGCAGAAAAAATTAAAGATCTTGCAGTATTCATCAAAGCGCTCGGATACGAACTCGAAGAAAAAAACGGAGAAATCCATTCAAAAGATCTCACGAAACTTCTCACTTCCATCGAAGGAAAACCGGAAGCGGGACTCATACGAACCGCAGCAATCCGCAGTATGGCAAAGGCAGTCTATTCAACCCAGAATGTTGGACATTTCGGATTGGCGTTCAAATACTACACACACTTCACTTCTCCAATCCGCCGATATGCAGACCTTATGGTGCACCGACTTCTCGCACGGCATTTGAACAAAGAACCGATTCAATCAGGTGAAATTGCTCGCTACCAATCTCTTGCAACTAAGAATACCGAGAGAGAAATTTCCGCCGCAGAAGCAGAGCGAGCAAGCATTAAATACAAACAGGTTGAATTCATGCAGGACAAAGTGGGGCAAGTTTTTGACGGAATTATTTCCGGCGTGACCGAATGGGGCATCTACATCGAAGAAAAAGATACGCGATGCGAAGGAATGATTCGCCTCCGCGACCTTACCGATGACTATTACAGACTCGACCAGAAAAATTACACCCTCGTTGGAGAAAAGAAACACAAAAAATATCGCTTGGGCGACAGCGTGAAATTCCGAGTGATGAAAGCCGATCTCGAAGCCAAAACGCTTGATTTTGCTCTTGTATAAGGTAAGGTAAAGATAGAAACTTTGTGCTCGACAAACCGAAACCCGGAGGATTGGAAACATGAGCGACGCTTTACTTGCTGAAATTCCAGTCCTCGTCGAGGATTTGGAATCTCTTATCGGGAGAAATCCGACTCTGCCCGCGCAATGTCAATTCCGTGTTGAAGACATCGGGAAAGAGATTCGTACGACTCTCGAAAAGGATGGACGGCGCGCAATTGAACATATCCCCGTTCTCTTAGACGAGATGTGCTCTCACGCACTCGCGTGTCTCCAATGTAATGGAGAAGGGTTCGGGGAAGTTGGACAAAAACGAAGGAGAATCATCGAGATCCTCGTGAAAGCATCCTGCGAAGGGAAAGATACAGAAAATGTGTACTTCTTTCTCTATCGAGCCTGCGGATGGACGCAAACACAGATCATCGAACTCTGCTTCAAAAGGAAAGGTTGAACTACCCCGCCCCACCAAGGCGGGTGTTTTATTGTAGATTTGTAATAGAATTCAACTGACTAAGATACGATGGGATTACAAAAACAAGACCAATGAGAGGCAGAACAATTACCGCGATGGTAATGATCGCTGTCCACATAATATATTTCCGAGTCTTTTCAACCGACTTATAAATCGCGTCAATTTTCACATCTTGTTCCTGTAATTTTTTTAGAATTTCTTGTTCCACCCCTCAATTCTACCACATAGTTCGCCTTAGCGAACTAGTATGTCTCATCGCGTTTTTCCTTCAGGAATGAAAGAAATCCATCTGACGTAGCGAGCACGAGTTTAAATGGCACTTCAATAAGGAAATCAAGTACGAACACAAAGACATTGATCGAAGCGAATTTTACGGAAAGCCATCGGCCTATTCTCACAATTGGAAGAGTAAAGAGATTCCACAAAAGCGCAATGGTCCCCTCTTCTTCATCCCTGATTCGCCATCTCTCGGCGTTGTAACGGATACGCAAACCAAAATAGCTGACGAAAGTAAGGAAAAGAAGGAAAAGCAGAATGCTGACAAAATTGAATCCCAAAGATATGAGAATCCAGAGAATAATTCCGAAACTCACAAGAAACAATACTCCGTATAAAATGAAAAAGGTGAAATTAAGAAGAATGCCTGACGAAGACGGCTTTACATACATTTTTTTCACGTCGCCTGTGTATAGAACCGAGTGAATTCCTTCTGTGATCTTTTTCGTATTTTTGTCGCCCAGAGGCTTGATGCCCCGAGTCATGAGAAAGAGGAGAAAAGGATGGAAGAGAATATTCGTCACCAAGGCAACATAATTTATGAAATGAATATAGAAAATTTCGTACGGCAATTCAAGAAAAAATGCCAAAATGATTTTCGTGCAAAACACATACACGATCGCCCGCTTCCCGCTTTTCTTGATTCTTTCATTTTCCTTCTTATTTTTTTTCTCTAGAACCGTTTTAATGTTTTCGTCGAGGTGATGCGTATCTGCAAAAACTTGTTCGGTTTCCGCCCCATATTTATCAACGATCTCTTTCAAAACAGAGAAATAGAGAGCTTGATTTCGGATTTTTGACTGGATTTGAAAACGAATCGGATCTTCAAGCTCAAGAATGATATTTTTGATGAGCACGAAAAAATCCACGTTCATCTTTCGCAGATCTTCTTCGCTCGAAATGGTCGCCCACTCCGGCACAGATTTGAGCCATAGAGAATAGAAAATGGTCGGGTCGTCGTCCTGAAGAAGGAGACGTCTGCAAGCGATATAGACCTGCCGCCCAAATTGGATGTTGGAAAGTTCTCCGGAATATTTTATTGCATTTTTTATGCTTCCATAGAAAGCTTCGACAAGAAGAGTATCGTTCGGCCGAGGAAATAAGAAGAGATCAATTTCGCTTGCGGCGAGATTAATGAGCCGGCTTTTCAATTTCAAATTTCGAAGAAGCTTCGAACCGATATGTTTTTTGACAACCAAAAATCGATTCAAAATTCTCTGAATATCTTTCGCCACGTCTTCCCCAACCCGGTCGTTCGGCAAATATCCCCCGCTCACAAGTTCCTCCAAAAGAGAGAGGCCGATATTATTATCGATTTCGATCATCACTTTTCTCCGGATGATCCTCTCGATCGCACTTCTTCGGATCGTATGCTCCTCTTTATAGTCGACGAAATAGCGTATCTTTTCGTAGAAAGCGCCAGCTTTACCGGTAAGCTTATTTACTCGTATCAAAGCGTCCTCCGGCCCAGAAATGGGGCCTTTTGAGGACTTATGCTTCAAATCATCAACAAGTTTTTGGATAACAGGTGAAAGCATACAAGCGCAGATTCTAGCCGATTTTGGGCCTAAAAGCCATCTTTTTTTGTTGCAAAGATCGTAGAGAAAAGCTAGTCTGGAATTCGGCTTAGCACAAACAAAAGGAGGCTCAAGATGCCGAATACGACAATCGGAAAGACATTCACATTTGAGGCTGCCCACCAGCTTCCGGATTACAAGGGTAAATGCGCACGTCTCCACGGGCATTCGTACAAACTCTCCGTCTCAGTTTCCGGAGAGAAACAAGAGGACGGGCCCCACAAGGGGATGATCATTGATCTGGTCGTCCTATCGGAAATCGTCCATGCCGAGATCATAGACAAGTGGGACCATCAACCGCTTCATGAGATCTTGTCATTTACGACAACGGTTGAGATGCTCGCCGAAGAAATCTTCCGGCTGTTGGATGGAAAACTCCCATCCGGAGTTGTGCTTGAAGAAGTGGTCCTCTTCGAAACAGCCACTTGCTGGGCAAAGACCACACGCTTATGAAATTTCAAAAACAAGACGACCCTCAAAGGTCGTTTTTTATTGCCTATCTATTCTGTAGAAATAAAGTGAAATTTATTTCGCCACCTGAGCAGCCTCTTCAAACGCAATAGAAAGGAGTTTTGAGATACCGTCGGAACCCATCGTGATTCCATAAAGAATTCCAGCGCGGGACATTGTCTCGCGATTGTGAGTGATGAGAATGAGCTGGGAATATTTTGAAAGATTTTCGATCATATCTCCATATTTTTTTGAATTTGCTTCGTCAAGCGCCGCATCTGTCTCATCGAGAATAATAAACGGAGGAGGGTTCACCTGGGAGACTGCGAAAATAAGAGCAATGGATGTGAGCGCTCTCTCGCCCCCCGAGAGCATTGCCAGCCCTTTTGTCTTCTTTCGGGGGAGACTCACGGAAATATCAATTCCTTCTTTCCCCTCTTCTTCTTCGCCCATTTCTTCCGGCATCTCTCCCATTCCTTCGAGATCCAAATCAGTGAGAGCTTTTTTCTTTTTTGTCTCGCGAACCACCTCAAGCGCCGCCGTCCCGCCTCCAAACATAAGCGCGAAAAATTCTTGGAATTGCTTGTTTATTTTTAAAACTCCTTCTTTGAATTCGATATCAAGACGCTGTTCAAGCTCTTTAATGAGGATTTCGAGCGATGCAGAGGACTTTCTAAGGTCTTCGAGCTCACGGGTCAAAAATGCTTCGCGTTCGGATACTTCGCGAAATTCTTTCATAATATCATCCGCTCCGCCTCCACCCGCGTCTTCGAGACGCACTTTAATTTTCTCAATTCTCTTTCGGCGTTCTTGCTGTCCCGTTCTGTCAGTCTCAAGCGCCTCTCCCTGTATTTTGAAATTTTCGTACTCCACAATTGCCCGCCCCACAAGATGCCCAGCTTCCCCGAGCTCGCGTTTAAAATCTTCTTCATCATGATGATACAACTCTTCCCGCACCTTAAGTACGCTAAGCTCCCCATGAATCTGATTCTGTTCAGCCATGATCTTGAAAATCGCTTTCTCGGCATCCCGGCTCGAATCTTTTTCCTTTTCAATGTCATTTTTGAGCGTTTCGTAAGCTTTGTGATACCCCGCTTCTTCCTTTTTGTCTTTTTCGATCTCTGCTTCGATGCCCTTCTTTTCAGAATTCAGCCGTGTTAATTCAGCCTCGGCATCTTCAATTTCTTTCGGCGCACCTCCTTGTTTTTTGTCTGAAATAAATCGAGCGAAAATATCTCGAATACTTTTCAAAACTTCCCTTATTTTGGAAAAATCTTCGCTCCCTTCAGCAATTTTGAGAGATTCGCCCACTCGTTTTTCGAGCTCTTCGACATCTTTGAGATGCACCAATTTCTCATCAGCACTCCCGAGCGCATGTTTAGCTTTCTCACGGCGCCTCTCTTCGGCAGAAATATTTCCTTCAAGTCGTCCAAGAGAACGAGAAAGAACATCCAGATTCTCCCGAACAATCCTAATCTTTCCTTCAAGCGAGATAAGCTCATTACTTTTCTCATCTTTATTACCAGATTTCGCAAGAACCGTTCTTGCGAGAGAAAGTTCCTTTTCGAGTTTTGCCAAAGCTTCAGTCGGACCCCTCTTCGCATCTCCCAAAGTCTTTTTTTCGTGTTTCAAATAGGCATCTTCTCGTCTAAAATATTCGAGATAGAGATTCGTAAGCTCATCTTTCATCACAAGCGCTTTCTCCACCTTTTCCACCTGTTTTTTTAAAAAAGTGAGGTGCGGAGTAATTTCTCGGCGAAGCGATTCGACTGATTTAATGTTTTCTTCTGTCTTCTCAAGTTTCCGCTCGCTTTCTGCTCTTTTGTATTGATAAATTTTGAGCCCCAGCGCATCCTCCACCATCTCCCGCCTTTCTCTCAAGTTTGCATTCAAAATTCTGTCAGCCTCTCCTTGGGAGATGATGTGGTGCCCAGATGAGCCGATATGCGCCTTCGCAAGAAGTTCGATGATGTCTTTGAGGCGCACAGATGAGCCGTTGATGAGATATTCGTTCACTCCGTCCCGATGAACCACCCGTTCGATCGAAACATCATCAAAATCAATATCCAAAACACGTTTCCGATTATCGAAAACCACTTTTACGCTGGCGCGATTCTGCCGCCCCGCATCTTTTGTGCCGTTAAAAATGAGATCCTCCCCGCGCTTTCCGCGCATTGATTTGATAGACTGCTCGCCCAAGACAAACCGAAAAGCTTCCGCAATATTTGATTTCCCAGAGCCGTTGGGACCCACAATAGAGGCAATCGGAGAATTGAAATCCAGCGTGCTTTTTTTCCCGAAAGATTTGAATCCGGAAATCTCGAGACTCTTTAAATACATAGGAAATACTGTAACATTTTTTCAGGCCACTTGAAAGATTTATTTTTGACTTTATCCGACTCCCTTCTCCGAAGGTCGCTGGATAAGTGTCGAATTGAAGCAAGCTTCAATTCTCCCTTACCATCCATTCGATTCAAGCGCTTTTTCCGCAGCTTTTTGTTCAGCTTCCTGTTTTGATTTCCCTTCTCCCTCCGCGAGACATGCTTCGTTGAGATATACGCCAATGAGGAAATGTTTGTCGTGATCTGGTCCCGATTCTCGAATTGTTTTGTATGCAGGCGTGACTCCTGTTTTTTCTTGCGCCAATTCCTGAAAACGGCTTTTTGCATCAATCCATGCGCCTTGGGCCACGATCGAATCAATGAGGCCGAAAATATTTTCTGAAATAAATTGCTTTGCAACTTCGTAGCCTTGGTCAATATAAATTGCTCCAATGACAGATTCCATCGTGTCAGCAAGAATTGATTGTCGCGCTCGGCCAGTATCTCTCGCTTCACCTTTTGAAAGAAGAAGGTAGTCGTTGAAACCTAGGGACTCTGCCACACCAGAAAGGGTTACCGCATTTACAAGCGATGCTCTGTAAGAGGTAAGATCGCCCTCTTGGTTGTCTGGATATTTGTGATAGAGATACTCGGTCACGATGAGTTCGAGCACCGCGTCGCCCAAAAATTCGAGCCGTTCGTTGTGAGCCATTTTCAATCCTCGATTTTCATTCAAATAGGAACGATGAATAAAAGCTTGTTTGAGAAGCTCTTTGTTTTGAAATGTCACTCCGATCTTTTTTTCAAATACGCCTAAATCCATATATTATTTTGCTTTCAGCAAAATGTTCACCGCTTTGGTAATAATTGGTACGAGATCATCGTAGAGCGTGAGCTCGCCGATTTTTTCGAGGGGAAACCACTTTGCATCATCCAGTCCGCCAAGTTTTTGGAGTTTTAATTGTTCAAACGGAGAAGTACATTCTGCAAGGAAATAAACAACTGATTTTCTGATCTTTTTCTTCTCTTTGTTGTAGGTAATGTAGGAATTCTCTCCAAGCTTTTCTTTGATATCAATATCAACTCCCATTTCTTCTTTTATTTCACGACAAGTTGCTTTTTCATCGTCCTCGCCTGATTCAAGTTTACCTTTTGAAAGCGTCCAGTGCTTGAAAATGTCGTGGACAAATGCGAGATACATCTGCTTCCCCTTTTTCATATAGACGACCGCTCCGCCAAGCTTCTCAATCGGCGCTTTATCATCCGGCACCTCATCTTTTTTCTTTTTTGATGTCTCGTCTTTTCCAGGTTCTCCAAGTTCTTTGTAAACCGCTCCTAAAACTCCGTTTACAAATTTGCCTGACGTCTCTCCGCCAAATGTTTTTGCAAGCTCGATCGATTCGTTGATAGCAACTTTCGCTGGGACCTCGCCTCGGTCTGAAAAGAGAAGTTCGTACAAGCCGATGCGGAGAATATTTCTATCCACAATCGAGATCTTGTCTATTGGCCAGTCTGGGGCAGCTTTTTCGATGATCGCGTCAATATCTTTTTTCTTTTCGAGAATGTGTTGGGTCAGAGATTTCATAAATGAAAAATCTCCCATCCCAGGAGCAAATTCTTCGGCATTTCTTTCGAGCACGGCAGATGCATCAGAGGCAGGGAGGCTTCTGAAATCCATTTCAAACATGGACTGCATCACTATACTTCTGGAAAGGTGCCTATTGGCCATTTATAGCTTATTAGCTAAGAACTTCTACCTCAAAACACGAAACAAAACCCAAAAATAGCATCAAAAACTTACTTTTTCGCTGCTGCTTTTGCTTTCTTTTCTTTCTTGGCAATTTTTGCCAAAACATCTACCACCACCCGGCCTTTGTATTTGCCGCAATTGGTGCACATGGTGTGATTCATACGCATTGCGCCGCAATCAGGGCACTTCGATACGCGCATCGAAACGAGCGCATGATGTGAGCGCCTGTTTCCTGTATGAGCACGTGTATGTCGCATTCGTACTACCATATTGCGAATAGTATACTCAATTTACAGAAAAACACAACACTTAAGAGATGTGTGAAGCCCTCCCGAACAATCTTGTTGAGGGAGGGCTTTTACGACGGGTTACATGCGCGATTTTGCGCGCCTACGAGGAACGTCCGAATGAGGCGAGGCGTGAGTGGAGGGTCTGTGCTTGGCCTTTGCACTCCCCTCCTTCTTCTGGTCTTTTGCCTCATCTTCTTCCGATTTCGGCGGCCCAATCGAAGCAATAAAATCCTTGCCGTGACTTTGCCACCTGAAATGAAACGTCTTGCCGAGCTTCCCCTCAGTGCAACTTTCAGCGCCACAAGGGATGGTGAATTTGCACTCATTACCACTCGCCTTTCTTGGAGTTCCTGCGCCGACCGTAATGTTAGTCGACGGGCCTTCGGCCAGATGTACTTCGATGGTCTGAGTATCTGCACCCAAGCGCAGAAACGAGATCAGACCTTCGAGCGAGACCGTACCGGACATCTCCCAGCAAAACACCCCTCCCTCAAGGACGAGAAGGTCGGCCTCAAGTATCGGCTGCTTGAGAGCCACAATTTCACCTCCAATCTGCGCAAGAGCGCAACAAAACGAGACGTGTTCCTCACAAGGAACTTACCCTTTTCATTATACTGTAATTAGACCCTTAAGAAAGCTCTGACGATGGATATCCGAAGGTCCATGCTTTTTTATGGCTCTGTAATGGGCTTTTGTGCCGTAGCCTTTGTGAATCTCGAAACCGAATTCGGGGTATTTTTTTGAGAGTCGAGCCATCTTTTTGTCACGGTGGACTTTGGCAATAACCGATGCAAGAGAAATGATTTTTACTTTCCTGTCGCCCCTGATAATTGTTTTCTGATTTTTGAATTCTTTGGGAGCATAGAGCGAGCCGTCTAAGAAGATTTCACATTCGCTCGGAATTGCTTCGAGTTTTTTCAAGCAGTTTTTGAGCGCGCGCCGTACGGCGCGCGCCAGCCCAATCTTGTCTATAGTGAAATTTTGGACTGAAGAAATAGAAAACTGAATGACACCTTTTTCTTTTTCTGATTTCGCGATTTTTGACCACTCCTCACGTGCCCTTTCTGTAAGCTGTTTCGAATCCCTTACCCCGCGAAAAATTTCCGAGAAATTTTTCGCGGCCCCCTTCTCCACCATAACAGCGCACAAAGTCACCGGCCCAGCAAGTGGCCCCCGTCCCACCTCATCGATTCCAATACTATACTTGACGCTCATCTAAAAATCTTATCATGCTTTTTTGCACTTTTAATATGTGATAAATTATTACAAGGAACGGGCACATCAAAAACATACATCAAGGAGAAGCGAGCATGAAAAAAAATACCCCAAAAGTGTGGGTTGAAGGGAGAAAGCCGATGCACGGACAGGTTGTTCTCAAGGGAAAATCGGAGGACCCTGGCCTTAATCGGCTGGGAGATAGGTGGGAAGCCAGAGTCACTGTAAACCACAAGACATCGGACTTGACCGGGGCACTTCTCATCGAGAAAGGCGGTCGAACACACCCCCGAGGAGTGACCGGAAAGTTGGTGGGAAACAGATTTTGGTTCCTGCTACAAGGAAACCGGGAGGGAGGAAGTGTTATCTTCGTCCTTGAGCGGGATGGGGAGAAAATGAATTGCCGAGGGTTGTGGGCGTTTCTTAGATTCCTTCGTTACGAAGATGTGGCGCAAGAATCACTGACGGAAATTGCAGAAGGACTCCAAGAGACTGCACTCGGTGGAAAGACTGAATGCACTCTTCCACGTCCTACGGGAAAATGCCGCGCATTCCGTGATGAAGAAAAATGAGTACATTCCGTGTGCTGTAACGACCCGCCTTTACCGGTTGGTCGTTTTTCTTGTTCCATCATTGACGAACGAGTACTGGATGCTATCTTTATGCGAGGAAAAAGCACAAAAAACCACGGGGAGGACACCATGAGCGCAAGTAGACGCATCAATCCCAGATTTGCGATCGGAGCAGCAATCGGGCGAGAAAGAAAAGAACGCGGAATATCGCGGGAAGAATTCGTTCGTAAAGTGAAGGTGGATAGGATAGACGCGGATCTCCTCGAGGAAATCGAGAAAGGCGAAGAAAACTTGGAAATCGCCAGTTGGAGATTCATCATCAAGTCCGCGGAGGTCTTGGGGATGTCACTGGAGGAGTTACTCATAAGTGCCCGCCCAGCAGAAATCTCCATGGAGCGATTTCTGTTGGAACTTTTCTGTGACGAGATAAGAGAACGTCACGAATAGCAAAATGACCCGCCTTTAAGCCGGTCATTTTTTTGTTATACTACATCCACAATGCCCTCGAAATTCGTCCATCTCCATACTCATAGCCATTATTCCCTACTCCAAGCCCTGCCAAAAATCCCAGAGCTCGTTTCGGCGGCAAAAGATGCTGGGATGAATGCCCTTGCTCTTACCGACAATGGAAATCTCTATGGTGCCATCGAATTCTATCAAGCATGCAAAAAAGCTGGGATAAAACCCATCATCGGCGTTGATGCGTACGTGGCGCTTCGCACTCGGCAAGACAAACAGGCCGGCGTAGACAACAGGCGCACTCGGCTCGTCCTTTTGGCAAAAAGCGAAACGGGATATAAAAATTTGATACAACTTGTCACTCGCGCAAACATCGAGGGCTTTTATTACCGGCCTCGCATTGATAGAGAGCTTCTCAAGCAAAATCATAATGGTCTTGTCTGCATCATGCCCGCTTTTAATGGAGAACTTTCTGAAGCGTTAAAAATCCACGATACGGAGAAAGCAAAAGAAATCGCTCATTGGTATCAGGAAATTTTTGGCCGTGATCTCTATCTCGAGATCACTCATCACCCGGAAATTGAAGGACATGAAGCGCTCGTGAAAGAAATCGTAGAATTTGGAAAAGCGGAAAAAATCCCCATCGTCGCCACGAATGATGTCTATTATCTTTCGCCGGATGACAGAAAAGCGAGGAATACGCTTCTCTCCATACAAAATAATGGCGAAGTGGGAGAACGAAATGCGTTCGGAGATGACGAACCCGATCTTTCTTTTATCAAAGAATCACAAGCGGAAGAATTTTTCAAAGATTTTCCTGAAGCTGTCGAAAATACAATTAAAGTTGCCGAAAAATGTAATTTGGAATTGACGCTTGGGACGTGGTATTTCCCTGATATGAAAATTGAATCCGGCCGGACACCTGATGAAGAATTGCGCCACCTCGTCATTGAAGGCCTCAAAACTCGCAAAATGGAAGAGACGGAAGAAGTGAAAAAACGATACGAATATGAGCTTGAGGTCATCAAAAATAAAGGATACTCAAAATATTTCCTCGTCGTGGGAGACCTTTTGCGTTTTGCACATGAAAATAAAATTTTAACTACCATTCGAGGTTCGGTCGCAGGCTCGCTCGTTACCTATCTCGCCGGCATCACCAATGTGAATCCGCTTGAATACAAAATTCCGTTCGAACGATTCTTAAACCCAGAACGACCCTCCGCGCCCGATATTGACATGGATTACGCCGATAACCGCCGAGACGAAGTGATCGCCTACGCTCGCAAAAAATACGGTGAGGAACACGTCGCGCAGATCGGAACATTCGGAACGATGATGGCTCGAGGCTCTGTCCGCGACGTTGCCCGAGCACTTGGTTTTGCATATTCCGAAGGTGATCGCTTGGCAAAACTTATTCCAATGGGCGCACAAGGATTTCCCATGACCATCGATCGCGCACTCGAAGATGTTCCGGAACTCAAAGAAGCATATGACAAAGAGGCCGATGCAAAAACCATCATCGATATGGCAAAAAAAATCGAGGGTTGTGCCCGACACGTGGGAGTCCATGCTGCTGGAGTTGTGATTGCGCCCACTCCCCTTACCGATTACACCCCGCTTCAGTTTGATCCCAAAGGCGAAGGAAAAATCATTACTCAATACGACATGTACAGCGTCGGAGAAGACGGCGTGGGACTTCTGAAATTCGACTTTCTTGGAATTAAAAATCTTTCGATTCTTGCAAGTTCCGTTGATCTCGTAGAGAAAATTCTGGGCCAGAAAATCGATATTGAGCATGTTCCGCTCAATGACAAGAAAACATTTGAAATGCTGGCACGCGGAGAAACGATCGGACTTTTCCAATTGAACGGTTCGGGCCTTACGAAATTTTTGAAAGACCTTCGCCCTTCAACAATTCTTGATATAAACGCAATGGTGGCGCTGTATCGCCCAGGACCGCTTGAATCAATCCCCCGCTATATCGAGCGCAAGCATAATCCCCTCCTCATCCGCTATCTTGATCCGCGAATGAAAGATATTCTTGATCAAAGTTACGGAGTGATCACCTATCAGGATGACGTGCTTCTCATTGCCGTAAAGATCGGAGGTTATTCATGGCTTGAGGCAGACAAACTTCGAAAAGCTATGGGAAAGAAAATTCCAGCTGAAATGGAAGCACAGAAAGAGAAACTCCAGTCAGCTTTCGTAAAAAATGGAATGAGTAAAGAAAAAGCGGAAGAACTTTGGAAACTGATCGAACCTTTCGCTGCATACGGATTCAACAAAGCCCACGCTGCGAGCTATGGACGTGTCGCCTACCAGACCGCATATATGAAAGCGAATTTCCCTGCTATTTATATGGCGGCAGTGCTCACAGCCGACGCCGGAGATGTGGAGAAAATCGCTGAGTTCATCGCGGAATGCAAGCGCATGGGAATTCCCGTGCTTCCTCCGTCTATCAACGAAAGTTTCCAGGATTTTACTGTCGTCAAAAATCCCGCGGGAACCAATCAAATCAGATTTGGATTAAACACGATTAAAAATTTCGGCGAGGGTATTGCGAAAGTAATCATCGAAGAAAGAAAAACGAACGGGCAGTTCAAATCCCTTGTCGATTTTCTCGATCGCATCAAAGACAAAAATTTAAATAAAAAATCACTTGAAGCACTCATCAAATGCGGAGCAATGGACGAACTTGGCGAGCGAGGCACAATGCTCGGAAATCTTGAAGACATCCTTACTTATAACAAAGAGAAAAATAAGATCAAGAATCAGGATTCCCTTTTCGGCGGAATTGCGGGCGAGCATGAGAATCTCACGTTGAAATCGATGCCTCCTGCGGAACAAAAAGACAAGCTGGCGTGGGAAAAAGAGCTTCTCGGCCTCTATGTGTCCGGCCACCCACTCGATAATTTCAAAGAAAAGCTTGCGGGAAAAATTTCCATTCAGAAAATAAAAGAGACAATGAAAGAAGGCATGATGACCGTCGTCTCTGGAATTGTCGAAGAAGTAAAACCGATACAGACCAAAAAAGGCGATCAAATGGCATTTATAAAGCTCTCCGATATGAGCGGAACGATGGAGGTGGTCGTTTTCGCCCGCACCCTTGCAGAATTTAAAGCATTCCTTCTTCCCGAAGCCTGCATAGCGATTAAAGGCAAGGTTTCAATGCGAAATGGAGAATTTTCGCTTCTCTCTGAAGCAGTGAAAAAACTTTGATTTTCGCCACACGAAAATCATGTCGAAAGATTTTTAGCCGAAGGCGTATAAAATTTTCGACATAAATAAACTTATATGAAAAAACCGTGGATTATTTTTGACTGGGGACGTACGCTTTACGATGCAGAAAATGCCGATCTATTTCCTGACACCATTGAAATCCTTGAGTATTTAAAAAATAAATACCGTTTAGCTATTGTCTCTTTGGCTAAAAAAGACGGAGATATTGAAAGACGAAAAGCTATTGTAAAAGAAAAGGACTTGGAAAAATATTTTGAATATATTGCTTTTACTGACGAAGACAAAGATGCTTTATACGAGAAAACGGTACATCAATTCAAAATGAAGCCGGAAAAGACAGTGATTATCGACGACAGAATGTTCCGCGGAATACAGTGGGGAAATAAATTCGGAGCAACAACAATCTGGCTTCAAAAAGGAAAATTTGAGAATGAATTAGCGAATGAAGAAACCGGTCTCCCCACTTTTACAATCAAAAATTTGAAGGAGTTAAGGACTATCCTTTAATACTTGTAAGTTCCAAAAAGAGGAAAAGTGGAATTTCTTTGCGGGCTTTGTCTTCCGCTACTGCTCGCGGGCCTTTTTGGCTCGCCTTGTGGGAAATCCATTCTTCGAGGCGGGTTACGGCCAAATTATTTTTACGAAACATTTTGAAATAGACTTGGAACGAACGATGGAATGAGACTGTGTGTTCACTTTCTTTTTGGCCTGGATGCATATCAATCTCGGTGCGGGATTCGGAAAGATATTCATCTACTCGGCGAAATTGAATTTTCTTCTTCTCATCGAATTCCCAGCCAGATTTTTGCGGGATTCGAAACGCTGGATGGTTGAGAACCAGATAGAGCTTCCCTGCCTTACGCAGTATCCGAGCCGCTTCAGCAATTGTCTCAGAAAGTTTCTCGATATTTTGAAGCGCAAGAATGCAAACTACTTTATCGAAAGATTCATTCTTCTCGAATGAAATATCATCCGACGGCGCAACATGGAAAATGGCTTCTTTGGGCGCATCTTTTCTAGCAATTTGGATAAGTTCCGGAGCGATATCGGATCCGACAACATTCGCTCCCGCTTTTACAAATTCGCGCGAAAAAAATCCCTGCCCGCAAGCAATATCAAATATCCACTCCCCTTTTTTGATATCCATAAGCCGAAGGAGGTTCGGCAAAATAACTTTAGTTTGGTAGCTGTCGGCATCCTTCGAAAGAAGTTCGTCATACCAGCCAGCCACGTTCCCCCATGAGGTATCTTTCTTTTTCATAGGGGTACTTTAGCACAAATTGACCCGAAAAATAGCTATGCTAGCATGGACGACAGGAAAACAACCTTCAAGGAGAATAAACCATGCTGTCGGAAAATGACCCAGAAGAGGATAGAATCGCTATCCTTTTGGCCCAGCTTGCCCTGTCATACGAGAACAAACCGATTCTTCTTAAGTGCAACCCGCAGGGGGAAAGAAGAAAGCGCATCGAGGAGCTTCTCGAGAAGATAAAGCTCAACCTCGGAATTCTCGGTTTCGGGATGGGCAAAGAAGGTAGCAGTCTCTTGCCGGTGCCGGCAGGGTTCTGCTTTGTTCAAGCCCATCTCACGAAAACATTTGGTCTGACACCTCCGCCTGAAAGGTGCTTCGTCGCGGAACTTAAGGAATGATTTCCTCTGTTTCTGCGACAAACACCCAAGCGACCCAAACAACTGGGTCGCATTTTATTTCTCATTTTGAAAAAATACCAGAAATGCTATGATTACGGGCATGAAATCTGAAGAGAAGCTCGAACATAAACGCCACTCGCTCGCCCACCTCCTCGGTGCAACAGTACTTGAAATGTACCCAAAAGCGAAATTGGCAATTGGCCCCGCGATTGAAAACGGTTTTTATTACGATATTGAATTGCCAGAGACTATAAGCGACAACGACCTTCCCAAAATCGAGAAGGCAATGGAGAAAATGCTTCCAACTTGGAAGGAATTTACTCATAA
This sequence comes from Minisyncoccota bacterium, assembly GCA_028711065.1. Lineage (GTDB taxonomy): Bacteria > Patescibacteriota > Minisyncoccia > Phycocordibacterales > JAQTLZ01 > JAQTLZ01. Next base: position 109,620 of record JAQTSY010000003.1, read on the forward strand.
AGAAGTCACTGAAGCCGAAGCGAAAAAATATTTCAAAGGAAATCCTTATAAACTCGAACTCATCGAGGAAATTGCCGGCAAAGGTGAGAAAATAACGCTCTACACTGCTGGAGAATTCACAGACCTCTGCCGAGGAGGACATGTTGAGCATCCAGCGAAAGAAATTGATCCGTTAGGATTTACCCTCGTGCGAGTAGCAGGAGCGTACTGGCGAGGAGATGAGAAAAATAAAATGCTTACTCGTATTTATGGACTAGCATTCGATACAAAAGAAGAACTCGAGGCATACGAAAAACAGATCGAGGAAGCGAAAAAAAGAGATCACAAAAAACTCGGCCGAGAACTTGACCTCTTCACATTCTCTGATCTTGTCGGAGCGGGACTTCCCCTTTGGACTCCTAAAGGGACAATGCTTCGCGACATTCTCGATAATTTCGTATGGGAACTCCGGCAGAAATATGGATACGAAAAAGTAGATATTCCGCATATCACCAAAAAAGACCTTTACGAGACTTCGGGACACTGGGAAAAATTTAAAACCGAACTTTTCAGGATCGAAACGCGCGAAGGCCACGAATTCGTGATGAAGCCGATGAACTGTCCGCATCACACGCAAATCTACGCACGCAAACCATGGAGCTACCGAGAGATGCCCCAGCGCTACGCTTCGACTACGAAAGTCTATCGCGATGAGCAATCGGGAGAGCTCTCTGGATTGTCACGAGTGCGTGCCATCACTCAAGATGATGCTCATGTTTTCTGCCGACAATCACAAGTAAAAGAGGAAATGGAAAAGATTTGGAATATCATCGAGACATTTTATGGAGCGTTTGGTTTTGCTCTACAGGTTCGCCTCTCGCTTCACGATTCCCAAAATATGAAAGCGTATCTCGGAGATGAAGCGACGTGGCTGAAAGCAGAGAACGAACTTCGCGAACTTATTAAAGAAAAGGTGGCAAAAGCTATCGAAGCGCCGGGTGAGGCTGCGTTTTACGGACCGAAAGTGGATTTCATGGCTAAAGATTCTATTGGGCGAGAATGGCAAGTGGCGACAATACAACTCGATATGAATATGCCGGAGCGATTTGATCTGACCTGTACGAATGAAAAAGGCGAGAAGGAAAGGATTGTGATGCTTCACTGCGCTATTATGGGTTCAATCGAACGGCTGCTCTCCGTCCTCATCGAACATTATGCGGGCAACTTCCCTCTTTGGCTCTCCCCTGTCCAGGTGCGAGTATTGCCTGTCCGAGAATCCCACAATGAGTACGCGAAAGAAATTTATAAAAAACTTCGCGGAGCCGGAATTCGAGCGGAGGTTGCCCTTGAAGATATTGGGTTGGGGAAAAAAGTGCGCTCCGCAAAAGAAGAACGAGTTTCCTATTTCATAATTGTGGGAGATAAAGATATCGAAGCAAAGAAAGCAACACTCGAGCATCGCGAAAAAGGAAATCTGGGACAGATGAGTACGGAGGAAATCCTCCAGAAACTGATGGAAGAAATTAGGGAGAAAAAATAGATTCAAACAGAAAGCCGCGCGACCCTTAAGGGTCGCGCGGCTTTTCTTTTTAATTAGATATTGTTAATTTTTTCTTTCGAGAGAGCAATCCAAGAATCGTTTCCTGAAACAAGCTTCGCTTTCGCAATAACTCGCTTAAGAACTTCGCTTGCAATCGCCTTTTCAGCTTTTGCTTTCTTCATAATCGAAGCAATTGCATCTTGAGATACAACCACATTTTCCTTTCGAGCTTCCTCTTCGAGAGAGCTTACGAGTGCGCTATTTTTAGCCATATCTCGAAGCACTTTCTTTCGGAAGATGAAGTATGCGATCCATGCACTCCAGAGAATAAGAGCTCCAACGAATCCGACGAGCTTCCATGAAAGTTCAAGACCAGTATATGGAACCTGCGAGAGATACACTGCGGAAGAAAGCGGAGCGGCAGGAGGAAGAGTCGTAACTGTTACAGATGTTCCAAGCGTGCCTGTGATAAACACTGACCCGCAGTCTTCAGTCTGACTATCTCCATTAGAACGGACAGTCAAAGAAACTCTTTTCGTTCCTGTTGAATCGTATCGAGTACGAAGACTTTCATTTGTTTTGCTTCCAATATTATCGGATGTTCTCCAAGAATAAGTATAGTCTCCATCACCCCCAGAGACATCGGATGACCAGTATACTACATCTCCAACTCGAGCATTGTGACGATCTGCTTCACAAGTGAACGAGAGATCTCGGTTGTTATTTCTATCGACAGTCGCGCTACAGTTTCGAGTAATCGTCTGATTTCCAGATCGCACTTCTACTGTAGCTCGTTTCGTACCAGAACTTGAATATGATTCTTGCTCTGTTCGTGAACTTCCGGAAACAGCTCCGCTCCAATCGTATGAATACGAACCTGTTCCTCCAGAAGGAAAAACTCTCCAAGTGACCGTTTCGTCACGATCTACATTGTTCGGACTTGCCTCACAATATGCATCAAGATTATTCTGCTCTTCCTGTACGAAAGTCGTACAAGAAGCAGTTTCTACCTGATTTCCAGATCGCACCTCAACAGTAGCGCGCTTAGTTCCAGAACTATTGTATGTTCTCGAAACATTCGAGCCTGAACCGGAAGCGTCACCGCTCCAGTTGTAGCTGTAATTGCCAATACCACCAGAAACGTTTGCTCTCCATGTTACGGAATCGCCAACATTTATATTCGTGTCACTTGCTACGCAATAGACAGAAAGTTGAGCGGGTACCGGAGTAGGATGTGGGGTTGGATGCGGAGTCGGACGCGGTGGAGGAGGCGGTGGGTAACAATTATATGAACAGCCAGGATTGTAGTTACAACCGTATGAACAGCCCGTATCATAATTATTGTAGTATCCAGTATTACAACCATACGAACAACCGTTGTCGTAATTATTATCGTAATAGGTGCTATTACAATCAGTACAATCGGTATTGTCGTTGTATGTCGTACCGTAGTCGGTATTATCATTATAGGTAGTACCCCAATCAGTGCTGTCATTGTACGTAGTACCCCAATCCGTATTATCGTTGTATGTCGTACCCCAATCTGTACTATCATTATAGGTAGTACCCCAGTCAGTGCTGTCATTGTACGTAGTACCCCAATCACCATTGTCGCTGTAATCATCCGCCAAAGCTTTTGTAGCGAATGGAAGAGTTGTACTAAAAAGTGCAACAACGAGAATAAGTATTCCCGCTACTGTTTTAGCTGTATTCTTCTTTACTGAAAAAATGTTTTGCATAATGTTTTAATTGCCTAAAAAAGCCATGATTGAAGCCGTTTTTAAGCTCTTTTAATTACCTTACTCTTGTATTATATAGTATATAGATACTATTGTCAAGTATTTAGCTTGATCCCCTAATACAGCACCTCATGCCGAGGTTAAGAACTTTAGAGATCTGTGCTCCCAGAAAAATCAGCTTCGACAACGTAGCGCTGTTGTTTTGTGCCGAAAGTGTCGCACGTAGAGAGCGTGAGCATCTTTCTTTGTGTAGAAAACTCCACAAGTGCCTTGCTCGCATCCACAAGAGTTACTTTAGAAACAATGTACGAATAATCTTTGGTCTGGGAGAGAACATGGATTACATCGCCCCGTTTTAAAACTTTAATCTGGGTAAATACTTTGAAAGCTTGATTATGGATAACGGAAAGATTCGATCCGTGACCGAAAAGAAACATATTCCCCACTCCCAGATATCCAGAGCCCGGATAATGGACGACGCCTTTCAATAGTTCGTTATCTAGGGCGTCAATATCGGTAGTCGAAGGATTTCGTATCGGAGAATCGACTCCAATATTTGCGATTTTAATGCGGATAGGCTCCTCACCTTGGGCAGTGGCAGCCGGCGTGGACGAGGTTCCTGAAGCAGAAACAATTTCAGTCGGGCTCGGCAGAGACGGCTCCTCATTGGTCGGTGCAAGCTCGAGAGGAATAAACCCAAGGGCATACAGAATTCCGAAAGATACAAAAAAGACGGCGAAAAATATTCCAAGAAACAAGAGCTTGTTCTTAAAAGAACTGTCTGTAATGAGATTACCTTTGTTCGATGACATTTTTTAAATATAGCACGAAAGATGTAATTCGTCGTTTCTCCTTGCGACCACAGTTGACATTAAATAAATAGTATCATATAATACCCTATTATGGAAAACGACGAACATAAGCCGGATGTGGAGGTAAATTTCCACGAAGAACCTCCCAAAAAGAATGGGACGGGAGAATTTGTGAAAAAGGCCTTAATAATCGCGCTTATCATTATTCTTATCATCGTAGGAAGCTGGGGAGTTATCAAATTGGCTCCTTCTATTTTCTCTTCTCTTGCCTCCGTTTCCGTCTCTGTCTCTTCTATTTTTAAACCGAAAGCAACTCCTAAGCCTTCCCCTTCACCAGTAACTACACCGACTCCGGTGATTATCGAAAGCACCCCAACACCGACCCCTGCTCCTGTTGTTTCTTACCCAGATAATTCTGGAACTACCGACTACACGCCAACTCCAACACCATATACCGAATACAATACCTACAATCAAAACACGAAGGCTGATTTAGTTTTGCATATTCTCGCGACCGGAGTCATCGACCGAAACACAAATGTATTCGTCACTCGCCCTTCAATAGACGCCAGTGAGCGCGCAGCTGTCCGATTTGAAGTCATTAACAACGGCGGACAAGCAAGCGGACCTTGGACATTCAGTATGCTCATGCCGGTTACTGCCGGAAAAGATGTATACGCTTCTCCGATAGAACGCTCACTCACCCCTGGAGATAGAATGGAAATCACTGTTGGCTTCGACAATATCCGCTCTGGACGACAGCCTGTCACGATAAGTGTTGACGAAGGAGGTCTTGTTTCAGAATCAAGAAAAGACAATAACGCAAGCACCGTGTATTTCAGCGTAACAGGAAATAATTTCTACCAAAATGCAGACCTCTACTATCCTGGTATAAATAATTATTACGGAAATGGACTTCCTGATCTTGCTATCCGAGTTATCGGCATTGGCATTATGGATCCATACACTGGGGCATTTCGACCCACAGGACAGCTCTATTCAAGCCAGAGAATTGGAGTGCAGTTCGAAGTAAGAAATGATGGAAGTCGTCCGACAGGAAGCTGGACATTTAGCGCTAATCTCCCTTCAAATACGGATAGTTTTTACACATCAGGATATGAACCTTCGCTCGCTCCAGGAGAAAGAATTATCCTCACGATTGGATTTGATGGTCTCGACACGAACTATTCAGACAATAATTACGACTACAACTATTACAATGATAATTATCCTTACAACACGTACCGAGATAACTACACCGCTCCTATGACAATCACCGTTGATCAAAATCATAGAATTCAGGAGTTGAATGAAAATAACAATACTTTGAGGATCTCGATTCCAATCGTATACTAAATAAAAAAAAGCCCCGCGACATGATTTTGCTAAATCAGTCGCGGGGCTTTTTGATTTAATTTAGATATCTATATTCGCCAATTTCGCATTGCTTTGAATAAACGATTTTCGTGCCGGCACATCCGTACCCATGAGAATGTCGAATACTTTGTCCGCCTCTTGGGCATCATCAATTGCAACTTGTTTCAAAATGCGTCTTGCAGGATCCATCGTTGTCTCCCAAAGTTCTTCCGCATTCATTTCTCCAAGACCTTTGTAACGCTGAATTGCAATTTTTGCTGATTTCTTTGTATTTGCTTTTGTGTCCTCCGCTTCCTCTTCGGCTTCTTCACCATCAGCAAGTGATTCTGAAGTTTCTTCAATTTCTGCAGAAGCGTTTTTGCCGACAATCTTTACTTTGTCCTCATCCGAATAGGCGTAATGAATTTCTTTTCCTTTCTTGATTTTATACAGAGGCGGTTGGGCGATATAGATAAATCCCCCATCAATGAGCGGACGGAAATATCGGTAGAAGAGAGTGAGAAGAAGCGTGCGGATGTGTGCACCGTCCACATCGGCATCGGTTGCGATGATAATTTTATGATAGCGCAGTTTACTGATATCGAATGTGTCGCCGATAGCAGTACCCACAGCAACGACAAGATTTTTGATCTGCTCTGATGCGAGCATCTTATCGAGTCGAGCTCGTTCGATATTTAGGATTTTTCCTCGTAGCGGAAGCACTGCCTGTACTCGCCTGTCTCGGCCAGTCTTTGCAGTACCTCCTGCGGAATCTCCCTCTACAATGAAGACTTCAGATTCTGATGCGTCTTTTGACTGGCAATCTGCAAGCTTTCCTGGCAATGTCATTCCTTCAAGCGCGCCTTTTCGAAGCACGCTGTCTTTCGCAGCCTTAGCGGCTTTTCGAGCCTTCATAGCAAGCACTGCCTTGCTTATGATAGCCCGGCCATCATCAGGGTGTTCTTCCAGAAATGCGCTAAATGCCTCGCCGAAAACAGTGCTTACTGCTGACTGGGCTTCCACGGTTCCGAGTTTAGCTTTCGTCTGACCTTCAAATTGGATTTCGCGGATCTTTACCGAAACGACGGCAGTGAGTCCTTCGAGCACATCGTCCCCAGTGAAATTATCTTCGCTTTTTCCCCCTCCATTTTTATTAGAATAACTATTGAGTGTTCGGGTAAGCGAGGTTTTGAATCCTGTGATATGCGTTCCCCCTTCAGAGTTGTAGATGTTGTTTGCGAAAGCAAGTACGCGAGAACTGATGTCGTCAACATACTGAAGCGCAACTTCTACCGCCACATTATCCACCTCTTTCTCAACATAGAAAATATTTTTATGTACCGGCTTTTGAGTTTGGTTATAGAACTTAATCAAGGACATTAGTCCCCCTTCAAAATAGAAAGTGAACGAAGGGAGGTCTCGCCCAAGCTCTCGGAAATAAAAGACATCGGTCAAATCTACTTTTTCAAGATCTTTCGATTCCCTCGCGTCAATGACAGCAATTTTGAGACCCTTCACAAGATACGCCTGCTGTCGCATATGAGAAACGATCTTGTTCCATTCAAATTTTATTTCCTTGAAGATTTCGATGTCTGGCTCGAAGGTAACAATCGTTCCGTGAAGTTTTGATGCGCCGATCTTCTTGACTGCCGCTTTTTTCTTTCCCTGCTTGTACTCCTGCATGTATTTCCCGCCGTCTCGATGCACAACAACTTGAGTGTAAATAGAAAGCGCATTCACCACAGACGCGCCCACGCCGTGCAATCCACCGGAAACTTTGTATCCTTCCCCACCGAACTTTCCTCCGGCATGAAGCGTAGTCATGATCGTCTCAAGCGCGGAAACTTTTGTAGATTTATGAATATCAACTGGAATACCTCGGCCGTTGTCTACGACTCGCACTTTATTTCCTGGCAATAAAACAATTTCAATGTCATTGGCAAAACCACCCATCGCCTCGTCGCGGGAGTTATCGAAAATTTCAGTGATGAGATGGTGGAGTCCATCCGGTCCTGTGGTACCTATATACATCCCAGGACGCTTTCGTACAGGCTCAAGACCCTCAAGAACAGTAATATCTTGAGCGCTATATGAACCTTTTGTTTTGACTTCTTCTTTAGGCATTTATGAGCAAAAATACAAACAAAAAAGCACCCTTTTGGTACTCTTATTATAGCAAATTTAGCCTTAAAATGAAAGGGCTTTTTTGCTCTTTTGTGAACAGTTTTTGGAGAGTTTTTCAGCCTCAAAACCTTGCTATTTTTTACAAGATATTGTCTAAAAATCTAATCCCCAACAAAGCAACAACTAAGCCACAGCTTCTCCACAGGCTTATGCACAAAACTAATTTGCGGGTTTTTTATACAAATGCATATAGTGTAAAAAGATGCGGAGATAAGGGGGGATAACCAAGTACATTTTGAAGGGAGAAAGTCATGCAACTGGCATGTGACAAACGGCAAGAGAACCTCTCTCTACTCCTATCAAAACCGCGAGGTGCGGTAGGTGCAGAAAGAAGTAGCCTTTCCGGGTGTTCAAGAAGTGTCGTCGAGATTCTCACTTGCGGGAGAAAAAGGCCGCCGCGGGTGAAAAATCCTGGATGCTACCTTGCAACACATGTAGCAATCCATTTCAACCTTCCGTGACACAATCTGTTCTGTTTCGCCACCGACAGCGATACAGAACAGTTTTATTTTCTCAATTCGAAATTCTCCTTCTCCAGCGCTTCATAGACCTTCTCCATAAATCCATTCGCCTCGCTGTCTGTGAGTGTTTTTTCGTATGATTGGAAGACTAGGCGGAATGCCAGGGATTTCTTGTCTCCTTTTTCGAATACATCAAAAAGTTCCGGTCCCCGAACAACCAAATCCCCTGCTGATTGTTTGATTATATTTTGTACATCGACCTCTTTCGTAGCAGATGGGACAAAAAGCGCTACATCGCGAACAATGAACGGGAAAGGAGAAGGTTTTTTGTAGACAACTTCTGTCGCTTTGGCAAAATCATATTCTTTTGGTTCAGACAATTTTTCAATGCACACATCTAGATTAGCTTCCATAACATTTCCCGTGAGATTATGCGCCTCTGGAGCATCTCCTATTCCTGTCTTAAATGCGGAGGCGATTTTATCAAATTCAGCTTTTATAATCGCCTCACGGTTCTTTTTCATCCCTGTTTGAAATCCAATACCAAGTGCTGTATGTTCACCAGCTCCTTTTGAAAAAACTTTCCCTATCTCAAAAATACGAATTTCAGACAGACCAAGAAGAGGAGCTTCCAACACGCCTTGCAGCAAAGAATTTGTTAGTCCTGCCAAATTTTTTCGCAAGAACGCCTTATCTGTCGCAAGCGGGTTTTCAAGTTCTACTTCCCCACTCTCCTGAAGCGCGTATGTGTAAACTTCGGTAAATCCCAGATTCGTGAGCACGTCTCGGAATTTGTTTTGGTAATAGACATTTTTATTGACCATGGAAGATTTCTGCATTTTCTCCATTGGTACGGGCTTAATGTTCTCGTATCCATACAATCTGCCAATCTCCTCGACAATATCTTCTGGCATTTCCAGATCAAGGCGCACGAATGGGATTGTAAGGGAAAGATTTTTACCTTTTTTCGTTACGCCGATTTCAAGCCGATTTAAAAGTTCAATAACCTTTGCTTCGCTAATTTCAACTCCTAAGAGCTTACTCGCCAGACTCGGATCAAAATCAATCACAGTTTGCTTTGCAGGGTTTGGATAGACATCTACAAGAGGCCCAATTTTGAATGGACTTTTTATGCAGTATTGAAGGAAAAATGTGAGCATCTCAATTCCGCTTGAAGCAAGCTCCGGAGTTATCTCATTTTCATAGCGCTTTGAAGCATCTGTCTTGATTCCAAGCCGAGTAGAAGTTTTGCGTACGTTTACCGGATCAAAATTGGCAGATTCTAAGATGAGGTTTTTGGTCGCCATTGTGACTTCCGCACGCTTCCCGCCTTTGACCCCCGCAATAGCAATTGGTCCTTCGTCGTCAGCAATCACAAGCGTTTCAGCATCGAGAGTAATATCTTTGTAATCAAGTGTAGTGATTTTTTCCCCCTTTTTTGCGAGACGTACTGTAATTCCCCCCACCACTTTATCCGCATCAAAAGCATGAAGCGGCTGACCGACATCGAACATCGCTCCGTTGGCATTATCAACAACAACATTTATTGGTCGCTGGCCAACAACCGCTAAATCAGCCGAAAGCCAATCAGGCGAATCAGTAACAACCACATCTTCAATAACACGTCCGATGTATCGGCGACAGAGTTTCGGCTCTTCTATCTTTATTTTCAAGTCACGAACCTTAGCAATAGGAAACACTTTCGGCTCGATTTTTTTGAGTGGAATTCCAGTGATAGCAGAAAGCTCTCCGGCAACGCCTCGGTGTGAAAGACAATAATGTGCTCGGTCAGGAAGAATCTTCACATCCAAAGTCACATTTTCTCCCTTTTTCTCAATTCCTTCAACCTCAAATGCATGAAAAGTGAAAAGCTTGGCGACCTCTTCCGGCGAAGGGAAGGCTTGGCCTGCCCCGTTAGAAGTAGGACTTGCTCCGTCAGTTCTGACGGGGTCGAAATACATTGTGAGCCATTTGTAGGAGATGAGCATAGGAATTTACATTAATCCATTTGTAAATGATGGGCATCATCTCTCTTTCGACGAATATATTCTATAAAATCCTCTGGGACTCTGCTATCACTCCTCCATTTATGCCCTAGAGACTCAATCTCTCTCAACTTTTCATCTCTCTCTGATCTATCACCCCCTCGAAATCTTAAATGAAATTTATACTCCTTTCCGTCGGCTTCATCGGTTATAACATCTTCGATCGGTATGTCCCAGACCCTAATGCCACAGACCTTATCCAACCACTCCAAAACAGCTTCCATGTCGGGTGAAATTAAGTCAAATCTGCTTATCTCTCTTTTCTTTACGAGCTCATTTTCACGACGATTTCGAGAGTGAAACTTCTTAAGAAAGTTCCGTAACTCAATTTTTTCAAAGTTAGAGAGATTTTCAACACCAAAGATTTCAGAAAGTCTGAGTTCCGCAGAAATCAATGCTGCCGAAAGGTGCTCGGCTTCAGTGGGTTCTTTTCCAGAATCAATATTCAGAAATTCAAACTCCTGCCTACTTTTATCGGACCTTCGTTCTTCCCGAGCTTTTTGTAAGTCGAGTGCAACTTTTTTCTTTTCGTTTAGATCTGGAACTTTTTCGGACATAATTATTTTTTAGGTTGCCACAAACGTAAATCTCCAGAATAAAGCGAACGAATGTCATCCACGCCATATTTGAGCATCACGAGACGATCCAGTCCAAAACCGAAGGCAAAACCGGTGTATTTTGTGTGATCAATGCCGACACCTTCGAGTACTTTTGGATTAACCATACCCCCGCCCATGACTTCTATCCAACCAGTGCCTTTGCAAAGCGGGCAGGTAGAATCTTTTCCGTTGCACTTAAAGCAAGAAACATCGATTTCCACACTCGGCTCGGTAAAGGGGAAAAAGCTGGGACGAAATCGGACATCAGCATCCGGACCATAGAGCTTTTTAAAAAAAGTAATGAGCACTGATTTCATATTCGCGAGCGTAATTCCCTCACCAACCGCGAGCCCTTCCATCTGAAAAAATTGCGCTTCATGCGTTGCATCGGTGGCTTCATGGCGGAAAGTTTTGCCCGGAACAATAATGCGAATTGGCAAATTATTTTTATGCTTCTCCATATAGCGAATCTGCACCGGAGACGTATGTGTTCGTAAGAGTTTGCGAGCACTTATAGGTTTCAGCCAGAACGTATCCCACAAATCTCGTGCTGGATGATTGGCGGGAATATTCAAAGCATCGAAATTGTAATGTTCGGTCTCGATTTCCGGCCCTTCCGCCACCTCGAATCCAAGATCATTCCAAATCGAAACCGCCTGCCGAATGGTCTGGGTGATTGGATGCAAATATCCTTTTTTACTTTTTGTCTCCACGCTTATAGTATATTACAAATTTATCTTTGATATATTGGCACTATCTTTCAAATAAATGACGCCGTTTGAAACTCTAAAATCCGCCGTTTTCGTCGGATAAACTAAAACTGCATTTTGGGGAAATGTTGTATCAAGTTCTACCGCTTCTATGCCCTCTTTTGTTTCAAGTAACACCACATCGGTACGACGTGGCAAAAATTCAAGATGGGATTTCGGCAAAATATTTGTATAAATAGTGGAAGTTGCGATAGTATCTGTCCCGCACAAAACGGCATGACAGAAAAAGTAAGGCATTGAATTGGTATCTCCGAGCCAGACAGCCTCTAATTGAGTTCCTGTCTCAAAAACCACAAGATTCCCATTCCGAAGAGCGTCTTCTCCGTAAGGCAGCGTAGTTGTAGCGAGAGTCTTCTTTACCAGAGGTTTTTGGAAAAGAAGCAGAGCGTCTGCATAATCAGGATTTTTTATTTTTGTGCTCGTGGCGGTTGAAGTTGAAAATTCAGGAATCACTACAGGCTCAATATTCAGAGGAATAAGAAACGGATGTCCTTCCGCAACAAATCCTTCTTTTACTTCAATATCTTTCTTCCAAGAAGAAAAATCTGCCTTTGAAACGGAAATCTCATACTTCCCTTCTGTGAGTCCATCGAGGAAAGTCCCCCTCTGAAAAATCCCACTTTTCTGCATGAGAACTCCATTCAAAGAGACGTCTGCGTTGCTTTCCGAAGCATAGACATAAATACCTCCTGTTTCGGCGACTTTCCAATCTTTGGTAATTCTGTACCCATTGGCGTAGAAAACGAGGACAGGAATAAGCACGAAGAAAATCAGGCAAAAAGAATAGAAATAGAGCCTTCTTCTGCGAAGAGACATGTGCGGCATATAGGAGGATATTATACACAAAACCGGCTTCTTTTACAGAGACAGTATTCCTTAAGATTTCCTGTGTTTTGGCGTCACCCAATAGCCAAGACGGAATTTTCCGGAGAGCATCAGGCGGGTCTGCGCCTCAAGTGCCGGAATCGAACCGAACACAAGAAGTGTTGCCGGCACGAATATCCACTGGGCAAACATTGTGAGCGTTCCTCTTTTTGAATTGCCTCTTGGAGGCGGAGGAAGAAGCGAAATAGAGATGATAGCGGAGAGCAAAATTCCGAGGATACCGAGGAATGTCAAATTCCTTGAGACACCCGGTAAATTGTATGAAAGCAAGGTGCTATTGAAAGCTCTTCCACCGAGAAGAATGGGCGTCCAGGTGAAGAGAAAGAGAAGTATCGGGTTTGTTGCGAGAGACCACGCTCGTTCAAGCTCGATGAATGTGATGCGTACTTTTTTCCCCAAAGAAATTTTAGGATTTTTTACAAAGCCCATAAGAATATAGGGAAGATTTTCTACACCCCAGCTCCATCGGCGCTGTTGTCTATAAACATTCTTCATAGTCTGCCAAAAAGAAGGTGCGAGATTGGCATCCATCGAGAGCGGATAAGAAATCGGTACGGCTTTGTAATTTCCATCATAAGCAAGAAATGCATTCCAAAAAATGCGAGAATCTTCGGAAACAATATTTTTCTGCCAATAGCCAATTTCTTGCAACGTCGGAAATGGAATTGAATGTGAAGAGAAAGTAGTAAGACGTTCCGGACGCTCCTGCTGGATCATCTGCCAGAAACTTCCGGATGTTGCGACGATTCGGGACAGTGCCGGTGCATCCCACATATTATTATTATAAAAAGGAACAGGCTGATACGAAGCATGAAGCCTGTCTTCACTTGTCAGAAAATGCCACATAAGGCAGAGGAAATAATCTGGATACGCAATAGTGTCTATGTCGAATGCAGAAACAAGAACATCCTCGTATTGAATGCCGTTCGCATCAAGAATCTTTTTTCTCGCTTCTTCAGCTGCGTAAGCGATGTTCGAGCCTTTTCCATCCATCTCTCCTAAAATACCGCTTGGGTGGACAGTGATAAGAAAATAACCGAATTCTCTTCCATACAAACTTCTGATTTTTTCTGCAATGGTGAGAGCACTCTCCCCCGCTCGCGCCTCAACCGCAAGAACAACCGCCATTTTCTTTTTATTCCCCCGCGCAGAGAGAAGGGATTTAATATTTGTCTCTACGATTTCATATGATTCTTTGTAGAATGGCAAAATAACAAGATGAACAATACGCGTATATTTAAGAGGCGCAAGCATTTCTTCCCAATCCATTCCCAAAGATTTTTTGATATGGCGCCAATTTTGGTAGAGATGAAGCGAGAGATAGGCGCTTTTCAAAACCCAATACAAATTGAAGACAATGATAAAAAGTGCTGCATAAAAAGGCGCGAGATAAGAAAGCAAAAGCGCGCCAAAGAGCGTAGCCCACGCCAAAAATCCAGGGAGAATTTCAAAAAAGCGATAGATACGAAAATCTTTTCCCGTAAGATCCTTTGCCTGCCCTGCTGTGTAATAGGGTGTCCGAATGTATTCCATAAAGTCTGCTTCTTTTACGAAGCTATTTGGAGCCGCCCCCCAGGATCGAACTGGGGACCTACTGTTTACAAAACAGTTGCTCTACCGGCTGAGCTAGGGCGGCGTGTTATTGGATAATCACAGATTTACAAAACTGGCCACTATTGCCTGCTTCATTTCATTCAGCAACGGCAATTTCGATTACGAACCTCCTGAAACGAAAAGCAGTTTTCGTTTCAGCCCCACCGACTTCACTAGGCCGGCATAAAAAGGGACTTCTATATATTACATTTTTTTGTCTCCTCCGCCAGTTTTTTTATCCCGAGAAATATCTTTAAGAAAAATGGAGACTTCCCCATCACTTTTTTTTACTGCGCCCGTCTTAAGCGAGTGGAAAAAACCATTCCACTTTTGAATAAGACTTTGCCTTATGTGAACGGCGGCTTCTACCACTCCGCTGAAAAATATCTTAAAAAACTTTCTCACCGTTCCCTTCTCGAACATATGAGAGTGGCTTTTTACAGCCGAAATATTCTCTGACACTACTGCATCCATTTTTCCTCGGATTTTCGAGAATGCCGTCTCGCTTCGAGACATTTCATAAAGCTTGTGCCCGATAAGCACTGCGATGAGCACAAACGATACAATGAATGATGTAAGTGCAAGAGTCATTTTGTATAAGAACTTACTTCTCGAGAGAGCCGAACCGCACAAATCGCACAATTTCTGTCTTCTCGCCGAACTTCTGGATCGCTGCCTGAACAAGCCCGTTTACAGTTACTTCGGGATTTTTGATGAATGGCTGTTCAAGAAGAATTTTGTCTTTGAAGTATGCGTTTATCTTTCCTTCAAGAATCTTTGCTTGCATGTCTTTCGGTTTTCCAACCACTTCTTTTTCAAAAATCTCGATCGCCTTCTTTTTCATATCTTCGGAGATATCTTCTTTCTTAAGAAATTCTGGATTCATCGCCGCAGCATGCATAGCAATGTCATACGCAAGAGCTTTAAACTCTTCGTTCTTTGCTACGAAATCTGTCTCGCAAGAAAGTTCGACGAGGGCGCCGACTTTGCCATTGCTATGAACGTATGAAGAGATAATGCTTGCCCCAAGGCTTCGATCAGCTTTCTTGGCTGCAATATCGCCTCCTTTTTTCTTGAGAATAATGAGAGCCTTTTCTTTGTCGCCTCCCGCTTCTTCGAGAGCCTTTCGGCACTGCATAATAGAAATACCTGTTTCGTCTCGAAGCGCTTTGATTTGTTCGGTGGTAATCATGATAAAAAACTATAAAAATCTCAAAGAACAAAGTTCTTTGGAGAAAACTATTAAGCAGTCTTAACCGAAGCTTTGCCTTCCTGGTAGGCCTTCACAATTTGGTCTACGAAAAATCGAATACTAGCGAGTGAAGCGTCATTACCGACGATAGCATGATCTACTTCAGAAATATCACAGTCAGAACCGAGAAGAGCGATAACGGGAATGTTCATTTTCTTTGCTTCATCTACCGCAATCTTTTCTTTTCTTGAATCAATCACAAATACAGCCTGTGGCATTCCTTTCAAAAGGACGAGTCCGGAGAAAAAGAGGTTGAGTTTCGTGATCTCTCGGTCAATGAGAAGTCGTTCCTTCTTTGTGTATTTTGAAAGCTCCCCCTTCTCTCTTTGATCCATAAGAGTGAGCATCTTGTCGATTCGACTTCGAATTTGTCCGAAGTTCGTAAGAGTTCCTCCGATCCATCGTCCAGCAACGTAAGGCATATTGATAGCCAAAGCGCCGTTTTTCATTGTGTCTCGTGATTCTGGCTTGCCTCCGACAAAAAGGATCTGTTTTCCTTCAGCACCGAGAGTTTTCACGAACATCTTCGCCTTCTCCAAAAGATCAGATGTTTTCTCCAAATCAAAGATTTCAACCTTGTTTTTAGCCCCGAAAATATAAGATTTTACTGAAGGATGTCGGCGTGATTTTGAGTAGGCAAAATGAGCGCCCGCTTTAAAAAGGCCGTCAATAACCGCGCTGTTTTTGGTATCTGTCATGGATGAAAAGTCTAGCAGATTAGGTATGAAAAGGCAAATTATCCCTCATCATCTTCATTTCCGATTTCCCCTTTATTCATAGCCTCCGCAATAGGCTCAAATTCGCCTGTCATAATTTTTTCGAGACTGTACCAAGACTTCTTTAGACGATGGTCGGTAATGCGATTTTGCGGGTAATTGTAGGTACGGATTTTTTCGGAACGGTCGGCAGTGCCGATCTGATTTTTGCGATTTGCGGAGTACTTTTTTGCATCTTGTTCTTCCTGAAGCATCTCGAGCTTTGCGATAAGCATCGACATCGCCTTTTCTCGGTTTCTCCCCTGACTTCTCTCGTTGGTGCATTTCACCTCAAGTCCAGTCGGTTTGTGGACGAGACGGACCGCGGTCTCCACTTTATTCACGTTCTGTCCTCCCTTCCCGCCGGATTTTGAAAATTCCATCTCAATGTCTGTCGGATTTATAATTACTTTTGATTTCTTGCGAATCGGGAGCACTGCAACCGACGCAGTCGAAGTATGCACTCGTCCCATTTTTTCGGTCGCAGGAACTCGCTGGACTCGGTGTACCCCCGTCTCAAATCGCATGGTTTTGTACACTTCACGACCGCGAATTTCAAACGTTGCTTCTTTATAGCCCCCAAGCGCAGTTCTTGATTCATCGAGAAGGACAAAGACCCAACCCTTCGATTCAGCATATTTTTTATACATATTTGCCAATTCCTCTGCAAAAAGAGAGGCTTCATCTCCCCCGGCTCCCGCACGCACTTCTAACACAACCTCGTTCGGAAATTCTTCTTCCACTTTTTCTCCCTCAATAATCTCATTCATCTGCTTCAAAAGGTTTTCTTTCTGCTCTTTCAAGCTTTTCAAATCATCTTCGGCGAGATCTTTATAGGACGGATCTTTTTCAATCATAGCCAAAAGGCTCGCCTCTTCTTTATCGAGACGTTCATATTCAGAAGCCAAAAAGCTTGTCTTATGATTTTCTTTGTAGAGCGTTAAATCCATTGTGATAATTTTACCTTAAAGGAACGAAAAAATCCGCGAGTCAAAAGACCCTCGGATTTTTTCACTTTGTATTGGGTTATTTAGCTGAAGCTTTCGCTTTCTTCTTAGGTTCTACAGCCTTTGCCTTTCGAGCTTTGAATCGCTCTACTCGCCCTGCAGTGTCGATGATTTTTTCAGATCCTGAATAGAAAGGGTGGCAAGCAGAACAGATTTCAACTTCAAAAGTCTCTCGGGTTGAACCGACAGTATAGGTCTTGCCACAGGCGCATTTTACCTTAGCGTTTGGGAAGTATGTTGGGTGAATTTCCTTTTGCATAGCTCGCACAATATAACAAGAAAGAGCTTTTTTAGCAATAGGCAGAAAAAACTGCCGGATTTTGGTCCGACAGTCAGGCTTTTGGCTCACCCATTCTTTCCAAATATTACTGGCTGGGCGATGGTTGCTAAAAACACAGCATCCTCATCTGCCTTATGAGGATGTAGTCGGCAATCTCTGACACCCAACATCTCGTATCGGCCTAGCGCATATTTCCGAAATCGAGACATTGTTCTCTGCGACGCCCATTTAAACAAAGGCGAATTTTGATACTGTCCGAGCAGTTCACTTAAGTGTACTTGATCAAATTCTTTGTCTGTAAGCCAAAGAATTTGACGATCCTGCCGAAGACTTTCGAGCCGAGAGATAAGGCGATCTCGCACAACCTCCCTATCTTGGCAAGAATTCTTCATAAATTCCAAAACATACAGGGGATCGAACCTCTGATGCGATGGATCGAGGCGATCATCAACCGCCCGCATGCTTCGGACAAACCCACGCGCCGTCGCAAGGCATTTAAGTTCCGAACACCCGATTCTCATGGCGTTCATCTCGTATGCCATAGATACTGGCTTCATTTCTTCATAAAAGACCAGATCTCTGTCGAAATATTCTCGGAAGGCAAGCTTCTCTTCACTCACCACGCATGCCCCGATTGAAAGGGGGCTATGAAGACGAGTGTCTAATCCTGCTGCTTCAAAATCGCAGGTAACATAGACAACACTCCGATCTGTCATCGGTCCTCCTTTCTCCCACGTGGGGAATCTGTTTTCTCTTTCTACTATAACACAATGCAGTTCACGAAACCTCAAAAAAACTAAAGATTTTGCAAAGGATCAATCATGTTCTCCTGAATACTTGCTGCTTTTGCCATAACTTGCGCGCCGTAGCTTTTTGCGTAAGAAGTAATACAACCCGAACCTGAATAATATTTGCAGGCGGCGTTCATTTCGCCCGTGTAGCTTCCATTTCTTGCCCCAAGATCAGTGAGATACAGTGCGGATGCGGTAAATGCGTCTTTTGGATCCCAAGGATTCGGCGACGAATCCCCTGTTACGCCCGCGATACGATTCGCAAATAATGTCCATGTTGAGGGAATGAATTGCGCCGGACCCATCGCTCCTCCCCATCCGATTGGGCTATGTTTCTTATCATAAATCGGTTGCCAACAAGAGACGCGCGTCGTCGCAAAATCAAGCCCGAGACCTTTCGTTATACTAAGGAAAATAGGAACATCGCGAGTAGGGTGCATGACGCGAGATTGCGGAGTCCTTGTGTTTGCACCTATCCCATTCCCCGTCGTCGTGTCAGTGAGGAAACATGAGCCGACATTTTGGCCAAGATTCGATTCTTGCGTGAGGATGGCGAGAAGAAATGCGGGACGGATTCCGGTTTTCCCCGATATAAATGTCGCGTATTCAAGTGCAGTACCAAAAGGAATCGCGGAAGTATCTCGCAGGGAGAATAGAGCGCTTCGGATTTCAGCCGCTCGTTTCTGCCTTTCCGCAACCGCAAGCGCATAATTTTTCTCTTGAGATTTCGTAACAGTAAGCAGGTCTTTCTTTTGTTTTTCTGTCAGCTCCACTTGGCGTTTTTGAGCTTCAAGCAGCGCTTTCGCGTCAGCTTCCGCTTGGCTTTTCTCTTCAAGAGATTGCTTTTCTGTTTCGGTGGTCTGCTTTTGGTCGCTTATTTCAAAATAGAGATCTCGAAGCGAACTTTTTATGGTGTCAAAATCATTGATGTCAGATACGAAATCAGAAATGGTTTGGTCGTTGAGAACCATTTCTACTAGAGAATTATTTTCCGTCTGATCTGTTTTCCGGATAAGATCGGCGAGTGATTCCTTATTTTTTGCTATGCGATCTTCGAGAGCAGAAATGGTATCGGACTTTATTCCGATATCGGTGCTTAATTGCTGGAGAATGATGTCACTTGCTTTGATGTTTAATTTCGCTTTATCGATCTTTCCATTCAAAAGTGCGACATCTCTCTGAAGTGATGCGGATTCGCCATGTTTTGCATCGAGAAGGGCCTGCTTTTGTGCGATTTCTATTGTGAGCGCCGCAAGTTCCGCCTTCAGCGCGTCCTCGCGTTTTTGTACGGCATCGGCAGTCAAATCAGCCCTAACCAAAAGAGGAGTAGAGACAGAAAAGACTCCTAGAAAGAGGAGCGCAACTAAAAAGAAAATACCGATTCTTCTCGAGAACATTGTTCAATTTTAGCATATTTAAAGAAAAAGCCCCGCCCTTTGAAGGGCGGGGCTTTAAAGAATTTGTATTATTTTGATTCCTTTTTCGCTGCTTCCGGTTTTGCTCCTTCCTTGCCCGCAGGTGCTTTCCCGGCCTCTGCTGGTGCTCCTTCAGCACCCTCTGCATCAGGTTTGATTCCCTTCGCATCGGTCACTTCAATAGAAGCGAGATCAACTGGAACTTCTTCAACTTCTTCCTTCGCAACAGCGATTGAGGCAACAACCTCATCTGGTTTGGTAACTAAAGTAACATTTGCGGGAAGTTTAATATCTTTTGCCGAAATATGACTATCGAGTGCCACGAGAGCGGAGATATCAATAGAAACAACGTGCGGAAGATTTTTTGGTTCAGCCTCAAGTTCAATTTCGTGGAGCACCTTGACCAAAATTCCTCCGAGGTCTTTCACAGCTCCGGCAACGCCCACGAATTCTGTAGGGACTTTCACTTTGAGCTTCTGCCCCTTTTCAATAATGTAAAAATCAGCGTGTCGAGGAGTGCTTTTAATCGGATCAAGATCAACATCTTGAATCAAAGCGTCATGTTCTTCTTTTCCTTCTTGAACGGTAAAAACTGAAGATTCTCCAACCTTTTTCCACACTTTAATGAACTCTTTTTGAGATACGGAAACCGGAGTAGATTTGACTTTGCGACCATAAAAAACAGCCGGCATTTTGCCAGATTCGCGCAATTTTTCCGCAGAAACCTTTTGGTCCCGCTTTTCTACATCCAATTTGAGCATGGGCGATACTATAGCAGAGCCGGTCTCACTCCGCAAGCCCAGGCACCTAAATTAGGTGCCTGGGCAAGTTTCGGCTTAAACCCAGAAATAGAGCTATTTTATGAGTTTATACCTGGGCTGTTTGAGTCCCTCATATTCGACTTCTTCAAGCCACATTGAAGCCGGACGAACCCAGGTCTTTGAAGTTTGATTTTCATACTGACATTCATATACCACCATATCTTCAAGGGTTTCCGAGTGCTTCGCGAGAGCGATCACTTTATACAATTTCTTATTTTTGAAATGCTGGTAGGTTGCCCCAATTTTTATTGTTGTATTCACTTCGCGACAGTAAGATTGTTGAACAACGAGAGTTTTTCTTCCACCACTTTTTCCATCGCCAAAAGTGCGCCTTTGAGATATTTATAGGGAGCAATTTCATCCGGATTTTCCTGAAGCGCCAGAGCCAAGCCTTTTCGATATGCGAGACGAAGTTCAGTATTAATATGGACGATCGCAATCCCGCTTTTTATTGCCGCCAAAAATTCCTCATCAGAAGTGCCCGAACCTCCATGAAGCACGAGCGGAACTCCAGTTGCTTTGAAAATTTCAGAAACACGGACATCATCAATCTTTTTCACCGCCCCGCTATCCTTTACCATTCCATGAAAATTCCCCACCGACGGCGCGAAGAGATCGATTCCCGTCTCTTTTACAAATTGCGCGGCCACTTCTGGCTTGGTAAGTGCATCTCCTGAAAGCCCGACTCCTGCAGGTACAGCATCAAGAATCTTCGAAGACTGCCCGATGAATCCAAGTTCACCTTCAATGAGCACATCTCGCCCACACTGACGCGCATATTCGACGCATTTCTTTGTTGTTGCAGTATTTTCTTCGAGCGAAAGTTTTGCTCCGTCGTAAATCACAGCATCGAAACCAGCATCAATCGCTTCTTTTACTTTTTCAAATGAATAGGTGTGGTCGGCATTCAAATAGACTGGATAATTAAATTCTTCCCGAACACTTTTAACGAGTGCCGCGACTTGTCTGACACCAAGAAAATCCCGCTCCCCTTCTGATGCACCGATAATCACAGGTACATTTAATTTTTGCGCCGCCCGAAACACAGCCCAAAATCCTTCAAGGTTGGAAATGTTGAAGTGTCCAACGGCAACCTTCTTTCGTATCGCGTCAGTAATAGCTTCTCTCAAGGTCATCATGGGGATTATTGTATCACAAAGAAAAAGGGTTATGGTGTATAATTCTTCTATGTCATTTTTTAAGAAATCATACGATTTTGTTGCGATCGGAGACAATACAACCGACGCTTTTATTCGCCTAAAAGATGCCCATATCATTCCTGATGATACCCACGATGGTTACAAGAAGCTTTGCATAGATTTCGGTTCCAAGATTCCCTACGAATCGGTTGAAGTAATTCATGCAGTCGGGAACGCAGCCAACGCAGCAGTTTCGGCAGCTCGGCTCGGACTTTCCTCTGCCCTTATCTCTGACACGGGTGATGATCAAAATGGCGAGGAGTCGCTCCAGGTTTTCAGAAAGAACAAAGTCTCGACTGATTTTATCCGGGTTCACAAAGGCATGACATCAAATTATGATTTCGTTCTTTGTTATGATGCCGACCGGACGATATTGGTAAAGCATGAAACGTATCCAAGCAAAATGCCGAGCTCCCTCGATGCCAAATGGATCTACCTCTCTTCATTCGCCCACAAGAATGAAGGGTACATTGAGGAGATAATGACTTTTATCGAGAAAAATCCAAGTGTAAAGGTAGCTTTTCAACCAGCGACATTTGAAATAAAGGCTGGAGTCCCAAAATTTGCCCGTATTTACAAGAGAACAGAAGTTTTCATATGTAATTTGGAAGAGGCAGAAACAATTCTCGAAAAAGAAAACGCTGATCCGAAAACGCTTCTTGAGGGACTTCGCGCACTCGGGCCAAAAATCGTCGTGATGACTGATGGGCCGGCAGGCGCGTATTGCTATGACGGACAAGAATTTCTCAAAATGCCGATCTATCCTGACCCAAAACCCCCTGTACAGAGAACTGGTGCAGGCGATGCTTTTGCTTCAACATTCGTTTCTGCTCTCGCTCTCGGAAAATCAATCAGAGAAGCTCTTATGTGGGGACCAGTAAACTCTATGTCAGTCGTCCAGCAGGTTGGCGCGCAAAAAGGGCTCCTTTCTCGAGATGCGCTTCTCAAATACCTTGCCGAGGCGCCAACAGATTACCTTCCAACAACCTTCTAGAACAAACTACAGGGTCATAAGATTCGTCCAGGTAAAAATATAGAAAGTGTAGGCACTAATGGAAAATGAAACCGCGAAGAGGACGATTTCCACCCAAGAAAGTTTTGATTTCCCGTTCTCAAGAAAGATAACGAGCATCCAAGGAATGAGAATCATTGCGTACCTGTAGGACACTTGCCAGCCCCCGGCATTTCCATGAAGCCAAAGAATAAAAGTGAGAATTAAAATAGCAACCCAGGCAGACCACTTCACAATTTTATCTTTCGCGCCTTTGCGAAACAGGAGAAAGAGAAAGGGACAGAAAAGAAATATCGATCCTCCCCACCCGCTTGGGATAAAATAAGGAAAGGCAGAGATGCGTTTCCATCCCTGGATAAGCATTTCTTGAAAATTATCGGATATCGCGTGGAAAGAAAAAAAACTTCCACTATACCCCGCTTCATTCAGAATTCCGGGAATACGCGAATACCCAAAATCAAAAGGAGAGGAAAAGCGCACAAAATTATAGCCGAGTGTCGCTATCCCCAAGATAAAAGGAACAAGAAGAAAAAGCGTGCCTTGTATGAAAAATTCTTTTCTTGAAACTCCTTCGGATGAACGCCAGAGAAGATAAAGAAATATGGGCAGAGTGGCAATAATTTCAGTACGATTGCCGAACGCGAGAGCAAAAAAGAGGCCCGCCAAAAATGGATTTTTCCTACAAATGGTGAAGTAGAGAGCGCCCAATTCTCCAACCATGGCAAAACCAAGTGCCAGCTGCCACGCTCCGGAAAATGCAAGATTGGCCCAAGCCCATGTGCCAAATAATGGAAACAGAGAAAGAAGAATCCTTCGCGGAAGCGATACTCGATAAAAACTACAGATGAGGAAGGAAAAAGCACCTATGAGAAGTGCGATAATTGCGAGAAGTGGCCGTGTGGGCAAAGCGGAGATTATGCTGAGATTTTTAAGAACAGCCCAAGGCACCATAGTCAGAACACTTCCGAGCGGAAATACAGAAAAATATTGCCCGCCGAAAGGCACCAATTCACTAAGCCAAGAAGGATGCTCTGATAATCCCAATCGGCCATGAGTCAGCGCCTCCGCTATTCTGAAAGTATAATCATAGACAACAGAAGATTCTTTCGGAGAGAAAAAGAAACCGCCGGCGGATACAATAACTACAAACAAAAAATCTCCCACCACTTTCCTGTTCTTATCAATGTATCCAGATATTTTTTCCATTTTCTTTGGAAAACTTAGAGACGATAAAGCGTATACTGCCCGTCCGCAAATACCTTTTGGAAATGTGCGTCGAAATAATTCTTATTCGCGTTATATTCTGAAGCGGATTGCGAGTCAAAGAGGACGTACTTCGCATTATATTTTTCCGGAAGATCGCTCTTTTCTGGATTTACGTAGAAATTCTTCACCTCATTTTCCCTCGGGCTGTAATTAATGCCATGAGTCCAAAGCCACCCCGGGTAACCAACTAAAACTCCCCTTCCTGCCAAAGAATCGACAGGATTCAGATGAGTTGTCCCCGTAATAATCAAATCTCCCTGCGGTACATTCGCTTTTATAAAATCAGCAACTTTTAAAGCGTCGGGAGAGAAAATAACCGGCTCTTCGGAGCTTGGTTTAATGAGTTTTGGAACGAGCTCAAGTACGCCAGAAAATGTCGAAAGGATTACAAAACAGAAGAGAAGAATACCTACAAGGAGTTTTTTCTGCTCGTACACTTTGGAAAGGACGAATAAAACGCAAGGAACAGCAAAAAATTGGTAATAGACGAAAATTTTATTGGTATCAAAATCCCATGGCTGGAAGCGAACACATTGTGCGATGACAAAGATAAGAAGACCTGCAAATCCGAAGAGCACAGGAATTTCTGCTCGAGAATAAATTCCATCTAAAAACTTCGACCGCTTCCGGAAAAGATAGAGCAGGAAAACAAAAAGAAGTCCGATGAGGATAATACCGAAATTCAGAAAAGTGAAAGAGGCAAATGCTCCTGAGAAAATGGTCGGCTTCATGCCAGGAGGGAAATTCACCGCTCCGAAGCCCGGTTCAGTCATCCAGCCCAAGCGATACGAGATAAAGGTTGCGCCAGTACTGAAAGAGCTTTTCGTACCTACCAAATACCAGATTTGAGGAAGAGCGATAAGCCCTCCTAAAAGAGCGATAAAAAGGTACTTCTTGAAAGGATCGAATCTTTTATAAAAAAGAGCGCAAAGACCGAACACTCCGAATGCAATAGAAGCAGCAACAAAACTGTGGGTATGCATGATCGGCAAAATTCCGAAAAGAAATGCCCCAAGGAAAAGATAGCGCCGTTTCAAACGTTCTCTGTCTTCCCATATTTTTATAAGAAGCGAAAGAAAAGCAGAGAAGCCAAAAAGTCCTGGAAGAAACGCTCTCTGATGGAGGAAAGACAAAACGATCGGAGCGCCGAAGACAACGCTTTGTTTCGGATAACTATTTTCATATATGACAGTTGCAGAAAGATTATTCTGTGAAAGATATTCAATAAATGAAACGGGATTCATCTTCTCTTGATACGCTTTTGCGATGTAGGAGTATCCTCCGAAGCCAGCACCGAGAAAAAATATGAAAAGCGCCAAGATCGCGTAGGAAGCCTTTCCAATACATTTTTTATAAATGTAATAGACGAGACAGGCATTCAGAAATATAAAAATATAAGCAGGCAAAAGAAACGAGAAAACAAGCAATCCCGTAACACGAAGGAGCATTCCGCTTAGAAAATTGATGAAAAAAGGATAATGGAGCTTTTCTCCTAAAAATGTCGGTTCATTCAGATCAGTGAGAGGACTATACGCAAACTTAGTGACTTGAGTGAGGTGGTACGGAGTATCGCCATATCCGTAATAGGTGCTGTGGAGAGAACCTCCAGCATCAAAAAAGAGAAGGTGAGACATCAATAAAAAATGGGCGCAGAGAAAGAGAGCGAATGCCAGAAAGACAGCTAATTGGATCCGGGAAGTCTCGCCGAAGAAGAGCCTAATTTTATGAAAAAAAATCGGCATACAATTTCCTTGCTCTCTATTATAGCTTGATTTCACGGACTATTCCATTTGTCGAAAAGCTGGTAGTCTAGATGCATGAAAGAATTTTCGCTATCGGTCTTCTTCCCCGCTCATAATGAAGAAGGCAACATCAAAGAGACGCTTCTCGATGCCATAAAAACAATAGACTCAATTCCCGAAATCAGAAAGTCGGAGGTTATCGTTATTGATGACGGCAGCACAGACAAAACAGCGGAGGTTGTACGGGAGGTCATGGTCAGAGAGCCTCGCGTACGCCTCGTAAGCCATGAGAAGAATATGGGCTATGGCAGTGCGCTTCAAAGCGGTTTCAAATCATCAGCCCTCGAATACGTCTTTTTCACGGATGCAGATCTTCAATTTTACATGGAAGAAATAAAAAGGCTTATACCTTTCATACCCGCCTATGATGTTGTGATCGGATACCGAGAAAAGCGAATGGATCATTTTATGCGGCTCGTGAACGCAAAGGGATGGAATATCCTGAATCGAGTGATGTTTGGGCTTAAAGTAAAAGACATAGACTGCGCATTCAAACTTTTCAGACGAATGGCACTCGAAGATATCACCATCACCTCTCACGGAGCGATGATAAGCGCCGAAATTCTCATCAAACTGAAACAGAAAGGCTACAAAATAAAAGAAGTGCCGGTGAGCCACAGAATGCGGACGCGAGGAAAAATGAGCGGAGCAAAGCCCGCTGTAATCCTACGAGCATTTAAAGAACTTGTAAGCCTTTTTCGAAGCGGAGAATTAAGAGGTAATTCTGCAAAGAAATAATTATTTCTTCCTCTGTAAAACGCTTTTCACTGCTTCCTCGATAGCTTTTTCATCCATGTGGTAGTGAGAGATGAGCTCATCCATCGTTCCTGATTGCCCAAATTGGTCGTGAACTCCGATAAATTCTTGTGGAGTTGGGAGCCACTTCGCCAAACATTCCGCTACTGCCGAGCCCATACCCCCGGCAATCTGATGCTCTTCTACAGTTACAATCGCCCCAGCTTCTTTTGCGAGATTAAGAACGGCTTCCGTATCAAGCGGCTTTATCGTTGCGAGGTTTACTACTTTGACCGCGATTCCTTTATCAGAAAGCGAGTGTGCGACGTTCAGTGCTCGGGCGACAAGCGCGCCAGTGGCAATAATTCCCACTTGCGCTTTTTTCTCCGGAGCAAAAAATATTTGCGCCTTCCCTATTTCAAATGGAGTATCTTCGGTAGTAATTATCGGAGTTTTTTCCCGAGCAAGGCGCAAATAGACCGGCGTGCCGTTTTTTGCCGCCGCTATGGTTGCTTTTTTCGCCTCAATCGCATCACAAGGAGAGAGCACCACCATACGAGGCATCACACGCATAAGAGCAATATCTTCAATTGCTTGGTGCGTTCCTCCATCAGGCCCGACAGAAATTCCCGCATGAGAACCGACAATTTTGACCGGCCGATCGTTGTAGGTGATGGTCGTACGAATCTGCTCCCAATTTCGCCCGGGAGAAAACATTGCGTACGAGCTCACAAATGGAATCTTCCCCATCGCCGCCATTCCAGAAGCAACAGTCACCAAATTTTGCTCCGCCACGCCAACTTCAATAAATCGTTTTGGAAATTCCTTGGCAAACAAATCCATCTTAGTGGATTCGGTAAGGTCAGCACAAAGAGCGACTACTTGCTCGTCTGCTTTTCCAGCAATCAAAAGGCCCTCGCCAAAGCCCTTTCTTATAGGCGCTTGTTCCACGTCTTTATCAAAAATCTTCGTATTCAGTTTTGCAGTTTGAGAAAGCATAGAAGAAATTGTAACTTTGCTTAAAGTCCGCCACCAAGTCCCAATAAAGCCATGAATAAAAAAGATACTACAATTCCAACTAGTATGAGAACATGGACAATATTACTGACATTTGACTCAACTAAGCCATTTTTCTTTTGCTTATATCTCAAGAAAAAATACACTACCCAAGAGATGAAAAGTAAAGATTCTAATCTGTTAAGAATGAGAGCAAGAATGATTGGAGTAAAATGACTCACAAACAAAAGAACAATATAGACAATGTTGATTCCAAAGAAAATTTTCTGAAATTTTTTAAATTTTTCTGTATTCATGTTCTTATTCATGCTCGCTTCTAATCTTCCCTCCCAACGTTCGTAATTCTTTCAGCGCCATCGCAGCTTCCTCTTTATTCGGAGGTTTACCATGCCATTCATATTTTCGCTCAAATTCTTTGACGCCCTTTCCGGGTATGGTGTGAGCGATGATCATTTTTGGCTTCTCAAAGATCGCTTTGGCTTGCTCTACCGCGTCCACAATTTCCCGCATATCATGTCCGTCAATCTCGATGACGTGCCAGTTGAACGCTTCATATTTCGCCCGCACGCTTTCAAGCGGCATAATGTCTTCGGTAAAGCCGTCGATCTGGATATTGTTTCTATCCATTATAGCAATGAGATTGTGGAGCTTTTCTTTGCCTGCCATAAGCACCGCTTCCCAGGTATTTCCCTCATCGTGCTCGCCGTCGCTTGTGAGCGCATAAATAAATCGGTCGCTTGAAACACCTTTATCCATACGGTCTGCGATAGCCATGCCCACAGCTTGCGATAGACCGGCTCCAAGTGGCCCAGAACTTGTTTCAACAATCGGCAAATACTCACGATGAGGATGACCTTGAAGGCGAGTTCCGAATTTGCGAAGCGTGAGAAGTTCTTTTACTGGAAAATACCCAGCGTGCGCGAGCGTTGAATAATAAACCGGACAAATGTGCCCATTTGAAAGGACGAGGCGGTCACGCTCTGCCCAATCCGGCTTTTTCGGGTCGTGTTTCAAGATATGAAAATAAAGCGCGGTGAAAATATCCGCCATGCCAAGCGGTCCCGCCGTATGCCCGCTCCCCGCCTCAACAAGCATTTCAATAATGCTTATGCGAATGGAATTCGCTTGAAGCTCGAGTTCTTTTACTTTTTGGTCTGAAAGATCTGACATTATTTTCTATTCCAAAGATTCTCAGCTTTTAATTTTTCGACGACAGCTATTCGTTTAGGATTATCAGCTTCTTCAAGACCATTTGTAAACCATATTACCAAACCCCTATCTGTATTTATTGAAGCCCGAATTCCATTTGATTCATCCCAGACAAGAGGGAATGCCATCCCATCGTCCCAACACTGTTTAAAACCCTCAAAAGCACCTGCATATTCCCAAACCTTAAATCCCATTTCAGTTAGAATAGAATAGATTTTAACAAGTCGTTCAAACTCACTTTTTATACTTTCTTCCGATTCAAAATTTCTTGGTAAACGTTCAGACATTTTTTGCATCATGAGCCAATTTCTTCAGCTCTCGGATTATTTCGGCGGGATTTTCGCTATTCAAAATAACCGAACCGGCTATAAGTCTATCTGCTCCGGCTTTTACAAGTGCCTGTGCGGTTGTTAAATTGACACCCCCGTCAACACTTATTATAACGTCCGGATGCGAATTCCTTAGTGTTGATATCTTTTCAAGCACACGCTCGTCAAAAGACTGGCCCTGATAGCCCACTTTTCGGATTCCCATAAACTGAACAAAATCAACACTATCTACAAATGGCTCGATTGCTTCGTTTGGAGTGGAGACGTTCAGTGCAATGCCGAGTTCTGGCGCAACGGAAAACTCACTGCTTCTGCCATATTTTTCATCAAATTTCTTTAATATTGAACCGAAATCTTTCGTGCTTTCAATATGGACAACGATCCGTGCAGCACCTATTTGCACAAAGTCATCAATTTTCTCTTCCGGGTTCTCGATCATGAGATCAAATTCAAAATCCATTTCTTCCCAGTTCGGCATTCCTTCTTTTTCTTCGAGCATTGCTTTGAAATGCACATCCTCTTTTCCAAACGGCCAAGTGCTCGATGGTACAAATTTCCCATCGCAAATATCTATTTGGGCGAGAGATGTAATTCCAGCGAGCCGAGAAAGCGTCTCGGAGAGAGACGCATAGTCTTTTACCAATACTGCGGGAATAATTTCGGTCATGCGAGATCGTCGATTTCTTTATTTCTTCGAATATGCCGTGTTTCGCCAGAAAAATCAGTTTCGAGCCAAAGCTTCACCGCTTTGCTCGCCTCTTCAAAATTCAGAAACTTCGCCCCTAGAGAAAGGACATTTGCATCATTATG
Source organism: Minisyncoccota bacterium (assembly GCA_028711065.1). Taxonomy (GTDB): domain Bacteria; phylum Patescibacteriota; class Minisyncoccia; order Phycocordibacterales; family JAQTLZ01; genus JAQTLZ01. The sequence continues at coordinate 139,283 of JAQTSY010000003.1, forward strand.
TTCGCGAGAAAGTTTTACAATCTCGAGGGTTCCTCCGTAGTATTCCGCTGCTCTAATACCTTGAATCTTGTTCGCCGCGATCGCCTCCCCTTCTCCCGAAGCGCCGAGAACAATCCCTCGCGTATGTTTGGGGTCTTCCGCAACCAATTTTGCCACAGGCAAAATATAAAAAGGATAATCATCCTTGGGATCATATTCACGCGGGCCACAGTCTATAACCTCATGCCCAAGGGTACCAAGGAATTTCTTCAATTCTTCTTTCAAATCAAACCCCGCATGATCAGAACCAATATAGATTTTCATTATTTTATATTTCAACTTGACGCGACTTCTTCTTACTTTTGAAAATAAGAACAGCACTAATAATAACCGGAATGACATCAACTAAAATAATTTTCATGATCTGACCCTGAAAAGTCAGTACGTATGATGAACCTAACCACATACCTAAATTACACATACCAGAATGAGATACTCCATAATAAGGTGAAGTTGGAGCAACAAAAGGAGTTATCTCACAGGGAAATATGGCTAAACTGAAATTGGAAAAAACTTCGACTACGACAATATGTATAAACAAAGCAAGGAGGAGAAAAAATAAAATTTTCTTAAAAATTTTCATATCTTTATACTCCCATCTCTAGCACATGCCAAATGAGGCTATGCGTATACCCCATTTCGTTGTCGTACCATGCCATTACTTTCACCAGATTTCCGTCTACTACTCTCGTGAAATTGAGATCAGCAATCGAAGCGAACGGGCTTCCGACAATGTCTCTCGAGACGAGCTGTTCTTCCGTGACAGAAAACGTTTTTGACCAACGCTTATCTCCCGCAGCTTTTTTCAAAATGTCGTTTATTTCTTCTTTCGTCGTATTTTTCTTTGCGATAAATGTTACGTCCACAATCGAACCGGTAACCACTGGCACGCGGACAGAAATACCATCAAATTTCCCCGCGAGCTCCGGCAGAGCTTTCGTCACCGCAATTGCGGCGCCAGTTGAAGAAGGGACAATGTTCATCGCGGCCGCTCTCCCCTCTCTGAAATCTTTCTTGCTTGGACCATCGACGAGAGACTGGCTTGCTGTGTATCCGTGCACGGTGTTCAAAATTGCTTTTTCGATTCCGATCGTTTCGTGAAGGATGGCGATGAGCGGTGAAGCGGCGTTTGTCGTACAAGACGCATTTGAAGTAATTTGGCAGGTTTTGATTTTGTCACTATTGATTCCAAGAAGGAACGTACCAGACGGAGTGTCTGCAAGGGGTTCGTCTTTTGCTGGAGCGGTAATGACTACTTTTTTCGCTCCAGCGTCGAGGTGCACTTTTGCTTTTGCAAATTCGGTAAAAAGACCGGTCGATTCGACAACCACGTCAATATCGTGAGCCTTCCAGGGTAATTTGGTTGCGTCTTTTTCGGAAATGTAGGCGATTTCTTTCCCCGCAACCAAAAGAGTAGTCGGGTCTTTGATTTTGACCTCAAATGGCGAAGTGCCATATGCAGTATCGTATTTCAAGAGATATGCAATGTTTTCGATCGAAGTGAGGTCATTCACCGCCACTACCTCCAATTCCTTGTGTTCTAGAGAAACTTTCAGAAACGCACGCCCGATTCTTCCAAAACCATTGATCGCAACTCGAATTTTCGCCATATTTAAAAAAATTAAAATGAATAGATACCCATAAGTATACCAAGTTTATAGGCAAACAAAAATCAAGGTTTTACCTTGATTTTTGTTTGCTATTAAGGAGTTGCTGGCGCATCTGCCGGAGGGGTTGAATCTTGGGCCGGAGCTTCGGTTGAACCAGAGCCAGAATCTGAACTCGTTACGTCAGGTGATGACGCCTCCGGCGAAGTTGTGACTTCGGGAACTGGCGTTGATTCTGGAGAGATTTCGGGGGTTGGCGTAGTTGTATCTCCCGACACAACAGGAGTTGAAGATGCATCTCCCGAAGGGGTTGGTGTCGCATTCGTGCTTCCGGACGTATCTGGAGCGGGAGTTGGAGTGACTGTAACCGTGCCAGAGGAAGTGTCCACAACTGGTGTAGGAGAAGCGTGAGGACTAATGCCATTCTTTTCAAGGAGCGATTTCAATTCGTCTTTTGTCACACAGACATCATCAACACACAATTCTTTTGTTTGGATGGAATCTGTCTTCACGCTCTGGAATATTCCAGCGATAGCGGTGATTTTTTCTACAGCGAGATTCTTTACGTATGTAACTGTATCTGTGATAGCAATACCCAAAGACTCAAAGGTTGTCCTCACAGAATCTGAAGTTTGCGAAAGTGCGTCCGATGCCACCGCTCCTCCGAGGACAGAAGTAACAGCTCCTGCTCCTCTGTTCTCAACAAACACCAAGATCGAACCATCTCCAGAGCCTGAATAATTTTCGAGCGCGATACCTACAGACTCATCTCCAGAAGATGCTTTCTTTCCGATTCCAGCAACCGAGGAGAGAGTAATTCTATCTCCAACTTTGATACTTCCTCCTTCGAGATTGACCTTAACTGGAACACGCCCAGAGAGAGCGATAGCGACTTTTCTATCATTTGGGAATCGGTCATTGCCGAATCCTCCAAGTTCAATACCAGGTTTTGTAGAGACAATTCCGAGAAGCGCAGTTGTGTCGCTCTTCAAAGCTCGCTTTACAAAGACAGGATTCTCCGCGTCAAGAGCGACGATTTCGGAAGGAGAAAGAGTATCATCCGATGTCGGATAACGCTCTGCAAGGTCGGTGGAAGTAATTGAAGTTGAGTTTGCATATATGGTCCCCGCAGTAGTAGCTGCCGAGCAGTCGCCATTGTCATCAACACACAGCCAGCCGTTTGAAACTTGTACATTTCCCTGATCAGTGCCGTTCCCAACCGTGAGCATTTGCGCTGGCGTGGTTGTACCGATACCGACATACCCGCTTCCTTTGAACGTTACATTTGGAGTAAAGGTACTCGAGTCGCCACCATAACCGAATTGCATATCAGCACCTCCGCTATCGGTATAAAATTGCATCAAAGTATTTTGGATACCGAATCCATAGATAGATCCAGGGCCTCCGTCATACAGAGCAATTTTGTTGCCAAGCGAACCACCGAGAGAAAGCTCTGCGTTCGGCGTATCGGTGGTGATGCCGATCTTACTGTCATTGCCAATATGCAAAAGTTTGTCGCCGTCGGAATTTACGAAATCAGTTGTCGCTCCGCACGCTCCGGAAGAATTTTCGAACCAGAAAGCTCCATCCGTACCGCCGCTGTAGACCAAGTCTCCAACACTCACATCCTTCAAGAAATCCATCGTACCTCTGTCGGTCGTACCTTGAATACTAAGTGGCGCAGTAGGATTTGTCGTGCCGATTCCAATTTTGCCAAGCGTCGTAAGATCACCAGAACTATTCACCGACGCAGCAGTATTGCCAGCGTAATCTTTCCATTCCTGAAGAGCCGCGACTTGAGAGGCAACCACCACATCAGAATGGTATGCCTGGAATGTGTTGGCGGTTGCGTTCACTACATACACATAATTTCCGGAGACCGCAACGGAGCGAGGATTATCCCCTGTTGAAACCGAGGCGCCCAAGATGAGAGGATCACTGTGGCCAGAAACATCAAAGGTCTGAAGAGTATCTGCGTTAGCGCTTACTACATAGGCATAGGCTCCATCTGAAGAGAGCGCGACAGACACAGGCGCCGCTCGGGTGGAAGTCGTCCCAAGAAGCGAAGGAGTCGTGTGGCCGGAGACGTCAAATGCTTGAATAGAATTACTGCCCTGATTTACTACATAAGCATAATTTCCGTCAGAAGATATGGCGACACTAGTAGGAGAAACGTCTGTCCCCGCAGCAGAACCGAGAAGTGATGGTGTCGAGTGGCCTGAAATATCAAAAGCTTGGAGAGTGTTAGGGCCTTGATTTACTACGTAAGCGTAATTTCCATCCGGAGAAATAGCGACAGAATGAGGAATCGAATCTGTTGACGCAGGTGAACCGAGAGCGGATGGGGTCGAATGACCGGAGACGTCAAAGGTTTGGAGAGTTGAGGCGTCAGCACTCACAACATAGACATAGTTTCCATCCGGAGAAATGGCGACGTGAGTTGGATCGCCATCCGTCGAAACGGGAGAGCCAAGAAGTAACGGCGTCGTGTGGCCGGAAACATCGTAGGCGGCAAGCGTGTTGGAACCTTCATTTACTATATACACGTAATTTCCATCAGGAGATACTGCAACAGAAGATGGAGTATTACCGACTGAAACAACTCCGAGAAGTGAAGGAGTGCTGTGCCCAGAAATATCGTACGCTGCGAGAGAATTGGAACCAACTGATGCCACATAGGCATAATTTCCATCAGAAGATATTACGACGGAAGCAGGTGCGTTGTCTGTTCCGATTGGCGAACCGAGAGAAGCAAAGATAGGCTTCTGCGACCCTTTGACGGTGAGCTGAACCGTGTCACTCTTCCCGCTAAACAAACCGTCACCAGAAACAGAAAGTGTGGAGAGCGGAGAAGTTGTTCCGATACCAACATTTGCTGCAAATAATCCCGTACCTCCGAGAATAATGCTATCTGATTGTGTAACTTGAGCGTTATAACCAATTGCCACGGAACGAGACACACTTCCATCCGTCGCGGCAGTTCCATCGCAGAATCCGGCGTTCGTTCCAAGGAAAATATTATTCGAACCGCATGTGCCACCAAAACCGGCATCGTTTCCTGCGATGAAGTTGTTATCTCCAGAGACTCCATGGTAAGCAGCGCCAGCTCCAGTAATAATATTGTAGCCGCCGTTTACTCCGCAGTAGCCAGCCGAGTTGCCGTTAATGATGTTTGTTGTCCCAGACACTCCGCAGTAACCAGCGCATTGACCGGTGATAATATTTTGGAATCCGGACACTCCGCAGTAGCCAGCGTGATTACCAATCACGACGTTCCCTGCTCCATCCCCTTGTTGTGTCTCGTCACCTCCCCACGCAAGTCTCCCGATAATGACGTTTGCTCTTCCGCAGACTCCGCAGTAGCCGGCGCCAGAACCCATGATCGCATTATTGAAACCGGCAACTCCATAGTAACCAGCTTGATAGCCAATGAGGGAGTTTGCATCTCCAGAATTAATTGAGAAACCATCATCACCCCCACAAGCGCCGCCGAGACCACAGAAGCCGGCCTGAAACCCAAGAATAGTATTTTTCGTTCCACTTCTTCCGAGTTGCCAATTACCAGCTGCGCACGTACCGCCGATAAAGTTATTGCTGCCCAAGATTCCGCAAAAGCCCGCGCAAGTTCCAAGTACCGTGTTATCAGTTCCATTCTTGTACACAGGAGCAGAAACAGTAATATCTACCGATGCATTGCTGTCTCCGCCCACAAGCGCAAATGTCCCAAGTTCATATCCAGTTCCTGGATTATCGAGGTGTCCAGTCAAAACCTCTCCGCCTTCCCCAACGGAATCGACATAAAATGTTGCATCGCTATTTCCCCCTGCGATTGGATAATCCTGATCGGAAGAATACCCTGTTCCTGCGCTGTCAACATTTGCAGTTTGAATGATGCCAGCATAGAAAGCTCCACCATTTGCCCACGCGAAGGAGCCGCCGATGAAGTTATTGTTGCCATACACTCCGCAGAAGCCCGCTTGATAACCCGTGAGTGCATTGTAATCTCCGCAGACTCCGCAGTAGCCGGCACACATACCGAATACAATGTTTTGCTTACCGGAAATTCCACAGTAGCCCGCTTTGTTTCCGATGACCACATTTCCTTCTCCATCCCCTTGTCCTGTGGTGTCGCCTCCCCATGCGTAACGTCCGATAATCATATTGCCTGCACCGCAGACTCCGCACCAGCCGGCAGCGGAACCTTCGATAAGGTTGTTATGGCCAGAAACTCCGCAGTAGCCGGCATGATTTCCAATCGCAATATTTCCTTCTCCATCCCCTTGTCCTGTGGTGTCGCCTCCCCAAGCAAAGCGTCCAAGAATTGTGTTCGCATGTCCGCAGACTCCGCAGTAGCCGGCGCCAGAACCCATGATGGAGTTATTGAATCCACTCACTCCAAAATATCCCGCTTGATAACCGATAACAGCATTTGCGTCTCCAGAATTAATAGCGAAATCATCATCAGATGTGCAAGCTCCGCCGAGACCGCAGTAGCCTGCTTGGTACCCCATAATAGTATTCTTAGAACCAATTCTTCCGCTCTGCCAATCTGCCGCTGCACAAGTGCCAGCGATAAAGTTGTTGCTTCCACAAACACCGCGCTGTGCTGCAGATTGTCCTATGATAGCGTTCGCATCTCCGTTAATTCCGCATAAACCAGCATTCAATCCCAAGACTACGTTTGCTTCTCCTTCTGGCCCATGGAGGTCAAGACTCACGATCGCATCGTTCGTGCCCCCATTGTCCAAATGATAGGTATTCCCAGCCATGTATCCTGTTCCAATTTCGAGGATATAACCATCCAAAATTGCGCCACCTTCATCAACCGAGATAACATGATAGTAAGCATTGCTGTCACCTCCAATAAGCGTATAGTTGCTGTCCGCAGAATAGCCAGACCCTCCGGTATCAACAGAAGAGCTGTAATTGAATGCTTGGCCCCAAGCTCTGGTACCCAGGATGGTGTTATTATCCCCCAGAACACCGCAAAGGCCGCTTTCCTTTCCGAAAATAGTATTGCAAGAGCCGTAAACGCCACACAAGCCGGCACAAGAACCGAGAATAACGTTATCCGAACCGCAGACTCCGCAGAAACCTGCCTGATGGCCAAAGATAATATTGCACGATCCGGAGACAATTCCCTCTGCAGCAATGCTCGCACCAGTAATAATATTATAGTCGCCACAAACTCCGCAGGAACCTGCACAGAATCCAGTTACAATATTTTGATCACCACAAACACCGCAGAAGCCGGCAAATTGACCGGTCAAAATATTCTGATAACCACCTACTCCGCAGTAGCCAGCTTTATTTCCAAGAACGACGTTTCCCGCTCCAGTTCCCTGCCCCGTTGTATCATTCCCCCACGCAAAACGTCCGAGGATAGTATTTCCTTGTCCGCAGACTCCGCAGTAGCCGGCACCGGCACCTCCGATAAAGTTATTAAAACCATTTACTCCGTAATATCCTGCTTGATAACCAATTGCAACGTTGGCATCTCCGGCATTCAGACTATAGTCATTGAAACCAGGAGTAGGTCCTCCGCCGAAACCACAGAAGCCGGCTTGGAAACCCAAAATAGTATTCTTCGAACCCTCTCTTCCTGGAATCCAACCTCCTCCCGCACAAAGACCTCCGATAAAGTTGCCCGTTCCAACAATTCCGCAGAAGCCGGCGCGAGAACCAAGCACAATGTTATCAGTTCCATTTGGGCCTCCCAGATTATAATTCACCGATGCGTTTCCATCTCCTCCGTCAAGTGTGTATGTGTCGGGGTCATAATCAGAACCTTGCGAAATGAGATACCCTGCCGTAACTTCCCCACATACACCCACCGAAGTCACATGGAATGTGGCATTACTGTCTCCGCCAATCAGGGTGTAATCTCCGACTGAATACCCGGTTCCGTTCGAATTGATGCCAGCGTTATGAGCCAGGGCACCTCCCCACGCACAGGAACCGCTAATGACATTGTCCGAACCGCAGACTCCGCAGTAGCCAGATTCCCATCCGGAAATGGTGTTATGCGTGCCGGAAATTCCACAGTAGCCGGCGCACATTCCGAGAATAATATTTTGCGCTCCGGTGATACCGCAATAACCGGCTTTGTTTCCGATAACTATATTCCCCGCTCCACCACCCGGCTCATCATCGTGAATATCATGTGATACCTCTTCATCTCCCCAAGCCAGACGGCCGAGAATAATATTTCCCTGACCACATACTCCGCAGTAGCCGGCGGAAGAACCGATGATAACATTGTTATACCCCGCCACTCCGCAGGCGCCAGCGCTTGCACCAGTAATAACGTTCGCATATCCACAGACTCCGCCGTAGCCGGCGCACACACCCTGAATGACATTTGACCATCCTGAAACTCCACAGAAGCCAGCGCTTGCTCCCGTGATTACGTTAAACCAGCCGCAGACTCCAAAGAAACCGGCGCAGGAACCTGTAATAACATTTTCATTACCTTCCACTCCCGCAGCACCAGCCTGATAGCCGGAAATAATGTTGGCATTACCGCATACCCCGCTGTAGCCAGCGGAAGCTCCGGTGATAATATTGTACGAACCACAGGAACCGAAATA
>JAQTSY010000017.1 GCA_028711065.1 Minisyncoccota bacterium
TACGGTTCCGGTGACGGTTTCGGTTCCGGTGACGGTGACGGTTCCGGTTTCGGTTTCGGTTACGGTGACGATATTTCTTCTATTAACGGGATGGCTGTACATCAAATAGACGATGTTCCAACTATCATAAACTCTGTTCGCGGCAATATCGCAAAGTGTCAAATCATGAACGATGATTTGACGCTGTCTCCATGCTGGATTGTGAAGTCAGGAAATTTATTTGCTCACGGTAAAACGTTGGAAGAGGCACAACGGGCATTGCAGGATAAATTGTTTGAGGATATGCCAGAAGAACAACGCATAAGCCAATTCTGGGAGGCGTTTAATAAGACGGATAAATACCCAACAAAATTGTTTTTCGATTGGCACCACAAGCTTACAGGAAGTTGCCTTATGGGCAGGAATCATTTTGCTGAATCACATGGGATTGATATTGAAAAAGACAGCATGACGGTCAGTACGTTTATATCACTTACGCAAAATGCGTATGGTGGAGATGTAATTAAATTACTTATGCCGAAAGGCTAAATAAATTTTAGGAGGTAGATACATATGTTTTTCACACAGGTGATAATTCCGGTCCTCATTATTGCAGTTGTCAATTTCTGGGCGGGGATGAGGATTGAAAGAGAAAGGCACATCATGCAAATGAAGGCAGAACCGATACAGATCCGGTTGCCGAAAAATTATGATTGGAGGGTTTGAAATGAAATCAATTGGAGTTGTAAGGAAAATTGATGAGCTTGGAAGAATCGTATTGCCGATTGAGTTGAGAAGGACATTGGAAATCGAGATAGGTGACGCGCTGGAGATCTTCACGGAATCAGACACAATCAATTTGAAGAAATACCAGCCGGGATGCGTTTTCTGCGGGGACGTAAATAACGTGCAAATTATCAAAGGTAAGCGTATTTGCTTGGGATGCAGAGCGGAACTGAGGTAAAAAAGCGGGGTGGGTAGGGTGGTTATTCAGCTAAGGGAATTGAAGGACGCGGAGGTTGTTGTGGATTGGGGTACGGAGGATGTGACGATTAAGGTCACTGAGAAGGACGGCAGCTTTCACGGGGCGAGGTCGGAAATAAAAATACCAGCCAAATCCTACGAAATGCTCAGAGAAGCGATCGTCGAGGAATGGCTGGAAGACAAAAAAGAATCTATCTAAATGATAACATGAGAGGGGTTAAAAATCAATGGAACAAAATTTTAATATCATAAACAATTATAAGGAAGAGGAATACAATCTCTTATTTCCGGTGCAGTCAATTCAGGAAATCAATCCGATTTTCAGACTTGTAGTAAATATAGTAAGATTGTCAACCGAAACCAGCGACAGGGACATATACAGGGAAAAGAGCGCCGAAGCAAAAGACGGACCACAGATGTTTGCTTTTACCCACAAGGCACTGATGAAATTTTTTGCCGCTACAAACGGGCAGGTCATAGAATCAAAAAGCCTCCGCCCTAAAGTGTGTGAAAAATGCATTGACATTGTAAGGGCTACCGGCAAAGCCCCGGCATGTGGAAATTGTAATTCGAATGCGGATGTTTGCTGCAGGATGACTACTAAATTTCCGGAACTTTCGGGCGGATGGAGAATTTATCAGGCCACCAGGGAAATTAACTTTTCAAACATGGGCAATGCGACCGAGAATCAGATCAGGCAGATGAAAGCTTTTGCTTATGAACACGCGGAAAGCAAGGCTTTGTCGCGCTGCATCAGGAAAGCACTCAGTATCAAGAGCGCTTATACGCTCACGGAGCTTGTAAAACCGTTTATTGTTGTTTATCCGGTTTTGGATGCAAGGGATGCGGATGTGAAAAAAGCGCTTATTTCCGGCTCAATTGCTGCAAGCAATCTGCTATACGGCAGCGGTTTTATGCTCAATGCAAATCAGCAGGCAGCACTTCCGGAGGTGCCCGCAAATGTTGACAGAGATACCGGCGAAATTTACGAAGCGGGTTACGAAGCCGGACCGCCGGACGTGGGTAATTCCGAGTTGCCGAAGCCATGGGAGAATGCCGAGCCTGAGAAATACTACTGCAGCAATCCGGAATGCAAAGCTGAGATTGCGAAAAACGTGTACGAAGCAAGCGTGAAGCAGTTTGGCGCAGGGGCCTGTATCAAATGCCAGTCGGCGGCGAAGAAGGGCGGGAAGTAAGGATGAAATTAAAGCATCATGATAAACAAGGTTACGCCCGTATACGTCCAGACCGCCGGAAAATCAGAAATAAAATTATGCGGGCCAGTAAGAGGAGGAATCGGGTATGAAAAATAAACTGATGGAATTACCGGCAACTATTAAGGGGCAACGCATGATACTGCTGGAGAGAACGGCGAAGATTGAGGAATTGACGGCAAGCTTAAAGAAATGGGAAGCCGCCGAAATGGCTGATATTACAAACGAAACAGATTGCAATGGCAAGCCGGTATTTAGCAATGCCGAAAAGAGAGCTTCAGAGTTGGCAAGGAGAAAAGAGGCTCTGCCTTGGGTAGTTGAGCTTGAAAGCGATATTTCCGCACTGCGGTATTCTTTTGAGCTTGTCAGAATTGACATGCAATACAATATCGACATGCAGGAGAATTACAGGGCGATAGCAAGGTTGGGAGGCGGAGAAGTATGACGAGGTTTGATTTTTTAAAGTTTTTGAGTATTGAAGATACCGCCAAAATGATTGTTGAGAACAATTTGACTAACTCTTTTTGTAAAAACGAATGCGAGATAGACTTTGATATTGAGGATTGTCTTCATCCGATTGAATGTTGTATCAGATGGCTTAAAGAGGAGGTTAAAAAAATATGAAGATTTTGCACACCGCTGATCTACATCTGGGGGCTTACGTCGGCCCCCAGTGCGACGATCCGATGAAACGGATGGAGAATACAATGAAGTGCCTGGACGTTCTTGTGGAGACAGCAAGGCAGGAGCAGCCGGATATTATATTGGTGGCGGGGGATGTGTTCCACGCGGCGAGGGTATGGAGTGATAGGGGACTAACAGAAGTAAGAGTGGCAGCAAGTTACATAAACGCTTTATCGTTTATTGCGCCGGTCGTTGTCTTGTACGGTACGCCTAATCACGATGGATTAAGTCAATTTTCAGTATTGCGCGAGATGACGCCTAAAAATGTTTGGTATTGCACGGAACCTATCATTGGTACTTTTCAAACAAAATCCGGCCCCATTCAAATCGCCGGCCTTCCTGGTTTTGACAAAGGACACTTCCGGGCGCAGTTCCCAGGACTGTCAGCGGAGGAAGAAAATCAGGTATTTACGCAGCAGCTGGCGCAGATTGTACAGGGGCTGTCGTCTCAAGTTGATTCCGCAATGCCTTCCGTGTTTATGGCACATCATACGGTTGTGGGTTGCGACATGGGGAATGGTACCCACATCTTTCAGGCAAATGAGGTTGTGCTGGATGCTGCTACGCTGAATAACAGCGCTTTTGATTTGGTGTGTTTGGGGCATATACATAAGGCGCAGAGAGTGGAAGCTTGCAGTAATCCGGTGTATTATGCGGGGAGTATTGATGCCTCTACGTTCAATGATGAAGGCCATAGCAAGGGATTCTGGATTCATGAAATGGGCCTTCGGACGGAAATGGGCATATTGAAACCGACTTGCAGATTCATTCAGACACCTGCCAGAGAGTTTTTGACGGAAAGGTGGAACCAAGTGGACTGCGAAAGGATACAAACTGCGAACCTGGCTGGCTGGGTATTTAAAGACAAAGTTGTCCGGGTCCTTTATACCTGCGATTCAGAAACAGAAAAGGCACTGGACAAAAAGAAGCTTGAGCGCGACTTGTATGCCGCCGGCGCTTATTATGTGAGTGAAATCAGGCCGGAGAAGATTACTGCGGCAGTAAACCGGGAGCACATGCATGAAAAGATGACGCCTTGGGATTGCTTATTCCGTTATCTTTCAGAAAAAAGAATCGACCCAGGGGACGTTATGAAGATTGCCGAGGGTATTATTTTAGAAGCTCAGGCCAGTTCGCCTATGGGCACCACATCCGGATTATTCCTCCCTGTGGAAATCGATGTCCACAATTATCGATCATATGCTGATGAAAAATTTTCTTTTGAGGATATCTTTTTTGCAATGGTCAACGGTGCTAATGGTTCAGGAAAAAGCAGTTTGTTTATGGATGCGCCTTGTGATTGTGCGTATGAAATAACACGCGAAGGAGAATTGACTGGCTGGATAAAAAACGGTGAGAAGTCCGGAAGTATAAAGTTTACCTTTATGATTGGCGCAGACATGTGGAGAATAACCCGAACCAGGCAGAGATCGGGAAAGGCGACACTGGCGCTGGCAAAAAGAAGCGAATATTTTCAGCTTCCTTTCGGTGATAACTCAAATTGGGAAGATCACTCATGCGAACTCATGAAAGAAACTCAGCAGAAGATCATCAACTTGCTCGGCATGGACTGCGACACGTTTCAAAGTTGTGTTTTGATCATGCAGGACCGGTACGGCAAATTTATGGAAGCCTCGAAGGACGATCGCATGGCTGTGCTGGCCAATCTCCTGGGGCTCGGAGTATATGATCAGCTGTCGGAGATTACAAAGAACAAGTTAACGGATACAAACCGGGAGGTTAAGGCGCGCAAGAGTGAAATGGAAGGGCTTGAGGGTGAAGTTGCTGCCGAGGATAATCTCCACGCTGAGTTGCTGCAGATACAGGCTCGGCTCGGCACTGCCGCCGACGACCTGCAGCAGGATAAAAACGAATTGGCAACACTGCAGGCTAAGCTTGTGGCATCGGAGGGTTATGTCAGGGAATCGGTCGAGCTTGAAAAGGAATTGAAACAGAAAACAACATCTTATACCGAGAAAAAGGATAAGCGGTCCGACCTGCATGGGCGCATAATCGAGACAGAAACCTTTTTGCAGAATGAGCAGACCATTCTCGGAAAATGCGCTGAACTCGATGTAACACGTCTGGAGATCGCGGCCATGGACGGGAAGTTGCAGTTGCTCAACGATAAACAGCAGCGCTGCCGCAAACTCAATATGGATTTATCGGCGGCCCAGCAGTTCCGGAAGAATACGGCCAATACGATTGATGCTATCAACGACAGCCTGAAGGATAAGGAGAGGCTGGAATATAGCATTGAACAGGCTGGAAATATTGAAGAAAGATTGGAAAACCGTGAATGTGAGTTAAAAATGACAAGAGAACTACAGGATAGAAAAGGCAAATTGCAATCTGATGCCAAATCGGATGAATATAGTTCTATCAGTGATATCACAATTAAGAGAAACAGGCTTGATTCTTATTCCAAACAGGCCGAAATGCTGGAAAATGCCAACTGTATAGATGTGGACAAGGCAAGCTGCCGATTCTTACAGTCTGCAAAAGAAGCAAAAGGCCAGATTGCAATTCTTGAATCTGAAATCGTACAAATGAGAATTGAATTAAATGCTCGAAAATCAGAAAGCCAAAAAAAGGTTGATGCAATTGATGACGAGATTAACTGTATTGGCTATGATAAATTGGCTCATGATACTCTGATTCAAACCGTTAAAACATACCATTATACGAAGGACATGCTTGCCAAACTGGCCGGAGCAGCTGCAACGGCTGAAGGTCTAAAAAAACAGGATGCCGATGCTCAGACTAAAATTCAGGAATATGAAAGTGAGCTAACCCTTATTGAAATTGACATTGCTCAGCTTTCCAGCGCAACCAATAAAGTTTCGGCTTTGAGAGCAAGAATCAGTGAACTCTTATCCTATGAACAAATGAAAATGCAGTTGCCAAAGGCGAAGCAGTTTGTAGAATCCACAATCGAGGCAATAGGGCAGCTGGACGCGGATTTGCTGGAACTTAATCTGGCTATCGGCAAAATTAACGGGAGGATTACTGAACTGGCGAAATTGACAGCGGATATGTGGGATACAAACGTTTTAGTACATGACGCTGAGACCCGGATCAAAATACTTGAAAATTCCATTTCTGTTTTTAACCAGCAGATCGGGAATATAACCGCCCAGCTCATGACAGTTGCCTGCAAAAAAGAACTTTTATCGGTTGCGCAAAACGGACTGCGGCAATCGGCAAAACAGGCGGCGCTTCTCACGGTTCTGTCGGAGGCCTTCAGCCAGGACGGTATTCCTTATCAAATTATCCGCGATATTGTTCCGGAACTTGAAGCAGCGGCAAACGAGATCCTCGGACAAATGACCGGGGGACGGATGAGGCTGGAATTTGTGACGGAAAGGGTACTTAAATCTAATAAGGCGAAGGAGATTGCCACTCTTGAGATTATCATTATTGATGTAGAACATGGGGCATTGCCTTACATGAGTCATTCCGGGGGAGAAAAAGTAAGGGCTGCTTTGGCTGAAACATTTGCTCTTGCAATAATTAAAGCTGTCAGAGTCGGGTTGCAACTTGGATTTTTACATATAGACGAACCCCCGTTTCTTGATGCGGAAGGGGTGGAATCCTACTGTGCCGCCCTTGAAATTATCCATAACAAGTATCCGGATATAAGGATTGTGGCTATTTCGCATGATGAGAATATGAAGTCGATGTTCCCACAACAACTGCATGTGGATATGACGGAGAACGGGAGTAAGGTGCGGAGGTTGTGAGATGCAGACGGTACTCAAATATCCTGTAAGTTTATTTTGAAAGGAGTCGGAAATCATGGGAAAGAAAAGAATCGGCGTAAAACCGCCAAAGGAGAAACCGGAATATAAGGACGCGCCGGAGGTTCTGGAACTGGCTGCAAGAATGATTGATGATGTTCATGGCCATCTTGCGGAGGCCCGGATAAAGTACATGTTCCGGACGGGGAAATGGGAACTGAAAGGGAAAACAATTTACGGCAGGGCGGA
>JAQTSY010000018.1 GCA_028711065.1 Minisyncoccota bacterium
TAAGAGCCGTCCTCACTGTTTTTGTCTGCGTAGTAAATGGAAAATTTCTTTTCAAGCCCAGGGATGTCTGCTGTCGCGTCAAATTTGGGTATCTTCGGCACAATACTGAAATAATTGCTCTCCAATTTTAATACAACTTTCTTGTCAGTTTTCCCTGTAAACGTCATGTATCTCCTGTAGCAAATAATGTTATAAAAAGTATTCGGTTGAAAAACTCAGAGGTTGTCAGCCAAATCAATCGCCTTGAGGAATGCGGGCTCGTCCTGAAATTCCATGAAATAGATTCCAGGCACGCCTGACTTGTTTCCTTTTATGAACTCAAAGTATCCTGTTTTTCCATGCAGATGATTGTAGATTTCAAGAAGGTCTGATTCAGGGATGTCATGCGGCTTCTTTACTATGCTCCCCTCGCGGACATATGCGAGCCGCAGGAATTCCGCCTCTGCTGCACCAGAGGAAATTGCGCGGATGTCTGTCCAGTTCGGGCGCTTGTAGAACTCAAGCAGGAGCTTTCCGTCCTTGTTGATTGCTGTGCCGACATAGCCGTCTTCAGTCCCCTCGACCATCTCGGTTATAAGAATAAAATACATGTGCGGCTGCGGAATTGAGTCCATGAACTCCTTCACCTGCTCCCAGGTCCTGCAGTTGTCAATCCATTTCTTCTCGAACCCTTTTGAAATCTTTGGGGATGAAATCAGGACTGTGGGCTTGCGCTTCTCAAGGAACTCGCAGATTTTCTGCTGGAACTCCTCCCGTCCGTACAGGGCTGCGTCAACATAGCGGACATTAAGACAGGGCAGAAGCATGTTATGGAGAAGGTGGTGCTGTTTTTCCTTTTTGTAATAGTCTATAGATAAGACTCCTGTATTAATCCAGTCCTGTATTGTAGGATAGCGTTTGACCATTGTAGATTTCCCTTAAGGCTCATTGCGATTACATCGCGACATTGTGGCTACACCACGATGCTTCGAGATACAATCTCAAAGTGCCCAGAGACAAAGTCTCTAGGTTACGAACGAAGTGAGTGAAAGGCTTACTGGATATTGATTTCGTCAAAGTGGAAGTATTTTTCAAGAAGCTCGCGCGCAGTCTTCATCTTTGCCTTTGCCATGCCCATATTTGCCGCATCCTTTGTGATTTGCGCATGCAGCGCTTTTGCACCGCTGCTTTTTTCAGAAACATAGGCGCTGTTAATCTTTATCGGGCGGAAGATGTTTGCCAGAAATTTTACAGGGTCTTCGGAGAACTCAAGCACCTCAACGCGCTTTTTCAGCTGCTCTTCAAGGTTCCTTATGTTCTGCCCGCCTTTTCCGATTGCAAGCCCTGCCTGCCCTTCGCTGACAACAAAAGTGAGCTTGTTCTTTTCCTGGTTGAATATGCAGTCCTTCACGTTTGCTTTCGTAACCTTTTCGAATAAAGAAATGAATCCGATGTCGTCAAGTGAAAGTTTTATCCTCGCCATTAAATCATCCCTTCACTATTGCCGCGATAAGCACGCTGTGCGTCCGCTTAAGAGCAACTCCCAAATCCTTTGAGTCTCCCTGGAATGCAACAAACTGTATGCCTGAAAGGCCTGCGTAATACTCAAGCTCGCTTTTCATCTTTTCAGGTATGTTGGTTGCATAAAAAAGTTTTGAGACAAGTCCCTGCTTAAGCGCACGGGTCACGCTGTTTGTTCCGTATGTGACCTTCTTGGCTTCGAGAGACTTCTCTAATTCTTTCCGAATGTTCGAAGTTTCATCTGCCATAATATATTACCCCCAATATCATCAGTCTTTCTTTTCTTTTTTCTCTTTCTTCTCTGCTTTCTCTTCCTTTGCTTCCTCTGTCTTCTTCTTTCCCATTGCCTCGCTTTCAATCTTCAGCTTGACAATGCCTGTCCCTACCGGAATAGGCTGGTTAATCATTACGTTCTCAATGACAGAGGAGATTTCATCGCTCTCTCCGTACATTGCCGCGTTGAACAAATGCCTGAGCGGGACTTCGAAGCTCGCGCGCGCAAGCACTGAGCTCTTTGCGCCTGAAATGCCGTAACGCCCGATTCCGCGGATGCTGCCTGTGTTTGTCATCGCATCTGCAAGAAGCATAAGGTGCCTGGGGTCAACCTCAATTCCCTGGTTTCTCAAAACGTCAAGGGCTTCCTCAACTATCACTGTGCGGGCTGCCTCGATTCCGAGCACTGAGAATGTCTCGAAAACATCGTTCGTCTTTGTGTTCTCGATGTCAACCTCTTTCATTGCAAGGACTTCGCGAAGGTTTGAGCCTGCCGTCTTTATCATCCAGACATCCCCTACCTTGACAGGAAGTACCTGCTTGATTCCCTCGATTCCTGTGATGTGAGTCTCCTTGACTTTTACACGGAAACCATAAAGCTTGCGAAGGTCTACTTCCTCTTCCTTGGGGCGTATCCCAATCATCATGTCTCCGGTTGTTATCTTGGCTGTCTTGAAATTTTCCTTGACCATGTTCTGGACGTATTTCTCTGTCACGCCGTAGTGCTTTACCTTGTTCTTGTCAAGATAAACTTCAACCCTCATCTTTGCCAAATCAACATTAATCTCGCTTGTAATGTCCTCAAGCTTTACATCAACAATGCTGAGGGCTATCTCCTCGGCCTTTGACTCGCTTGTTGCATGCGAGGACTTAAGATAAATCTCCATTGCGGGCGTTGTAGGCTCGCGCTTTGCGTCAAAGATTTCTATAAGACGCGGAAGGCCCTGCGTGACAGTCATCTCACGCGCTCCAGCGAGCCATTTGGTTCTCATGGTAAGCTGTGTGCCAGGCTCTCCAAGTGACTGTGCTGCTATGACTCCGACTGCTTCGCCCGGAACAACACGCGCCTTGGCGTACTGCTTCTCAGCCAGTTTAAGCAGATTTTCATACTGCTGCTTGTTGAGTTTCATGTCTTCTTTCAGCGCTTTCAACTGGTCTTCAACTGATTTTGGGAATTCCATGAGTATCACCTCAGCTCCTCTTTTGGAATCAATAGTTTTCCATTGTCTGATTTTGAAACATCGATTCCGTCTGCGCCGTACTCAAACTGCACGATTGTGCCGGATGCGCTGCGCACTGTGTTGTCGTATGTGACTGAAAGGTCCTGCATGGCATTGATGAGGCGTCTCTGAAGATAACCCGACTTCGGCGTTCTCATTGACGTGTCCATGATTGAGTCCCTTCCTGTTATTGCGTTGAAGAAGAACTCGTACGGGTTGAGCCCTGTCTTGTATGAGCCCTTGATGAATCCGCGCGCAGCTGGCTTGATGTTTCCCTGCTCAAAGTGCGGAAGAGTGCGCTCGTTGTAGCCGCGGTAAATACGCGTTCCCCTGATATGAACCTGCCCTACCGCCGCAGCCATGAGCGCGATGTTCATTGCCGAGCCTCGGGCTCCGGAGCGGGCCATCAGCATTGTTGCATTGTTCTCATCAACAATGTACCTCTCTGCAATCTTCCCTGTCTTGTTTCTTGCGCGGTTGATGATTTCAATTATCTTGAACTCAACTGTTTCCCTGAGTGTCCTTCCAGGATAGGGCTTAAGCTTCCCTTTTTTGGACTCCTCAAGCACTTCATCGACTTTCTTTTCTGCAAAATCAAAAGTGTCCTTGATTTCCTGGCGCGCTTCAGGCGGAAGGTCTGTGTCTGTGACAAGGGTTGTGAACCCGAGCTTCTGAAGGGTTGCAATTCCGAGCAGTGAAGCTTTCTGTATGAACTCAACCGCTTCTTCCATGCTGTGCCTATTGATTATTGCCTGGATAAGCTTTCCTTTCCCTGCTTCAGGGCCGATTGCTTTTGAATCAATCAACCCGGATACAAGCTTTCCCTTGCTTATCTTTACAAAGTCCTCGAACTGGCAGTCCTCTTTCTTGCATACGTGCTTCGGGACTGTCTTTGTGCTTCCCTCATAATCCACTTCAGGAAGAATCATTGAAAATATCTGCTTGCCAGAATAATACGGCTCGTCCTTCAAAGTTTTTCCCGGCTTCTCAGGCAGCTCAAAGATGCCGACCCGCGAAAGAAGCTCTGCCGCATCCTGGCGTGAGAAAAATTCCTTGTGCTTTGTCAGGAGGTAAAGCCCCATTATGTGGTCCTGCGAGCATCCTATGATTGGGAGCCCGTATCTTGGAGTGACTATGTTCTGCGTTATGCTGAGCAAAAGTTCTGCTTCTGCGCGGGCTTCCTCGGTCTGCGGAACGTGCAGGTTCATTTCGTCGCCGTCAAAGTCTGCGTTGTATGGCACGACTGCGCTAAGGTTGAGGCGGAATGTTTTGAATGGCAGAACCTTTACGTAGTGCGCCATTATGCTCATCCTGTGCAATGATGGCTGCCTGTTGAACAGAACAATGTCCCCGTCCATCAGATGGCGCTCAATAATATATCCTGGCGCAAGCTCTGCAAGGATTACATCGCGCGTTTCATCAGAAACTCTTTTTCTCTTGCCGTCAGGCGTGATAACATAATTTGCGCTAGGGTATTTGTCAGGGCCATCCTCGACAAATTTCCTCAGGTGAGCCATGTTCCATTCAGTCACCCGCTCGGGGATTGTGAGCTCTTTTGCAATTTTTATCGGGACTCCAACCTGGTCAATCCTGAGCTGCGAGTCAGGGGAAATAACTGTGCGCGCGGAAAAGTTCACCCTTTTTCCTGCAAGGTTTCGCCTGAATCTTCCTTCCTTTCCCTTGATTCTCTCCTCGAGAGTCTTCAACGGGCGTCCGCTTCTGTGCCGTGCAGGCGGAACCTGCGCAACGTTGTTTGAGAATAATGTCGTGACGTGATACTGAAGCAAATCCCACAAATCCTCGATGATAACTTCAGGCGCTCCTGCTGAAAGGTTCTCGAACAGGCGCTGGTTTGTCCTGACTATGTCGCCGAGCTTGTGAGTCAAGTCATCCTCTGAACGTTCCCCGGATTCGAGTGTGATTGACGGGCGCACAGATACTGGCGGAACCGGAAGCAATGTGATAACCATCCATTCGGGGCGCGCTGTGCGTGCATTGAGGGCAATCAGTGGCAAATCTGCGTCAGGTATCCGCTCAAGCCGCTCGCGAACATCAATTGGCGTGAGCTTTCTGCCGGACTCAACAAAGATTGACGGCTTCATGAGCTTTACTTTGTCCTGCTTTGATTCGCACCACGGGCACTTGCGGATTGTTTTTGTCTTGTTTATCACGTGCGCTGCAACTGCAAGAACCTTCTCATTGACTTCCCCGTTGGTGGATGAAATCTTTTCAAGAAGCTTTGCATGCTCGTTCGGATGAACCAGAACGCGCCCGCATGTCGAGCAGGTTGAACGAAGAATATTATAGATTGTCGGAACGTATCTTATGTGAAGCACAGGGCGCGCGAGCTCAATGAAACCAAAATGCCCCGGGCACTCGCGGACTTTTGCACCGCATGTTCTGCAGCGAAGCCCTGGGTCAATGACTCCCATTTTCAGGTCCATGAGAGAGCTGTCTATGGGGTAGCCGTCTGCGTCATAAAGCTCGGGCGTGATTATCTTTACCACGCTCATCTTCTTAACCATGTCTGGCGAAAGCATTCCAAAGTCTATGGAAGCTATTTTTTCGCGGACAACTTCATTGAATGTTCCTTCGTCCATCATCATGAATCACCTAGTATTTTGGTTTAACATTAAGTTTCGGATAGATGCACATTGATTTCAATTCATCAAGCAAAAGCTTGAATGCATAGCTCAGTTCAATGTAAGTCACTGGCGCGCTTTCTCCGCACACAGGGCACATCTCCTTGTTCTTGAA
>JAQTSY010000004.1 GCA_028711065.1 Minisyncoccota bacterium
AGATTCGAACTCTGACTACATGATCCCAAATCATGGATGCTACCGTTACACCACACCCCGGTATAAATATTTCTCCAAAAATCAACTCGAAAATCTTATCACAGGAATTTTAAAAATCCTAATTCTCCTGTCTATTTTTATTGTAAAGGACATTAAGATTTATAAAAGACATCTAAAGGACAATATCATCCAATAGCTTTACATTCGCTATTTTCTTCTTCATATCCAGGAGAACAATAGCTACTAAAAATTCCCATTCTGGGTCATCATCCTCGTATTTCTCGAGAAGGTAGCTTTGCACTACCCTACCAAGCCTTTTAAGCTTCCAATCGTGGATATTTTCTTCGGGCCTATATTCATCATCTGTTACACCTTGGCCGGGCAGGCGTGGAACATCCTTTGGACCGGATAGATTGATTTCACGTGAAACGGTCTTTACCTCAACAAAATAGAGCTTTTTGTCCTTATGAGCCACAATATCTATTTCTCCCCACTTCTTCAGATAGTTTCGGCAGACAATGCTATATCCTTTTTTCTCTAGATATTTACAAGCAATATCCTCGCCCTTAATACCTATTGGATCTGCGAGATTGAGCCGTTTCACGTGGAACTAATTTAACAGACCTTGATCTAGAATCTCTCGGACAAACATATCGAGCTCCTTCTCCGACTTCATATCTTCAATAGTCATCCATTTAAAATCCGTGCTTTCGGCATCAATTTTAGGCTCCCCCTCTATATTTGCAAGATAACTTATTCTCACAATATGTTTCCCGTGAACCCTCAATATGTCCTGTGCCGTAAGGATTTTAGGTGTTTCGTGTAAAACAAGTCCTGTTTCTTCCAGTATTTCCCTCTTCAGATTGTCCAAGAGAGAACTTCCGGGATTGATTCTCCCGCCTACAATATCCCAATTCCCCTTTATATCTTTGTATTTTTCAGATCTTCGTAGAAGAAGAAACTTCCCCTCTTTATTTTTCAGAAATGCTTTTACGCCAACTTGTAGAGTTATGTCTTTTTGATCGGTCATATATGTTACTTAAGAAACATTTACCGCTTATCGGACTGAAATTTTGTGTCTTTTTGTAAAATATCTATATTTATAGGCTTATTTTAAATAAAAGACCAAATTTTTTCACTTTTTTAAAGCTGTCTTTTATGCACACAATCCACAGACTTATCCACAGTTACACGTTAAATACCTATATTTTGAGCCATTTTGGTATTTCACTTTCTTTCCAAAAAGGACAGGGGTTCAGAGACATTAAGAGGAGTACTTACGCCGTTCGAGAAGGGAAGTCATTACAAACTTTTACTGTGCGGGTACCGGGAATCGAACCCGAATCTGAATCTTGGCAAGATCCTGTTCTACCATTAAACCATACCCGCATTATATTTTTCTTCTATCAAATCGATAGCTATCAAATTCATCCAAATCAGAATTTTTCGCTTTAAGTATGTACTAGAAATTCCAATACTGCAAACTCCATGAGACAGTTTCCGTGTCTTATGCTTACCTTTGATGACAATACTCTTAGTAAAATCCTCTTGTTTTAAGCCCGTATTACTAATCCAGAATGTCTTGCACTCTTTTTCCTTCAGTTCGGGATAGAGCAGTAGCCAGGCCCTGATTTTGGGGGAAGAGAAACCACAAATTTTCTTTAGAAAATCAAGAAATACTTTGATCATAAGAGGGTCAGAATTGGCTATTGAGCATCTATCTTTTGAAAGTTTATTGCCTTCACCCCAATAAATCATCATCCCCGCTAGGAAAAGAGGGTGGTATTTGAGTTTTTCAAACTCTTCAGTTGCTTCATTTTCAGCTTCTTTGTAGAGCTTCTCGAGATTTTCACCTCGAATTTTATTCAATTCTTTGATCCTTATGGTCGATTTCCCTTGAGCATTCGAAGCCAGACGAAAAGCAATCTTATTAGACCATTTTTGATCCCTGAACCACTCTGAGAGTGTACTCTTCGGAACTCTAATAAGACTTCTGATCTCATTATAGCTTTTGCCTTTAGCCCTAAGTGCAAATACTTTTTCTTTGTCTTTTCTCATATACATTTTAAGTATATCACGGGAGTTCGATTTCTTGGTGTGGATAATTTATCAAATTTACCGTATGATGAGGCAACGCACCCATAGTGAAATGGATATCACACCGGTCTTCGGAACCGTTATTGGGGGTTCGAATCCCTCTGGGTGCACAAACTTAGCTCATGAAGCTACTCCACAACCAACATTTTGAGATCCCGAAAGAGATCATGAATGTACTCGAAACGCTCGAAAAGAGCGGCTTTGAGGCTTTTATTGTGGGTGGCTGCGTACGCGGACTCCTTACTGGCTTCAAACCTCGCGATTGGGACGTCACCACAAACGCGACTCCGGAAGAAATCATAAAGCTATTTCCAAAAACATTTTACGAAAATACATACGGCACCGTCGGCGTAGTGAATGAAGATGTCTCTACTCGAACAGAAGAGGGGATTCCTGATGAGACATTGCGCGTCGTAGAGGTTACTCCATATCGTCTCGAGTCAACTTATTCTGACAACAGACGACCTGATGCCGTGACGTTCAGCAAAAATATTGAAGATGATTTAAAGCGACGAGATTTCACCATAAACGCAATCGCGCTTTCTGTGAAAAAAGCTGGAACAAAGCTCGAAGAAAAAATTATTGATCCGCACAGAGGAATTACAGACATCGAAATGAAAATACTGCGAACAGTAGGGAAGAGCGAAGACAGATTTGGAGAAGATGCGCTTCGCATTCTTCGTGCTGTACGAATCTCTACAGAAACAGGATTCGAGATCGAAAAAGAAACTGAAATGGGAATTCGAAAATGCGCTCCGCTTCTCGCAAAAATTTCCAAAGAAAGAATCCGAGATGAGTTTGTAAAAATCCTTATGTCCAAAGAGCCGATGAAAGGCATAATTATGGCTCAAAATATGGGTATTTTAAAATATATCGTTCCTGAGCTCGAGATGGGAATCGGAGTTGCGCAAAACCAAGCCCACGCATTTGATGTCTGGACACATCTTCTCAAATCACTTCAGCACGCGGCAGATAAAAATTGGTCTCTTGAAATCCGTCTTTCTGCGCTCCTTCATGACATTGGAAAACCAGAAAGCAAACGACAGCCCGCTGATAAAAAAGATCCCACATTCTACGGCCACGAAGTGATCGGCGCTCGCATGACAAAAAAAATTCTCGAAAATTTAAAGTTCTCAAATAAAATAATTGAGAAAGTGACGCTTCTTGTGCGATGGCATATGTTTTTCTCCGACACGGAACAGATCACGCTTTCAGCGGTGCGAAGAATGGTTGCGAATGTCGGCAAAGAAAACATCTGGGACCTCATGAATGTCCGCGCATGCGATAGGATTGGGACTGGTAGACCAAAAGAAAGCCCGTATCGACTCCGAAAATATAAATCAATGATCGAGGAAGCGATGAGGGATCCGATCTCTGTCACGATGCTCAAGATTGATGGAAATAAAATTATTGAAGTCACAAAAACACCTGCAGGACCAAAAGTGGGCTTTATTCTTCATGCTTTGCTTGAAGAAGTGCTCGACGACCCAAAGCTCAATACAGAGGAATATCTGGAGGAAAAGGCCAAAAAACTCATTACTTTATCTGAAGAAGAATTGAAAAAACTGGGGAAACTTGGCGTTGCAAAAAAAGAAGCTCTCGAAGAAAAAGAGAAGGAAGAAATACGCAAAAAACACTGGGTAAAATAAAAAAAAGACAATCGAAAACCGCCTTCACGATAATAAATGTTGTAAAGACGGTTTCGTGAAAAGTGTATTTCTATTCGTTAAAATGAGAATACCCGCATTGAAGTTAAGCCAAAATATATTGGCTAATTTGGGGTCTTTCTTTCATATTTGAATTTGAAAACGCTTTTCAAAAGGCATTAGAGAGAGTAAATGCCTGTTTCAAGGAACTGGATCAAAATGTAAAGCCTCGGCGATATAAATTGATTCCGGGTAAATTGTAGCATCTATAAAAGACACGTAAAGGACACTTATCCACAACGATGTCCTTTATAAAGGACATCGTCAAAAATCCAATAGAATAGGCTTACTTTAGGGTTATTGAAACGGGGCAATGATCTGACCCCATGACTTCAGGGAGGATTTCAGCCCTCTTTACTTTATCTTTCAATCCCGATGAAACAAGTATGTAGTCTATTCTCCAGCCCACATTTCGAGCCCGAGCATTGGCGAAGTGTGACCACCAGGTGTAGAAACCGTTCCCTTCGTGAGACATTCTGAACGTGTCGACAAATCCAGCGTCAATGAAAGCCTGAAAACCTGCTCGTTCCTCTTTGGTGAAACCCTTCAGTCCCTCGTTTTCTTTCGGCCGGGCCAAGTCATCGGGAGTATGAGCGACATTCAGATCTCCGCAGAAAATCACAGGCTTTTTCTTCTCAAGACTCTTGCAATATGCAAGAAATGCTGGATCCCATTGCTTGTGCCGGAGGGGGATTCGACTCAAATCATCCTTGGCATTGGGGGTGTAGACGGTAACGATATAAAAATCTTTGTATTCAGCCATAATGACGCGCCCTTCGGTTCGAGGATCGCCATAATTATCTGCACAAAGGCCAAATTTCTCGGCAATTACTTCCGGGAGGCCGTTTGCTATAGAAAGAGGTTTTGTCTTGGTAAAGATGGCAGTACCGGAATATCCTTTCTTTACAGCCGAATTCCAGTATTCTTCATATTGAGGCAAATCTACCGGAGATTCGTGCTCTTGCGCTTTTGTTTCTTGCAAACACAAGATATCCGGATCATATTTTTCGATAAACGGAAGAAAAAGCCCTTTTTTGACAACAGCTCGTATACCATTCACGTTCCAAGAAATGATTTTCATGGAAGTACTATAGCATTTTTAAAAAGTTTTTCAGTTTCCTAGTTTCGCTTCTTATCATGAAACTGCTTGTGAATGTCGTGGAGATGTTTGTCGGTCATATGCGTGTAGATCTGCGTCGTACTTATGTTTGAATGCCCCAAAAGCATCTGTACGGAGCGCAAATCAGCCCCATTTTGCAATAAATCAGTTGCGAAGCTGTGACGCAAGCTATGAGGAGTGACCTTTTTCGAGACTCCAGCTTTGATCGCATAGTGTTTCACCAATCGTTCCACCGAACGAGAAGAGAGCTGCATCCCTTTATTTTTTCTATCGATCTTCCCGAATCCTCGCTCTTCTATTTGGGTAAAAAGGGAATCGTCCATATCTTTTCTTTTTTTGAGATATTTTTGGAGCATCTCTTTGGCAGTCTTTGAGAGAAACACCACTCGCACTTTCTCTCCTTTTCCTCGGACAGAGAATTCGTCTCGGCTAATATCCAAATCCCGAGGAAGTTTGCAAAGTTCTGACACTCGAAGGCCGGTAGAAAAGAGCATTTCAAGAATAGCTCGGTCTCGAAGCTGTTTGAGACTATCGCCCTCTGCCGCTTTCAGTACGCGAGAAAGTTCTTCGGAAGAAATGGTATCGATTGAGCGTTCCGGCACCTTTGCAAGCTCGATTCTGTCTGGAGAGAGGGAAGGAATGCCACGGTAGACCAAGTATTTCAGAAATGAACGCAGAGCGATGAGATAATAGTTCTGGGTTTTCTTTTTCAGCGTGTCAGAATCGCCACGGGTCGGTTTTGCACTCTGCCGATTGAGCCAAAGCCGGAATTCCCGCACAGCAGAATCAGTAATGTCGGTTGGTTTTTTCAGTTTCGAATACTGAAGAAAGCGAGTTAAATAGCGCTCATAGTTTTCAACGGTCTTTTTGCTTCGCCCCTTGTCAATTTCAACGTATTGGAGGAATTCTTTCTTTAATTCATCGAGATTTGCCATACCTTTATTGTACACCAATGTCGCACAATATTATCTGTGGAAAGACTCGTTTTTTGGCCTAGAACAGGGGGAGGGGCTTGCATTAAATCAGGTTTCGTGATACCATACTAGGACCATGTTAACAAAGACAAAGAAACAGCGGGTAATGAAAGAAACACGGATCCACGATAAGGACACCGGTTCTCCTGAAGTACAGATCGCGCTTCTCACGAAGAGAATTGCTGAATTGGCAGGACATTTGAAGAAACACCAGAAGGACAACCACTCACGACGAGGGCTTCTCCAGATGGTAGCAGACAGACAGACTCACATGGCATATCTTTTGAAGAAAAATCCAAAGAGACACTCTGCAATCCTCAAACATCTCGATATCAAGAAGGCTAAATAAAAATAACCCCTTCTCGGGGTTATTTTTTACTCCAGTTTCAATAAGTCGGTCGATTTCGTCTTTCAGCATGGAAGCAGTATACTTTTTATACGTAATAATTAATTTTATATGACAGTAATTAAACACAAAGAACAGAGAGTCGGTATTTTTATAGATACGCAGAACCTCTACCACAGCGCGAAAAATCTGTATCACGCTCGGGTCAATTTCGGACAGATCATTAAAGACGGGCTTGCGGGCCGGGCGCTCATCCGAGCGGTCGCCTACGTCATCACCACGGAAAGCGGTGAGGAAAAGCCCTTTTTCGAAGCGCTTGAGAAAGTCGGCATCGAAACAAAAACAAAAAATCTCCAGATTTTCGCTGGGGGAAGCAAGAAAGCAGACTGGGACGTCGGACTTGCGGTGGATGCTATCAAAGCAGCGCCGAAACTCGACACAGTTATCATTGTTTCCGGAGACGGGGACTTTGTACCGCTCATCGAATACTTAAAGGTAAACGAAGGATGCCAAGTAGAAGTGATGGCCTTCGGGAAATCGACTTCACAGAAACTTGTGGAAGCGTCGGACGACTTTATCGACCTTTGCGAGAATCCTAAAAAATATCTCTTGAGCCAAGGTGGCCCAAGACGAGGATAAGAAAATCCCCTGGCGACTTGCCGGGGGATTTTGCTGCATAATTTTGTCTCGAACTAAGCAAACATGAACTTTGTGTGCGGCCAATCTCTTAGCGAGAGTGTGCCGAAGAATCTTACTGTTCTACCCTCGCGCAAAAAGACGTGGGTGCAGTAATATTCATCCTTGAACGGACCGATGGCTTTCGGGAAGAGTACGATCCTACCGGGATTTATGAACTCTCCGTGGCGAGTGAAGTTCGCCACGTCGCGCGCAATAAAACCAAGCAGTGGATTTTTTTTCGTATCCAATCCCAGGACAGTGTCCATACTGCAACAGCGCACCCGGACCAATCTTTTCAGTATCGCCAATCCAGTACCAGGATGGACGATAAGACGTTCCCAGTATTTATCGAATGCCAGAGGAAGCGCTGGAGCAAGATCAATGCTCAAAGCGACCGCGGCTTCATCGTCCGTCACTGTGACAGTTTGCATGAAATGCTCCTTTTCAAAGTTCGAGCAAAGTTGGTGTACAAACGACGAGAGGTTCTAAAAACTAATTATACTTCGTAAAAAATTGAGTGTCGACCGGCTAACAGGGGATAACGTGCATTTTATAAGCATTTTGCTACACTAACTCTATTATCCAATAAGTATGGTCTTCAGATAGGTAGATTTCAGGGCCGAGCCCATGGAAATCTAAAATCTGGGGATCATCTACACGTTTTCTATATGAAGAAAAAAGAATACTCGATTGAGATTGGGGGCAAACTCATCACTGCCCAGTTTACCGACCTCGCCGACCAGACAAACGGTTCGGCCATCGTGCGATGCGGTAATACTGTCGTCCTCGCGACAGCAGTGATGTCGGAACATGAAAAAGACGGAGACTGGTTTCCGCTCACCGTGGATTACGAAGAACGATTTTACGCTTCCGGAAAAATTCTCGGAAGCCGATTTATGCGCCGAGAAGGAAGACCGACCGATGAAGCGATTCTTTCGGGAAGAATTGTTGACCGAACCATCCGCCCGCTTTTCAATCAGGCAATCCGCAATGAAGTGCAGGTGGTGATTACCATTCTCTCTATTGATACCGAAGACCCGGATGTACTTGCAGTGCTCGCTTCTTCGCTCGCGCTCGGCACTTCAAATATTCCTTGGGCTGGACCAGTCAGTGCGATTCGAGTTGGGAAAAAGCTCGGGGCGAATGAATTTTTGATAAATCCAAATTACGAAAATCGAAACGCAAATGACTTCGAGCTTGACCTTCTTGCTTGCGGAAAAGATGGCAATATCAACATGATCGAAGTGGGAGGAAAAGAAATCGAAAACGAAGTAATCGCTTCCGGACTTGAAAAATGCTCTGAAGAAATCGAGAAACTTCAGGCATTCCAAACAAAAATCATTTCAGAAATTGGCAAACCAAAAAAAGAAATTACACTTCCTGTCCTTTCTGAAGCAATGAAAGCTCTGTACGAAGAAACTGTTTCGAGCAAACTCGAGAAAGCGGTTTTCAGTGGAGCGGGACACGAACACATTCACGCTCTTAAAAAAGAATGGAAAAATAATCTCGAAGCAAAATTTGGAAAAGACGAAAAATTCGGTCTTGCCTTCGAACATTTTGAAAACAAGATCAACGACCTCCTTCACAAAGAAGCGATTGAAAAAGAACGACGGCCTGATGGACGAAAGATGGATGAGGTGCGACCGCTGTATGTGCAAGCTGGAGGAATTTCGCCGATCATTCACGGAACGGGAATCTTTTACCGAGGAGGAACGCACGTTCTTTCCGCTCTTACTCTTGGAGGGCCAGGAGATTCGCAAATCCTCGACGGGATGGAAATAGAAGGCCAGAAACGATTTATGCACCACTACAATTTCCCTCCATTTTCTTCAGGAGAAACAGGACGAATGGGCGGAACAAATCGACGAATGATTGGACACGGGGCACTTGCAGAAAAAGCGCTTCTTGCTGTCATTCCAGCAAAAGAAGTTTTTCCTTATACAATCCGAATTGTATCTGAATCATTGGCATCAAACGGCTCGACATCAATGGCATCGACTTGTGCTTCCACTATCGCTCTCATGGATGCAGGAGTGCCGATTAGCGCGCCGGTTGCCGGCATCGCATCTGGGCTTATGCTCTCTGCTGTAAAGAGCGGCGGGAAAACAGAATACAAATACAAAGTACTCACAGATATCCAAGGCCCGGAAGACCATCACGGAGATATGGATTTTAAAGTTGCTGGAACAAAAAAAGGGATCACTGCGATTCAAATGGATGTGAAAGTTGACGGAGTTCCGATATTTATTTTGAAAGAAGCGCTTGAGAAAGCTAAAAATGCTAGGCACTTTATTCTTGATGCAATGACAAAAGAGATTGCTGCTCCGCGAGCGGAAATTTCTCCCAACGCTCCGAAAATTATCATCATTAAGATCAAACAGGATCAGATTGGGAGTGTCATCGGTCCTGGAGGAAAGATGATAAAAGAAATTAAGGAAAAAACGGGAGTAGAAATTGATATTGAAGACGACGGATCTGTGTTTATCACTGGATCTTCAGAGGGGGCGAAAATGGCGGCACAAATTATTTCTGATATGACTCGGGAGTTTAAGAGGGGAGAAAGATTCGAAGGTGTTGTGACGAAGGTAGTGGAATTCGGAGCGTTCGTACGATTTGCCGGGCAGACAGAAGGGCTTGTGCACGTTTCTGAAATTGCACCGTTTCGGATTGATATTGTGGGAAACTATCTGAAGGAGGGAGACAAGATTCCAGTTATCTTGAAAGACATCGACGAGAAGGGAAGAATCAAGCTTTCGCTCAAGGACGCTGATCCGACTTTCATAAAGCCGAAGATAAGATAAAGAGAGAAAAAGGCACTGAGTAGGATCGCCCCTCAGTGGACATTGGTGCGATATGATTTTGCTAAATCATACTCGGCGCCTTTTTGCACATTCATATTTACTATTTCACGCGGTATACTATAGACCATGGAAAATCCTGTTCCTCCCAATACTCCTCCCGAACAAACACCCGTAAATCCTCCCGTGAAAACTGGCGTGTCCGCGCTTCGCACCTACCAGGATGATATTGCTGGCGCAGTGAACAAAGAAAAAGCCTCGATGATCACGATTGCACTCGCTGAAGCAAAAAAGCGGGAACAAAACGTCACTATCGCGAAAGAATCTTCTTTTTCAGGAAGAAACGTATGGATCACTGTCGTAAGCATTATTCTTGTTTTTCTCGCCGTAGGCATCGTCCTTTTCTTTCATTTTGAACAGAAACCGGTTCCAATTGCAGAAACTCGTATCGCTGAAAATCCAATTCTTATCGCAGACTCAGAAAAAATAATTCCCGTACAGAACCTTTCAAAACAGACGATCCTCTCTGCACTCACGACGGAAAGACAAGCGGATAGCGGAGAAATTGGATCCGTAGAGAATGTACGACTTCAGACAGGAGATACTCTGAAGAGAAATGTCACCGCGGGTGAATTTTTATCTTCACTTTCTCCCACCATTCCCGCCAATCTCTTGCGGGCAATGAGTCCTACCTATGTGTTTGGCATACATGTATTCAAGCGGAATGAACCATTCATTATTCTCAAAGTTGATTCCTACCAAAATGCATTCGCCGGAATGCTCAACTGGGAACAAACTCTTTTTAAAGAAGTTGGTCCTCTCTTTCTTGATGAGGCGCCAAAAGCAAGCGATTTTGCTCCTGGGGGGAAATATGGCAATGGAACATGGAGCGATGCCATTATTGGGAACAGCGACTCGAGAGCTGTGGAAGATAAGGAGACAGGTAAATATGTTTTCTTATATTCCTTTCTCGACAAAAATACTATTCTGATAACCACAAACGAAGATACGGTGAAGGAAGTTGCAAATCGTATCCGAGCGCGCGAACTTATCAAAAATAATTAATTGTCTTTCTCAAAAGTAATTTGCTATCATTTTATCCATGACAGAAACAACAGAGTACAAAAAAGCCCTCGAAAAAGAACTTTCTCTTCTTGAATCAGAGCTGAAAACTGTTGGGCGGAAAAATCCAGATAACCCGAAAGATTGGCAGCCCACTCCAACAGACCTCAACACTCTCCAATCAGACGAGAACGAAGTCGCTGATAGTATTGAAACATTCGAAGAAAATACAGCAATCTTGAAAGATCTTGAGATCAGATATAACGAAGTGAAATCGGCTCTTCAAAGGATAGCTCAGGGCACTTTCGGCAAATGCAGTGTTTGCAAACTGCCAATAGAAGCAAAAAAACTTGAAGCAAATCCGGCTGCGACAACCTGCATAAAGCACGTAAACTCATAACTCCATGAGTTTCGCCAAGGTCTACAGCGCTCAAACAACTCTCCTCGACGCGCAGATCATCACAATTGAAGTGGATCTCTCGAAAGGGCTCCACTCTTTTTCTATTGTAGGCCTCCCCGACAAAGGAATTGAAGAATCCCGCGATCGAGTGGGAGCGGCGATAAAAAATTCTGGTTTCAAATCTCCGAAAAATAAAAACCAGAAAGTGGTGGTCTCGCTCGCGCCAGCAGATGTAAAGAAAGAGGGTCCGCTTTTCGATCTCCCTATTGCACTTGCATATCTCTTGGCCTCGGGAGATATTTCATTTAATCCAGCCAAGAAAATTTTCCTTGGGGAACTTTCCCTGGACGGCGAACTCCGGAGTGTAAAAGGAATTCTGCCTCTCGCGCAGAAAGCAAAACAAAAAGGATTCGAAGAAATATATGTTCCTTCAGAAAATGCTCGGGAAGCGGCGCTCATTGAAGGCATTCGAGTATTTGGAGCAAAAAATTTAAAAGAAATTATCGGACATGTTCAGGAAGGAAAAAATAAAAACCGAGAGGATTCGGTCATCGAAATCCGGAAAATTCCAGAGACTCCTAAAACAGAACTTCTTCATAAAATTCCAAAAGATTTCAACGATTTCGCCGACATCAAAGGCCAAGAAGGAGCAAAAAGAGGCCTCGAGATCGCTGCAGCGGGAAGACACAACATCGCCATGTGGGGACCGCCAGGAACTGGGAAAACAATGCTCGCGGAGGCTCTCATTCATATTTTACCGCCTCTTTCGTTTGAAGAAGCTCTCGAAACCACAGCAATCCATTCTGTTGCAGGAGCACTTCGTGGTGACCTCGTTACCAATCCTCCCTTCCGCTCTCCGCATCACACTTCATCCTATGTCTCGCTCATCGGCGGTGGCGTAACTCCTAAGCCAGGAGAAGCAACGCTTGCACACCGAGGAGTGCTTTTCTTAGATGAATTCCCGGAATTCGATAGACGAGTGATTAATTCCTTGCGACAACCGCTTGAAGAAAGAGAAATTTCCATCTCCCGCGCAAAAGGTTCCGCCACATTCCCGGCAAATTTTATCTTGATCGCCGCAATGAATCCATGCCCCTGCGGAAATTGGGGAGTGAAAGGAAAAGAATGCGTTTGCTCGCCAATCACAATTTCCAGATACCAAAGAAAAATCGGGGGGCCTGTGATGGACAGGATTGATATGTGGGTTGAAGTTTCAAAAGTAGATTACGGGAAACTTGGAAGCGAGCGGGAAGAAAAAAGCGAAACGGAAAGTATTAAAAAACGAGTGGAAAGAGCACGAGAAATTCAGAAAAAGCGATTTGAAAAGATAGGACGCGCTGGAAGCACTAACAGCGAGATAAAAGCCAGAGATTTGGCAAAAATAATTGTCCTCGAGCAAAAAGTGAAAGACCTTCTGAATGCTTCAGCTCAAAAACTCGACCTGTCAGCAAGAGGGTATCACCGAGTATTGAAACTCTCGCGCACCATCGCCGACCTCGATGAGAGTGAACATGTCAAAGAAAAACATATTCTTGAGGCTCTTCAGTATCGGCCGAAGAGACTCGCGTAAAAAACTGCCCTTAGAGGGGCAGTTTTTTACGCTCTTGTGTATCAATCGTCTTGCTCTGGGTTGTAACCCCCGCGAACTTCATAATGGAGGTGCGGTCCGGTTGTCTTGCCGGTAAGCCCGGTCAAAGCAATTTCTTGTCCTTGTTCGACATGCTGTCCAACTGTTACAAGATTCTTACTCAAATGACCATACAGCGTTTCAGTACCGTTTGAATGTTTAATAGCAACATATTGCCCGTAGCCTCCATTCCATCCGTACGTTTTACTGATGATCACTGTGCCAGCTGCTGTAGCGTGCACCGGAGTACCGACCGGCGTTCCTAGATCGACTGCGTTAAACCCATGAAGTCCTTGAGTCTTATGCCAACTGTCGAGAGGGTGAATATAATAGCCAGCAAACTTCGGCCCGCTGTAGCCTTTGACCAATCCTGAACTGCCGTCTGCTTTAAAGCCTCCCCTTGTTTTTGAAGATGCTTTCGGCGGAACAGGAGTAGCTATTTCTCCATCAGGAATAATAATATCGCTGCCTATGGTAAGTGTGCCATCTTGAGGCAGGTCATTGAACTGGATGATCTCGGTTTCATCTCCATTGAACTTTTTTGCGATAGTTTGAAGAGTATCTCCTTCCTTTACCGTGTAAGTGACTCCGGACACAGGCAATATAACGAGGGTATCTCCAGTCGTTATTTTCCCGCCTTTAATATCGTTTGCCCAAACAATGGTATTTACTGACACGTCGAACATCTTAGCAATTGCAGGTAAAGTATCGCCGTCGCGCACTACGTAGGTACTTATTTGATCAGACTCCGACCCGTCAATATCGGCAATACTTCCTGAAGGACCAGTTTCTGGGAGAAGAGAATCGGCCACAATAGTGATATCACTACTGCTTCCAAGGCCTGCAGACTGAAGAAGAGGCATATTTTGGGAGTTTACAGGGGTATCTGGACTCTGTGCTTCCGTATCCGTGCCAAAAACACTTGATAAAGCTGACAAAAAGCTCGCTTTTGCCTCATTAGGGGAGGCTATAATGACACAAATGCAAACAGAAATGGGGATAAAAATGCCCAAAAAGACTGAACGTATGACCTGATTCTTTAGTTTTCGAGCGAGAAAAGAAAAAAGAGAATCTGGATGTGTGTTTCTTTGCTTCAAATAGTTTCTTTTACCCACTTTCCCGAAGGAAAGCTGTGCATATTCTTTACAGAAAATGGCTCTGTGAAGCCATAGAACAGCGAATCACTCATTTATGCACCTCCCAAGTATACTAAGTAGGAAGTTCGGGTCAATACCATCTGTGGATAGACATTACATGAGAAAAGTGGTGCAAAAAATTGGCAAAAATACGAATTTTTTCGAAGAATTTCACGCGCGTGATATAGTGTCGGGATGGATTTATTTCAAGGCCTTAATCAGAAACAAAAAGAAGCAGTTCTTTCTGTAGATGGACCGCTTCTCATCCTCGCCGGAGCCGGTGCAGGCAAGACAAAGACCATCACTCACCGAATTTTGTACCTTATTGCCGAAAAAGGGGTGCGACCGGAAGAAATTTTAGCGATTACTTTCACGAACAAGGCTGCTCGGGAGATGCGAGACAGGGTAGAAGCTCTCCTTCGAAGCCATAACATCACCAAAAGCCATGGGATGATGCCATTTGTCTCTACTTTTCACTCGCTTGGCGTCTCAATCATAAAAGATAATGCGCAACTTCTCGGTTTGCCGAAATTTTTCAGCATTTTTGACAAAGGAGACGGAAAACGAGCGGTCAAAGAGGCGATGGAGAAGAGTAACGTGAATTCTTTGGTCATGGAACCCGGAAAAATCCAGGGAGTGATCTCAAAAGAGAAGGGAAAGATGAAAACCGCGAGCATATACGCTGAATCAGTGGGAAATGAATATTTTCCACGAATTGTCTCATCCGTATGGAATGAATACGAAAAAATTCTGGCTCGTGAGAAGGCGCTCGACTTCGATGACCTCATACTGGTCAGTACAAAACTTCTCAAGGAGAACAAAGAAGTGCGGGAAAAGTACCAAAATCGTTTTTCATACGTTCACATTGATGAATACCAAGACACCAACACCGTTCAGTACCAAATGTCGCGACTCATTACGGGCGACAAGAAAAACATCTGTGTCGTGGGTGATATCGACCAAAATATTTACACTTGGCGCGGAGCAAACATCCAGAATATCTTGAATTTCGAAAAAGATTACCCGAATGCAAAAATAATCCTGCTTGAAGAAAATTACCGTTCAACCCAAACGATTCTTTCCGCCGCGAATCAGATCATCGCGAAAAACGAGATCCGCAAAGAAAAAAATCTGTTCACCAAAAACGAAGAGGGCGAGAGGATAACGGTGTACCAAAGCTACGACGAGAGCGACGAGGCGAGTTTCATCGCCAGCGAATGCAAAAAACTCATTGAAAACGGTGTTGATGCGAAAGAGATCGCAGTTTTATATCGCGCAAATTTCCAGTCCCGCGCTCTGGAAGAAATTTTTCTTGCGCTCAATGTGTCGTACCAGCTTCTGGGTACAAGATTTTTTGAACGAAAAGAGGTGAAAGATACGCTCTCATACTTGCGCTACGCTTTTAATCCGGAAAGTCTTTCCGACCTTGCGCGAGTTTTAAATACTCCTCCTCGAGGAATTGGAAAAGTAACGCTCGCCAAAATTTTTGAAGGGAAGGAAGAGGAACTTTCGGAGGTGATGAAAAGAAAAATGCAGGATTTCCGGGAACTTATCGCGGAAATAAAATCAGCCGGTGAGACACTCAAACCAAGCAATGCCATTAAACTTGTCATCCAAAAAAGCGGGCTCGAAGATTACTTGAAAAAAGATACTGCGGAGGGAGAAGAGAGGCTTGAAAACTTACGCGAGCTCGTAAGTCTTGCAACCAAGTATGATAATTTGGCGCTCGGACAGGGAATGGAAAAACTTCTTGAAGAAGCCTCGCTTGCGAGCGATCAGGACTCGCTCACCGAAGAAAAAACCGGAGTGAAGCTTATGACTGTCCATTCTGCGAAAGGACTTGAATTCGAATATGTGTTTATCTGCGGGCTTGAACAAGATCTGTTCCCTCACAAAAAACTCGACGAGGAAAGCGTGACAAGAGAAGAAGCGGAGGAAGAAAGACGGCTTTTTTACGTCGCATTGACCAGAGCGAAGAAAAAAGTGTATCTTACTCACGCGTCGATCCGCACCATCTTTGGAGGGAAAAACGTCTGTATTCCCTCGGAATTCATTACTGACATTGACGAAGGACTTATTAACGAAATCGGCGCGGAACGCGAGAAGGGAAGAGTAAAAACAATTTATCTGGACTGATATGAATGAAAGACAAACATTTGAAGGAGCGAAGAAATCGTTGGGTCAGAATTTCTTAAATTCAAAGCCAGCGCTTGAAAAGATCGTTGCGGCTGCAAAACTTTCCGCAGACGATGTCGTTCTTGAAGTGGGGCCAGGGAAAGGAGCTCTAACAGAACTTCTTCTTGAGAAAGCTGGCAAAGTAATTGCTGTAGAGAAAGATGATCGCTTAATTCCATTTCTTCAGGAAAAATTCCAGCGTGAAATTTCCTCCGGAAATTTCACGCTTGTTCACAGCGACATTTTGGAATTCAGTCCCACTTCACAAAATCTTTTGGAGAATTCCTATAAATTGGTGGCAAACATTCCGTACTACATCACAGGCATTTTTATAAGAAAATTTCTTTCCGAAGTCGCGCAGCCAAGCACGATGGTTCTAATGCTCCAAAAAGAAGTTGCGGAGCGCATTGTCGCCAGAGATGGAAAAGAAAGTATTCTCTCAATGAGTGTGAAAGCGTACGGAACTCCTAAAATAATAGGAATCGTTAAAGCGGGAAGCTTTACTCCTGCACCCGCAGTCGATTCGGCAATTCTTGCAATCGAAAATATTTCAAAAGATTTTTTCCGCGGGACGAGTGAAGAATCTTTTTTCGAACTATTGAAAGCGGGATTCGGAAGCAAACGGAAACAACTTCAAAATAATTTGCGGACAAACAAAAACATCTCCCAAGAACGTATGAAAATACTATTTGAGAAAGCTGGAATCACAGAAAAAGCGAGAGCAGAAGACCTCACACTTTTCCAATGGAAAAAACTCCTCGAAGATATTGAAGCGCTGTCTACGCCACAGTAAGGACAAGGAGTCTCGGCAAAAAACTTTTTTATTTACGAAGCTTCGCGAGCACATTTCCCAAGACTCCTCCAGCTAAATTTACAAGCATTGCTTGCAGATTACCAAAGGAACTCGGAGAACCGAGAGATTGCCCGAAAGTCCCCGAACCGCCGCTTAGAGAGCAGCTCCCTCCGCTGCAACTACTGCACGAACCTCCGCTACATGACGAAACACTAGAAGACTTTCCCGAAGTTTTTCCTCCTGCAAGAGAAGCTCCGTTATAGAGAATCAGAAATCCTTTGCCGATTATAGTATGTCCTTTTGTACAAGGTACTGGCGCAAGCGAAGCCATACCGAGAAGCCATTGGCCTACTGTCTTCGGCGGATTGTACCAATATGGTGGTGCAGTCGGTGGCCACATATAAAAACCGGGTGTCGGAGGACCAAGCTTTAACAAAAGCATTTGATTGTCGCACCTAATCGGAGGAACAAGAATAGCCCCACCAAAGGGCCCGCCTTTGACTCCAGTCGAAGCTGCACCCCCAGGGGTCCTAGTAGGAGGAGTTGTAACTGGGGGAGTTGTCGCCCCTGAAGGAGTAGTGTCGGGCGGAGTGGTAGGTGGGGCGGTATCAGGAGGAGTGGTAGAGGGAGGAGGAGTGGCTGACTTACTAGGATCGCCCGTAAGGAGAGCGTTTACCCTCTGCTCGGCACTACCATCCACTCCCGTATCATGAACTCCGTCTTTCTGGATACCCTGGTCGCTATATCGAGCTGGTCCAGAGGAGAAATCTCCCAAAGTAGAGCTTAAATTGCCTTCGCCTCCCACTTTGGTTTCAATGAGCTGCAATTGTTCTGGCGACAGGTAGCTATGGATTTTGCCCAATTCATACAAATCTTGAGCATTGAGAGCTTTGCTTAGGTTTTCTGCACTTTGACTGTTTATGAAATCGGTAAGAGCATGGCCGCCGTTCTTGGCGTCCTTTGCACTCAAGCCGGCAATTTTATTGAGTACAGCCCCAGCTTGTGCACTTTTGGGAAAAATCACAGAAAAAACGAGGAAAAACAGTACAAAAAAAAGAGGGAGACTTTTTCTGATTGATATTTTACGGAAAATCATATTTTCATTATACCAGCAAAACAAATGTGTTCTGTCCACAAGCGACATTGATATTTTTTGATACAATAAAGGCAAAGAAATGGTTTCTGACCTGTTTCTTCCGTTTTAAAACTCTATGAACCGACCGAGCAAGAAAATTATTATCCTCCTCATGGTCGCTTTCGTCGTAGTGGGAGGAATTTTCTTCTTGAAGACCTTCGGCCCCAAAATTCATTTCAATCTTTTCCAAGCAAAAATAGCAGACTCAACAGTTCAAAATCAGAATCCGCAACTTCTTGCTGAAAATGAAATAAATAAAGATAGCGACAGCGATGGCCTCAAGGATTGGGAAGAAAAACTTTGGAAAACAGATCCGCATAACAGTGATACTGATGGAGACGGAACTCCTGACGGACAAGAAGTGCAGGAAGGAAGAGACCCGACAGTGCTAAATACGGCAGTAGTAGGGGCAATACCGAATGACACAATCTCCAAACAAGTCGCAATCCAAAAAATAATCGAAAATTCAGGAGATGAAAATCTCAATCCGACTGAAAAACTTTCACGAGCTTTTCTCGCAGAATATTTAGGAACAAAACCAGAGAACGGCGTCATGAGCGATGCTGACAAAAGCGCGCTCATAGGGGACCTTGCTGCAGGAAGCATTACTGCCGGCGCATATAAACAACACTCTGCCTCTGAACTGAAAATCCTCTCTGATGGAAGCGCCGAAACAATTCGAAATTATGGAAATCTTCTTGGAAGAATTATCATCACCAACACAACCGCGAAGTTAGGGAACGAAACTTCAATCCTTCAATCGGCTCTTACAAGCGGAGACAAGAGTCTCCTCGCCGGATTAGATCCAATTATTGCTCGTCACCAAACTATCGTCGGTCAAAGTATAAAAATAGCTGTCCCACCAACCGCTTCCTCACTTCATCTTAATTTTATAAACGCACTCACAGACTTGGCACAGTCCATCAGCAATATGAAAGTGGTATTCGAAGATCCGCTGACCTCTTTAAACAGTCTTTCCGCTTACAGCAAAGCCCAAATAGAATTGGAACAGTCCATCACAGACTTGGATGATTATTTTGCGAAAAATGGCATCATTTTCACGCAAAAAGAGTATGGTTATACCTTTCGCCCGGTGAAGTAAGAACGTATAATAAGTATGCTGGTAAATTTCTAACCAAAAGAGAGAAGCAATGGAAAGAAAATCATTTACATCTGTAAAGAAAAGTATGGGTTTGGCTCCTGTCTTCTCTTTTTTTCTGCTATAAAAAACTCAATGAACTTTTCCTTCAAAAAATTCCTAGCTGTGACACTCTGTATTGCGGCTATTTTCGTCTCGATAGGAAGTTTTGCCGGCAAAGCGCAAGCGGGAGTAGGAGACTTCGCAGGCTTTACCTACAAAGGTTTCAGCATGATCGACAAAGGAGTGCACACCTTCCCGAACGGAAGTACATACCATGTCTACAGCAGTTGTTATCATACAGACCGCGATCCGTATGGAGTTTGCGGGGGTGGAAATATTATTCAAGATGTCTCGACCGGAAAATACTATGATATTCCTTCCTATTCTACAACCCCCGGAACGGAGCAACCCCGACCTTCTGGCGCTCCCGGATTCACTCCTTCTAATAACCCTCCTCCTCCAACAAATACATCTGGCGACGGTACAACCTGCGATCCAGCGAGCGGTAACTGCGTAGCTCCACCGCCACCGACTCCGACACCGCCGCCAGCTCCGCCAACTGATGCAGAAATAGCCGCAGCACAAGGAGTGACTGATGCGAATGGAACACTCGATACTGCAACCCAAGCGCTAAACGGAGCGAATGTTGATTTGGCAACCTTTCAACAAAACCATCCGGAATTGATTGACGCGAATGGAAATTTTATAGGAGAACACTATACAAACACAGATTCAGGGTACGGTATTATCGGGGCAAACGGAGAAACGTTGTCTCTCACAAGCGATCAATACGCAGCTCTTAAGAATCAATACCAAAGTCTCCAGGCAACCGTCGAAAATGATAAGCAGGCAGTTGCAGAAGCAGAACAAAATTTAAATACTGCCGAATTTGATGTGGACAATACTGGCCAATCAGCTTCTGAACTTGGCGCCTCTTCGGGATTTTCTACAGCAGATCTTGCGGGAGCTGTGGGACCGGCATCAGAAGTGTTAACCCAACCAGAGGAAAAAACTGTCGAAGCTGGAGCACAAGCAGGGGCAGCCACAAGAGTCCCTATAGAAATTGATCCTGCCGTCGTAAAAGCAATCGCTAAGACAGACGCCAATACAGGAGCTCAAGTTAAAAAAGCCTTCAGCCTAGATGGTATTGCAAAAATGATTGCGGAAAGAATGGTACACCAAATTGCCACAAGCATCGTGCAGTGGGTAAATACGGGCTTCAAGGGAGCTCCAGCATTTGTAACTGATATGAAAGGCTTTTTGGAAAAAGTGGGCGACGATGTCACAACAACCTTTATCACCAAAAGCGGACTTCTTCAGACGCCATACGGACCGCTTATTGCGCAAACGATTATTGCTGCCCGTAGTGGGAATTTCAACATTCAACCCATATTTAGCGGAGCGCTCGCACAAGGACAAAATGTTGTAAACCAATTTCTTAGTGGAGATTTCTATGCTGGAGGATTACAAGGATTTTATGAAGTGTCCCAAAACTGCCAAAATAATTACCAATGTGCCTATCCCGCTAGTATGGACGAGGTGAATAAACGGGTACATGAGGCACAATACCTGAAAGAGCAGGAAATACAACGCAACCAAGGATTTCAAGACGTAACAAAACAAGTCTGCGACAGTCCTTCAGGGCAATCTCAATCATGTGCTAGCAGTTGTTCTGGGAGTGGAAGCGGCAGTAGCGCATGCGCAAGTTGTAAGAGCTCTGCAAGCCAGTCTAGCTGTCGTCAAGTTGTGGTTACACCGGGAAGCATCATACGTGAAAATCTAAACCAAGCTCTCGGAAGCGACCTCGTCACTCTCGAAAATGTCCACGATATCAATGAAATTATCGGCGCTCTCATGGGCCAGCTTATTAATTTCGTCACCACAAGTTCTGGCGGTTTGAGCGGAGCAAGTACGCCATCCAGAGGCAAAGTCAACAAAAATGGCACTGTATCTCGGATTTCATTCCTCGCTGATCTAAACAGTGGCACAGATCTTGTTTCCCTTGCACAAGCAAGAAATCCAACTCTCGGCTTGATTGATGAGAACCTAACAAAAGCAAAAGATCCAAACCGGAGGACTCTCTACAATGGGGCGCTGGACAGAGTAAACCAAGAGGAAGATCTGGTGAACCAAATGTCGTCTTGCTACCAAGACAAGCTTGACCCTTCATTTGTGCCTCCTCTTTCAGCGAGCGACGGGGCACTTGCGCAGGAACGTATAGACGGAGGTGCAAACACTGTCTCCACTTTGCTGGAACCAGTCAAGAGCTCTCTTCAAAATGAAATATCTACCATAAGCACAAAAGCAGGTGCTCTCCAGCAGATTCGCAATGCTCTTACGTCGGCCACAACTGTCGCCGATATCAATACCATTGCAAACAGTTACAAATCTAAATACGCAAACACCGGAAACAGTCTTGAAGACGACATAAAAACTCTTACAGACCAGGTAGATTCGATCGGCACGGATATACAGACACAATTAGATGATTGCAACGCATTGGTAGCTACGCCTTAACGTATAATAAATCAAATTTATCACATCAAAGATTTATTCCTATAAATGTTCCGAGAGAAAATACAAAAAAAAATAAAGCCCCAAAAACCAAGTCAAAGCGACTTTCCTGTGATTTCTTCCGAACTGAAAAAAAAGATTTTTACAATCACTATTTTACTTCTTCTCATCTCTGGTCCTTTTGCCATACCTGCATTCGTGAAAACGGTACACGCTGACGAAGCCTCTGATGCAATTGCCAGTCTACAACAACAACAAAAGAATCTTACCCGGGACTGGATAGTGGAAAATCAAAAACAAGCAGCCTTACGTACCGCCTTTCAACAAAACTGGACGCGTCTCGATTTGACTCCTTTCGGGATAAGTACCTTGACAGACCGAACTCAAATTGGACTGGCATTACAAACGAGCCAAGCAAATCTCAACAATATAACGAAACAGCTCAATGATATAGACGCTGCAATAGCAAGAATTAATTCCAACCCATCCCCAGAAAATACAGCGAAAGTTCTCGCGGATACAAAAAAGCAACTGAGTAATGATGGAAAAAGTTTTGTGGACAAAAAGACAACAATCCTAGAAAATGCAAAAACAGCCGGGGAAAATGATTGCGTCTTCAATAATCCTGTATTCGGAACCTTTAGCGCCTGTCTTAATCAAGCGGCCCTTTATATCGGAAATCTCATTCTTAGTCTCGCAGCACTCTTTCTCTATTTGGTAAGCATGCTCTTTGATTGGTTCATTAAAAGTACAGTGTCTGGAATGGGCGAGATCATAGGAGGAATCGGCTCCCTACGGACCGCATGGACCGTAGCTCGAGACATCGCCAACGCTTTCTTTATTTTCATTCTTCTCTATCTTTCCATCGCCACAATCCTTGACCTCGGAGTAGAAACCAAAAGACAGGTAATACGCGTTATCCTCATGGCGCTTCTTATCAATTTCAGTCTTTTCTTCACGAACATCATGATAGATGCATCGAATATCCTGGCGACCGCTTTCTACAATGCGACTATTACATCCGCGCAAAGTTCGAGACCGAGTACAGCTGATTTGGCACTGGGTACTAATACGGGAAGTATTTCGTCTGTATTTCTCAATGCAATGGCTATACAAAAAATTTATAATCCTGGGGATGCACAAAGTGGAAATCAAAGCAAAAACAAGAATACGAAGGCGTTTATGGACAGCAACAATATTTCATTTGGAAGAATCATCGCCACTACCGTCTTTGGCACGTTGCTTATGTTTACAACGGCTCTCGTTCTCCTCGCTTCTCTTACACTTTTCGGAACGCGACTGGGGACTCTTCTCGTCTGTATGGTATTTTCTCCCATTGCATTTGCTCTTATGGCCGTACCCGACGACCATTATGCGAAGAAAATTTATTGGGACCAGCTCATACCTCAACTACTTTTTGCCCCTGTGTATATGCTCTTCCTTTTCCTTACCGTAACGATTGTAGCAAAACTTCCACCAGGAGCATTCCAAGGCACAAACACGGCTGCAGGCGCGGGATTTACGGGAGCATTGGCTGATATAGCGAATATCTTTTACAACTACCTCATCATAAACACCCTTCTCA
Source organism: Minisyncoccota bacterium (assembly GCA_028711065.1). Classification (GTDB taxonomy): domain Bacteria; phylum Patescibacteriota; class Minisyncoccia; order Phycocordibacterales; family JAQTLZ01; genus JAQTLZ01. Next base: position 23,288 of record JAQTSY010000004.1, read on the forward strand.
TGACAACGCTCGTCTCAGCGAGAGAGCTTGGGGTTGCAGGAGCAGAGAGCGCGATATCGTGGGTAGAAAAAGGAAAAGGAGCACTTCAAAGCGTCGTAGGAAGAAATACAATCGGCAGGGCTGCGCGCAATCTTGATGAGAGATGGGCCAATACAAATGCACCGCGAGGATTTAATTGGCTCGTCGGTGGCCAGGGTGTTCTCGGTTCAAAATTGAGAGGTGTGTCTACAGGATTTTTGAAAGATGCAAAATTCGGCGGGGAGAAAAGTGGACAAGATGTCTATGACGAAGGACACAAGCTCGAATCTGCGACTGCAACAAACGCAAAAAAGAAAGCCGTCTTAGATGCTATAAACGCAACTAATTACGGACCAGGTGAAGATGGGAAAAGGAAAAAACAAGCGGCAATTCAGACAGCAATGCTAAAACTTGGTGCGAAGGAAGCCGCAGAATTAGCAGAAGCAGATCGTAGCCTCTTGCATAATGATGATTTCCTGGGAAACCTTTCAGACTCTCAATACGAAGCAATAAGAAAAAGTGAGCATCTTACCGAGGCAGAAAAAGAGGAAGCGGGAAGGGGGCGATTTAAAGATGTTATTGAAGCTGCGCAAAAATATACAAAAAAAGTCGACAATCACCAGATAGCCTTTAGAGACAGAGCAAACGCAACATATACAGACGTGGATGGACAAGTGGTAAAGAATGACTTTCATGGCCTCACTGAAGAAGCTGCTAAGGATAAATTCCTAAATCAAGCGCCAGATATTTCGAAAGACAGTACAGCTGCCTACAGAAAAATGCGTTCTTTCACAGGCAAAAAAATGGATGCACTCAATCAAGTTGCTCCAGAGGTCTTGAATGACACCCGCATCATGAGTATCTTCAAGCAAGGAATGGTCGACTACGCGAAAACAAGCGAAAGCTTCAGCCAGCTCCAACAAGAACAGCTCCGCCACAATAAGGATATCAACCTCATCGAAGGAAGAGCGATGGCGTACGGAGTTGATTTTCTCTCACCGGAATACGCAGCGCTCGGAGGCGACGAGGGTTCAGATTTCAGAAAACTCATGGGTGGACTAGGGAGGGTTTATGATGAAATTGACTATACAACAAATCCAACTGGAGATATGTCCATGGCTATCCAGAATAGTATCAATTCCAGAACTGCTCAGATCACTTCCACAGCAGATCCGGTTAAAAAGGCGACTCTTCAAAAAGAGAAAGAAAGTTATGAAAGTCTTCAAAAGATGTACGCCAAAGTCGCCATACGAGATGCCAACGAACGAAAAACATGGGCAGAAGTAGGAAGGAACAGGCTCGCCAAGGGCATAGAGAAAGACAAGACTGCTGAAGAGGTTTCTAAATCAAAGTCATCTCAAAGATTTGCTCAAGCTAACTTGGACTTCTATAACGGCGCTATCGGTCAGCAATTCCGCCGACAGGATAACGGGGATCAGCAAAAAATCTGGAATCACCTTGCAATACACTTTAAGAACGGAACTCTCACTCCTCAAAATGCTGAGCTTCTAGAAAAGATGGCAACGAACAAAGAGATGAAAGATTTCTTCAGAGTCTATACGCCTGAAGAAAGGGCTGATCCAAATTCTGCGGCTAACTTTTTTGAACGCATAAAGGGAGCTAATATCGCTGGACCACAAATGACAGACAAAGAATTAGAGACTTACATCCACACCAGAATAGGAAGAGACGAATTGGGCACTAAAATATAAAATAAATGACATACTTTTTCACCCAACAAAAAGAACTCGAAAAAACAGTGGATGCTCTCCCTGCAGCAAAAAAACCCTGGGCAGGAGGGGATCTTACGGACCTTATCTACGAGATAGGAAATAAATACTCCCTCACCCTGGAAAAAGACGGCGTGATCTTCGAACTCATCCAAAACATCATCGCTGGCAAAATGCTTTCGGCAAACTTCGAATCCGAACTGCGAAAATCAATTGAGGAGGAAGATCTTTCAGATGACCAACTCAAAGAGCTTGTGGGAGTGCTGAATGAAAAGATCTTTGTGCCAATTCGAACCGCGATGAGAAAAGCGAGCGAACCGAAGGAAGAAGTAATGCCGACACGAGAAGATGTGCTTCATGGAATCGAAAATCCGGTCAAGACCGCGCACCTATTAGCAGAAGACAAGACGCCGGCACCCGTGCCATCAGCATCATCAGTTCCTCCAGCAGTAATAAGAGTGGCTTCTCTAGCTCCAACCCCTCCTGTTCCAGCGCAACCACCCACAGAAACTCCGCCTCCCCCAATCCAGCAAACTGCGATCGAAATAAAGCCGCATATGGATATTATGGAAGCGAAACTTGGGAGTGCAGTGAAAATGCCGGTGACGGAAGTAAAAGTGGCAGAAAAACCACCCGCTATAGTCAAAACTCCACGGCCTATCGCACCCCAAAGATATACGGTTGACCCTTATAAAGAACCACCAACAGCGTAAATAAAAGACTATGCAGTTTCAGGTACCACAATTCATCGAAATAGAAGACAAAGTATTCGGACCTCTTACCGTAAAGCAATTTCTCTATCTCGCCGGAGGAGCTGGATTTTCTTATCTGCTCTACGCCTTCCTGCCTTCCTACATATCTTACGCGCTTATACTCCTCGTGGTTGGATTTTCACTCACCCTCGCTTTCTACAAAGTAAACGAAAAACCCTTCATTTTCATGGTTGAGGCTGCATTCAACTACGTGTTCAGTAAAAGACTCTATATCTGGAAAAAACAGGACAAGAAAATCGAAAGCAAAGAGGAGGCAGTCTCCGTGACACCGAGCATCTATGTACCCAAACTCTCTGATAGCAAACTGAAAGATCTCTCGTGGAGCCTCGACGTCAATGAAAGACAGGGGGGTACTATCTATTCGCCGGAAACAAAGACACTTGAGAAAAGAGAACCCTATTCAAAGCCGTTTTAGCCTGTTATCCGTTGTAAGGAGAGACTTTGCCCTCTATAATGTAGCCTATGGCATCTTCGAAAAGTGAAGCGACGCAAGCATTTGTACCAATAGAAGAAGTACGAGATGGAATCGTAGTACTCAAAGACGGAGGAATGCGAGCAATTCTTCTCGCTTCTTCAGTGAACTTTGCTCTGAAATCTGCCGATGAACAGTCGGGAATTATCATACAGTTTCAAAATTTTCTTAATTCACTTGATTTCTCAATCCAGATTTTTCTTCAATCTCGAAGATACGATATCCGGCCATACATCGCTCTTCTCGAAGATAGATATCGAGTCCAGACTGGAGAGCTTATGAAAATTCAGACGCGGGAGTACATTGATTTCGTAAAGAGTTTTAGTGAGAACGCGAATATTATGAAGAAAAGTTTTTTTGTAGTGGTTCCCTATAATCCGGCAGTCATAAATTCCAAAGGAGAGGGTCTTACAAAAATATTCCGAAGAGAAAAAAAGGCGGAAGCGGATATTTCCAAGAAAAAAGATTTCGAGGAAAATCGAACGCAACTCGAACAAAGAATCGGCATTGTTTCCCAAGGACTCACACGTTGCGGAGTAAAATCAATCGGCCTCGGCACGGAAGAGATTGTCGAGCTTTTCTACAAAATATTTAATCCGGGAGACACCGAGAAGCCTATCCACGTGGAACAATAATTTTATACTATGGGAATCTTCGACAACCTTTTTGGTAAAAAAGAAAAAACAATCCCGCACCTCGCGCCAATCTTGCCGCAGGAGATTTATGAATCGGGAGTATTAGAGCTCAAAGACATCATTGCTCCATCGGCGCTGAAGATTACACCTCGAGAACTTAATCTCGGGGACAAAATTGTGCGCACTTTTTTCGTCATCTCGTATCCGCGATTTCTTTCTGACAGCTGGTTTTCTCCGATCATAAACCTCGACAAAGTATTCGATATTTCTATATTCGTACACCCAATTGAGACTGCGAAAGTCTTGCGCACATTCCAGAAGAAAGTGGCGGAAGTGGAAAGCCAAATATCGGGAAGGCAAGAGAAGGGGCTGGTGCGCGATCCGGTGCTCGATACTGCTTACCAAGATCTGGAAGGGTTGCGAGATCGTCTTCAGCAAGCACAGGAAAAACTTTTTGATGTTGGTCTGTATATCTCTATTTATGGAGACACAAACGAAGAACTCGATAAGATCGAATCGGAAATTAAAGGCATTCTCGAGGCGAAACTTGTCTACATAAAACCGGCGCTTTTCCAGCAAGAACAGGGCTTTAAGACAGTGCTCCCGGTGGAAGAGGATCTTCTGGAAGTTCATTCGAAGCTTAATTCTGGACCTCTTTCAAGCCTTTTTCCTTTCATCTCATTCGATCTCTCATCCGACAAAGGAATTCTCTACGGAATAAATCGACACAATTCAAGCCTGGTACTTTTCGACCGATTCTCTCTTGAGAACTACAATTCGGTCACCTTCGCAAAAGCCGGCTCGGGAAAGTCATACGCCTCCAAGCTTGAAATTCTTCGAACCCTCATGTTCGATGCGGACGTCTTGGTCATTGACCCAGAAAAAGAATATGAATACATGGCAGAAGCGACAGGAGGAAGATATTTCAACATCTCTCTTAATTCCGAACATCACATCAATCCATTCGATCTGCCAGCTCCTCGACCGGATGAGTCCAAAGCAGACGTCTTGCGCTCGAACATTGTGAACTTGGTTGGACTTTTCCGCCTCATGCTCGGAGGACTTTCTCCGGAAGAAGATGCGGTGATCGATCGAGCTATCACCGAAACGTATGCACTGAAAGACATCACTGCCGACTCTGATTTTTCAAACATCGAACCCCCGCTTCTTTCTGACTTCGAACTTGTGCTTGCGGGAATGGAAGGAGGGGAGTCTCTCGCACAGAGACTTACCAAATTTACTAAAGGAACCTGGGCAGGCTTCATTAATAAGCCAACGAACATCGACATCAACAAAAAATTCGTGGTATTTTCCCTAAGAGACATGGAAGATGAACTGAAGCCGGTCGCAATGTATATCGTAACTCACTACATATGGAATGCCATTCGAAAAGAGCTCAAGAAGAGACTTTTGGTGATTGACGAGGCATGGTGGATGATGAAATCCGAAGACACCGCGTCATTTCTCTTGGGACTCGCAAAACGATGCCGAAAATATTATTTAGGACTTGCAACAATCACCCAAGACGTGGACGACTTTCTCCGCTCTCCCTATGGGCTTCCGATCATCACCAACTCTTCAATCCAAATGCTTTTGAAGCAGTCCGCTTCTTCGATTGATATTTTGCAGAAAACATTTTCTCTCACTGATGAAGAAAAATATCTTCTCCTTGAATCTGATGTGGGGGAGGGAATTTTCTTTGCGGGGACAAAACACGTAGCTATAAAAATAATCGCTTCGTACACCGAGGACCAGATTATCACCTCAAATCCCTCCCAACTTTTGGCAATCAAAAAAGCAAAAGAAGAGCTGTCTCAAACTGGGCAATAGACAGCACACTTTCTAAGTCCTAATGTATAATTTCTAATAAATGATTGGAAAATTTTTTTCGCTAGCAAAAGCGGTAAGGAAAATAAAGCCAAGAATTGGCCCTGGAACGGCTTTTCTCATGATTTTTTTTGCAATTGTAATCGATTTAGTGCAGATTGCAGTTAATTTTGTCCTCGACGAGATCTTCCTCATTGGATTTGTTGTCGATTGGCTTATCACTATCGCCATGGTCTTTGCCCTTTGGCTTTGGTTTCGATTTAACGGAGTAAAACTCACAAGAGTAGTGTCGGCCAAAGGCAAACCAAATGCCACAGGAGTCATTGCATTTGTGATTGCATTCATCATTAAAATGATTCCGATAGTAAACGCTCTTCCGGCATGGACCGCTGACGTAATGATAAATATTGCTGTCTCATGGATTGAAGACCTCGCGGCACAAGAAGAAAGCGGACTTCTAGCAAAAGCCTTACCGGGGGGGAGAAAAGCTCTCTCAAAAGGAGCGAAGCGGCAAGCTTTGCAGGCAAGAAGCGAAGGGAGAATGGACAGATATCTTGATATCGACAGCGGAAGATACGGAACAAATAGACAGAAGGAAAGTCCTGAAAGAGAAGGGGTGAAAAGGGATATGAATGATTACTATGACAAACTCGCAGAGGAGCATATGAACCCCTCTCAACTTCAAGAATACAAAGAAAATCAACAAAAAGTGGATGGAATAAGCCCGCCCAAAGAATAGCTTTATCTGAAGAGTGAGTGTTGATAAGATATTTTTCAACTATGCTAAAATAATGAGATATATGAAAGGCATGCTTTCACAGAACGCCCTTACTTTTTTCCTCTCTGGGTTCATTCTTCTCTCTCTCGCGTACATGCCTTTTTTGAGCGTGTCCGCCGAAATTATCGCTCCAGAAAACTCAGTTACTCTTTCGATACAACCCCAAAATCCTGAACCTAATTCGCAGGTTGATGCGACTCTTGAAGGCTACCTCTTTGATCTCCAGAAAGCGAAGATCTCTTGGTTTCTAAACGGAGCTTTGAAAGAAACGGGCACCGGCAAAACAGATTTTTCATTTACAACAGGGGACCCTGGAAAAACGATAATCCTTAAAGCCGTCGTGGACGCCTCTGACGGCACGCATGCGGAAAAGGAACTTTCGGTGCAAGCGGCAAATGTTGACTTGGCATGGGAGGCTCTTTCCTATACTCCTCCCTTTTATAAAGGAAAATCGCTTTTCCCGCCACAGGGAATAGTTAAAGTTGTAGCTCTCCCTGATTTGACCGATGGAAGCGGTAACCTGATCGCACCTGAAAAACTTGTTTACAAGTGGACAAAAGACAGAGAAATCCTCGGTGATGATTCAGGATATGGAAAAAATATGTATGTTTTTTCTGGGGATATTTTTGCCCGCCCCGTAACCATAGAGGTTGAGGTAAGCGCGCTTTCTGGGAATCAAACAGCGGCAAACACGATCGTAATCACCCCCACAGCTCCGAAAGCCACCCTCTACGAAAATAATCCGTTATTTGGAATTGAATATGAAAAACCAATTCCACAAAATTTTTCTCTTCAGAATCCAGAAATAAAAATTGAAGCTGTGCCTTATTTCTTCAATGAAAAAGAGGCTCTTACCTTTTCCTGGAATATGAATGGAAATCCGATCACTTCCGGACAAAGCCCGAGCGGGAGAAGCGTGGTCTTGCGACACAATGGAGAAGCGGGTATATCACTCCTCACGCTTGCGGTCAAAAATATAAATACACTCCTACAATCTGCAGACACAGGAAGTTCTATTCTGTTGCCGAAAATTACTGGAACTAATGCGAGCTCGCTTTAAACTATGAAAAACGCGAAAAAAATTCAGATTTTTCTTCTCTGCATTATGCTCTTTTTCACATTCGGCTTAAGAGTATCCGCAGAATATCAGTTTGGAAATCAAACTTATCAGCCTCTGGCTCCTATTGACGGAACCAATTCCGGTGGGGGAACGCAAGCAGTCGACCTTAGTACTTATCTCGGAAGTATATTCAAGATCGGCATCGGACTCTGCGGAGTTTTTGCGGTTCTTATGATTGTCATCGGAGGCCTTGAATACGTCATGACTGAAAAAGTAGCGAGTAAAGAAGATGCTAAAACGAGAATAACCAATGCCATCGTAGGGCTTCTTCTGGCCATTTCTTCTTATGTTTTGCTCTACACTATCAATCCCGCCCTTGTCAGTCTTAATTTCACAAAATTAAATGGGAGTGGAAGCGGGGGTACTGTTTCTTCAGGATCTGCTTCGGCACCATTAACAAACACTATAGGCAACAACTCAAGTGGAAGCGCCGGGAGCTTTCTCAGTGATCGAAATAATTACCCGGCGAATACAGATGCGTCACATATCGGGGATCCTGCTTTTCTTAGTCCTACTGCACAGCAAACGTATCAAGGATTACTGGGACAGCAAAACCAGAACGTGTTGCAATATCCTGTCGGAGTAACAGATACTCCTTGTGCGGCGAACCCAAACGGCACTTTTTCTCCTAGTTGCGCTTTTCTTATAGATCAACCTGGACAGTATCCCCTCGGCACAACAGGTACTCCCTGCAACATAGAGAGTGACGGAACCTTGTCTTCAGGGTGTGCTTTTCAAATAGATCAGCAGGTACAATATCCAATCGGAGTGACAAACACCGATTGTACGACGAATGCCGACGGCAGTCCCGCTGATGGCTGTTTCCCCCCAACTCAATAAGCCCGACCAGGGAAGTTATCAGTTCAGGATTTCACAAGTAAAATATGAATAAAAAAACTCTCATTCTTATACTCATCGTGCTCCTTATTGGAAGCGCCCTCGGTTATTACTTCTTGAGGAAAAAGACGGAAGCAATCATCCCCCCGAATAATCCTGGACAATTCGCTTTTGGAAATCAGGTAAATAACGCCACTCCGAATCCAGAAAGCACTCCTTCCGCCACAGCTATCACAGAAACTTCTTCCGCACCTTCCGAAGTTAACACCAATCAAGCATCTCTTCAGAAACTCAACCCACTGTCTGTGAATGGTTCAAATATCATAATTGCGATGACGGGAGGAGTCGCATTCGAGAAAGCGACTTCAACTGTAGTGCGGTACATGGAACGCGGAACTGGACATGTTTTTGAACGGTCGTTTGCGAGTTCCACTCCTTTTGGCCCCGCAACAGAAATCTCAAACACAACTATCCCAAGGGTAGAAGAAACACTTTGGATGCCGGATGGCCAGTCCCTTCTCGCACGTTATACAAAAGACGATTCGGATGAGATTGATACATTTTATGGAGCACTGACGGTTGCCACGTCTTCAGATTCGGAGCCGGGCAGTATTGATGGAAATTTTCTTGATACCAATATAATACAACTCGTAGAAGGGGGAAAAAGTAAGATATTTTCATTAGAAAATGTAGGTGACCAAGCAGTTGGTATCATTTCAAATCCAGACGGAAAAAAACAAAATCCATTATTTAAATCTGCTCTCACTGAATGGATCCCCGAGTGGCCAAAAGAGGGGACAATTACACTGACCACAAAAGCCTCGTCTCTAGCCCCCGGATTTCTTTTTTTCCTAAATACCGCAAATGGCAATCTAAGAAAAATCCTCAGCTCAATATCTGGCCTTACTACCCTGACCAACCCAGACGCGTCATACGTCCTGTATTCGGAATCGAAGGACCAGGGTTATACTTTAAATATATTCGCGGTAAAAACAGGAGAGAAAAATATTGCTCCAATCAAGACACTGCCAGAAAAATGCCTCTGGAGCAAACGCGACACAACAATTGCTTGGTGCCTCGTGCCGCAATTAGTACCGCAAGGGAATTACCCTGACGATTGGTACCAAGGCAACATATCGTTCTCCGACAGCATCTGGAAGATTAACGCAAAGACAGGCGAATCGGAACTGCTTGTATCGATCAACAACGGCATCCTTATCGACGGCATTCATCCTTTTACCGACAAAGCAGAAGACATGCTCTTCTTCACAAATAAAAAAAATATGACCCTCTGGTCATATGATTTGAGATAATAAAGTAAAATTTACTTTATTTCGCTTTTATATATTTAATCACAACCCTTCTTTCTTTGCCTTCGCCTACAGATTCAGTAGTGATATCTGAAATATTTGAGAGCGCTTCGTGAACCATCATCCTCTCATACGCCGGCATTGGAGAAAGTTCAACCCCAGTTTGAAGCATTCGCGCTCTGTCTACCAACACTTGAATTTTTGCATACATCTCCCTTACCTTTTGGTCCTGATAGCCATTTACATCAAGAGAGAAAGCAATTCTGCCCTCGAGAGAGAACTTCTTCTCTACTATTTTTCTTACAATATGTGCGAAAGCGGAAAATGTCTCCCCATTCTTTCCGATAAGAAGCCGTGCGTCCTTTGTCGAAATAAGAAATTTTGGTTCTTTGGAAGCCCCTGCAACTTCGATACGCTCTACCGGCAATGCCATCAGGGATAAAAGTTCTTCTATTATCTTTTTAATTTCGTCTGCATGCATGGCATTTATTTATTTCGAAGTTCCTGGAGAATACCAAAAAGGTTGTTTGTGATCCAGTACAACGCGACGGCGCCCGAGAACCCATATGCAAAGACACCGATCATTGCTGGCAGCATATATTTCATCTGAAGACTCATGCCTTTTGTAAATTCATCCTGAAATGATGTTTTTTTGTCCGGATTCTCCACGGCTTTGGCAGGAGAAGTTGCGGCAAGCGTATATTTCGCTTGGAAAAACTGGCTCACCGCGGCAAGTAGAGCGAGTATAATGTTTTTGGTCTTAGCGATATCCAAGAAACCAAAGAAGTGAAGACTTATCGCTCCCGGAATGTGAACAAAGGAATAGAGGAGGCTTCCGTCCACTATAGCTTTAGAAAGATCCCCCCGGAATACCTGGTAGAGGGCAATGATGATGGGCAACTGGATAAACATGAAAAGAATTCCCGAAAAAGGATTTATCTTATTATCCTTATACAAAGCAATAGTCCTTTTTGCTTGTTCATCTTTATTATCTTTAAAATCAACTTTGATCTTCTCCATTTGCGGGCCGATTTCTTTCATTTTTCTCTGGCTCTGAAGAGCTTTTTTAGAAAGAGGGTAGAGAACAAGACGAACCAATATAGTAAGAAGAATAATAGCTACCCCCACATCACCGTGCGGAATAAAACTAATTAAAAATACCAGCCCATTGTAGAGGGGCTTGTAAAAAACAGTATGATACAAGAAGGAAAATCCGTGACCGATAAACGAGAACATAGCGCCATTCTACAGAAAAAGCTTTGCGAATACAATAATGGCTGTTTTAAGGCAGAATTCCCGATTTTTTTAGGAGAAAAAGACACTCACCCTTCAAAACTTTGAAGGAAATTTCAGCGCCCCCCTTTTTAAAGAAGAAAATGCCATTTGAATCAGGTCTTGTTTCCTCAAGGACACTCTGGAGCACCGAAAACAGCCTTCTTTTCAAGAGATTCCTAGTAACCGCCTTCCTTGCGACCTTCTTGGAGACTGATACCGCAAAACGGCTCTTAAGCTGTGAAGAAAGAGCGAGTACTCGGAGGGTGAGGTGAGGGGAGTGATACCATGCGCCCTTTTTAAGGACATCCGCAAATATAACTCTCGAAATTCTTTGTTTTCGAGTGAGCATAGAAAAGTTTAGAAAAACGAGAAATTTAGACAGAGAGTCTCTTTCGACCCTTCTGCATTCGTCGCTTCAAAGTATTTTTGCCACCTTTCGTCTTCTTTCGAGCTAAAAAGCCGTGCGTTCGAGCTCTTTTCTTCTTTTTCGGCTGGTATGTGATTGACATAGTTGTACTACTCTACCACACAAAATTGATTTCTGGCAAATCAGACGGGATTTTCTACTATCCACATTCTTTCCACAGTCTTTCAACATTTTTAATGACTGTGGACAAGCTTTACTTTTTTCCATTCGGTATATAATGATACTGTTTTTCTTTTTCTATCTTTTCACATCTTAAAAGCATTTTTTTCACTCTATGGACAACAAAAAACTATGGGGGTCTGTCTTAGCTGAACTGGAATTATCCCTTTCCAAGGCAAATTTTCATACATGGTTCAAAGATACCGCTGTCACCAAACAAGAAGAGGGGATGGTGTATCTGAATGTCCCGAATGCTTTCGTAAAAGATTGGCTCTATAACAAATATCATAGAGATATTCTCAAAGCTCTGCGAACCTACGGAGAAAATGTGCGCTCTTTGGAATATGTTGTCTCGAAAGATGAAGGGAGAAAGAAAGAAGGGGAAGCAACTCGACAAGCCACTCCAATTCAAAGCAACGAGCTTCCTTTGAATGACTACTACATCAACAAAGAAGACAATTTAAATCCAAAATATACGTTTGACTCTTTTGTTGTCGGTCCTTTCAACGATCTTGCGTTCGCAGCATCACAGGCGGTCATAAAAAAACCGGGAACTGCTTACAATCCTCTTTTTGTGTATGGAAATACCGGCCACGGGAAAACACATCTTATCCAAGCCATCGGAAACTCTTTGAAAGGCGGAAATCCGGGAAGAAAAATTTTCTACGTCACATCGGAAACATTCGCAGTGGACTACATCACTTCAGTTCAGAATAATAAACCGAACCAGTTCAAAGAAAAATACAGGAAATATGATGTATTGATCATGGATGACATCCAGTTCCTTTCCAAAAAAACCCAGACGCAGGAAGAGTTATTTCACCTTTTCAATGCATTGTACGAGAACAATAAGCAGATCGTTTTTTCATCCGACAAGCACCCAAACTACATCCCTGACCTCGAGGAACGATTGAAATCTCGATTCAGCGCAGGAATGATTGTGGAAATCCCTCCGCCTGACTACGAATCACGAGTAGCAATTTTGAAAGCAAAAGCGAAGCAGAATAATTTCACCCTGTCCGATGAAGCGATAGATTATCTTTCATCTTCCATCGAAGGAAACATTCGAGAGCTTGAGGGAGTCTTGAACTCAATTATCTGCCAAACACAGCTTAAGAATAGCGAACTCGGACTCGCTGATATTAAAAATCTCATCAAAAACACTTCGAAGCCGAAGAAAAACATCTCTCCGAAAGACATCATTAAAATTATTTCTGATTTCTACAACATTGAAGAGACAAGTATCTACGAAAAAACAAGAAAGAAGGAGATTGTGAAGCCGCGACAGCTCATCATGTACATACTCCGGGAAGATTTCAATGTCTCATACCCATCAATTGGACAAAAACTTGGCGGACGAGACCACACAACCGTCATGCACTCGTGCGAAAAAATTAAAAACGACTTAAAAGTCGACCAGCTCCTCGTGCAAGAGTTGAGCAGAATCAGAGCTCTTATTTAGTGAGAGTTTGATTGAGGGAGGTGATTTGTGGATAATGTGTGGAAAGAGTGTGGAATTTTCGTGGATTTGCTGTTGGCTCATTGTAGAAAAATGGCTCTAAAGAAGGCTAAAAAGTGGATAGCCCCGAGGAACTGTCTTTTAAATCTACAGCCTAAAAAACATATACACAGAAAGGGGAAAGAGATAAGCTTAAGAAAGGTTGTTACAGAGCGGTTAAAAATGATATCCACATATACACAAGATTAATAGTAGTAATAGGTATTTATATAAAGAATAGAAATAAACAATGAAGATAGAGTGTACAAAAGAAAAGTTATTCGGAGCTGTATCAAAAGCGGAAAAAATTTCAGGTAAGCATCTTACTCTCCCTGTTTTAAGTTGTATTCTTCTTGAAGCGAAGAAAAATGCTTTATATGTACGAGCAACAAATTTAGATGTTGGAGTTGAAATTTCTTTTCCGGTGAAAGTAGATGAGGAGGGAATTGTCGCAGTTTCTGGTTCCGTACTCTCTGGTTTCCTGTCGAACCTTTATACCGATAAAAATATCAAATTAGAAACAATCAAAGGAAATCTTTCCCTTACCGGCGGAAAAACTTCTATCACTATAAAATCTCTCCCTCATGAAGATTTTCCAACCATTCCCAAAATACAAGATGGAACCGTTTTTCATCTCGAATCCACTGACCTTTTAAAGGGACTTACCTCCGTTTGGTACGCTTCTGGAACTTCGAGTATGAAGCCCGAACTTTCAAGTGTATATATGTATGCAGAGGACGATTCACTTGTTTTTGTGGCTACGGATTCATTCCGTCTTGCAGAAAAGAGGATAAAAACCAAAAAACCGAAAGATTTTTCACATGTTCTTATTCCCTTTAAAAATGTCTTGGAAATTGTGAGAATTTTTGAGGAAGTAAAGGGAGAAATCACGGTAGAAGCGAATAAAAACCAGATTTCATTCTCTGCAGAGGGAATCTATCTTACTTCTCGAGTTGTAGACGGAGTATTTCCTGATTATAAACAGATCATTCCAAAGAAATTTGGAACAGAAGTTATTCTCTTGAAACAAGACTTGGTGAACACCCTAAAGATTTCAAATATATTTTCAGACTCTTTTCGGCAAGTTCACATGAAAGCTGACCCAAAGAAAGAGGTTTTTGAAGTACAAACAAAAAATGCGGACGTCGGAGAAAGTATAAGCTCTCCCGAAGCGGCGCTTACTGGCGAACCCATCGAAATTAATTTTAATTTCAAATACATTATGGACTGTTTCCAGTCCATTGACGCAGACAGCGTTTCTCTCGAGTTTAGCGCGCTTAATCGGCCCATGGTGATGCGAGGAGTAGCTGATAGGTCATTTACCTATCTTGTGATGCCAATGAATAAGTAAGAGCTTTTAAGCTCATAAGATTCTCCCGTGTTCAACATCTCTCAATTTCTCGAGAAATTCAAAGTGGCGGGTCAGAAAAGCGCCCTTACGCGAGAATTAATTGCACAAGGGCTTTCAGAAGGTTTGGGTGTCACTATTCTTCCTCAAGATTTTAAAATCAAAGACAATGTTGTGGTGTTTCTCCACTCCAGCGGGAGTTTGAAGAGTCAAATTTTCATAAAAAAACAGGAACTTCTTAGAATTTTGCGCGAAAAGTGTAAAGAGGAAGCTCCTTCTGATATCCGCTAAGGGGTATCATTGAATCATGAAGGAAACTGAAGTTTCCGACTTATTTTGGGCAGCGTCATACGCGACGGCCTTTAGGGTGTTTTGTCCTTGTACGAAATTTGAATCTTTCGGGACAAATGCGAAGGAGAAGGGTTCTCCCGTGCTCGAACCAAGATAGCCATCATTCAAAAAATACTCTATTTGTGAAAGATCGAAATGCCCAGAGTGCGATACTCCGACAATGATTCGGTCGCTTGATTGATGAACACTTCCCTGAAGTGGGCTGGTGATAGTGATTTGAGGTGCAAAAGCCGGGTTGTGGATAGGATCAGTTTCTGTGGGCACAATTCCTCCCTCGGCAATACCTTGTCCGGTTACCCACTTCCTCACGGCGTATTCCCAGTGTGAAAATTGAGGATCATTGTCTGGATTTGCGGGTCTTCCTCCAGTCGGGTTATTTTTATCTATCCAATAGAGAATAGAGTGGATGTCCGGCACAGCGCGTTCCTCTCGAAGTTCTGGCGGAGTAAATTCTGTAGCGACTTTGCCCGAAATTTTATCTACGAAATACGTTTGACCTCCTTGCCATATCCCCCGCATTGGAGGAGCAAGACCTGAAAGATCCTCAAATGCCGGCTTTTTAAAGTTTTCTACTGGGAGCTGTTTCAAGGCCTCCGTCATAAATGCGCTCCACATCGGTGCGACAACAAGTCCCGCCACTTTCTTTTCCATCGGACGGTTGTCGTTGTTTCCAGCCCACGCTCCGACAACTAAATGAGGAGTGTATCCCACTATCCACGTATCTCGGTAGTCGTTTGTAGTACCGGTTTTTGCAGCGACATCTCTTCCTTCAAAATAAAGAACAGAATGTTTTCCATAGGTTCCTGAGCGTGCGTCATCGTCCGAGAGGATGCTCGATATTTTAAGCGCGGATTGTTCAGGAAGCGCTTCTGTCGGTCGCAATTCTTCTTTTTCTAGTACTTGCCCATTATGATCTCTCACCTCAAGAATGCTCTGGTAAGGATTTCTCACTCCGTTATTTGCGAAGACTCCATAAGCACTTGTCAGTTCGAGTGGAGAAACCTCTGCGCCTCCGAGAACCAAAGTAAGGCCGTAATTATCAGGATTGGTAAGGCTTGTGATACCGAGATCTTGAGCAGTTTTGATCGAATTCTTAATTCCAGCCAAATACAACGTCTCAATTGAAGGAATGTTTCTTGATTCAGCAAGAGCTCTTCGCAAGCTCAAAGGTCCTTTGAATTGATCATCGTAGTTTGACGGCTTGTAACAAGCTGAATCAGGATGTTTCGGTGTCCCGTCGGGGTTGCATTCGCTTGAAAATTCAGTCGGAAGATCGAAAAGGACTGTTTCAGGCTGGTATCCCTCATTGAATGCGGTTGCGTACACAATAGGTTTGAATGCTGATCCTGGCTGACGTAGTGCAGTAGTGACATTGAAATTGCCGTCGATTTTTTTATCAAAGTAATCTCTGGAACCAACCATTGCGAGAATGTCTCCCGTTGTAGGGTCGATGGCTACCATCGCAGCATTTTCCGCGTTAAATTTTTTCTGATTTTCAAGCGCGAATTTTTTTACAATTTCTTCCGCTTTCTGTTGAAGACCGTAATCAAGAGTTGTGATAACTTTCAATCCTCCTGCCTGCAGTGTGTCTGCTCCATATTTTTTCTCGAGAAGATTCGTGACATAAGTGACGAAATGAGGAGCTCTAATTCCTGTTGGTTCTTGGGGGAGAAAAGTGACCACTTCCGCCTTTGCCTCGTTGTATTCATCTTGGTTTATGAATTTATTTTGGAGCATCTTCTCGAGTACCAAATTTTTCCTCTGTTCAAGCTGATCCCTGTTCTTTCCATAGGGAGAGAAAAAAGTCGGTGCTTTGAGAAGTGATGCTAGGTAAGCGCCTTGCGCGACAGTTAAATCCGACGCATTTTTTCCAAAAAAAGTCTGGCTTGCCTCCTCAACTCCATAAATATTGCCTCCAAACGGGCTTTCGTTGAGATAGAGTGTGAGAATGGAATCTTTGTCCATGACTCGCTCGAGCTTGATCGCAAGCACCCACTCTTTGATCTTGCGGGTGATTGTCTGCTCTGGGGTGAGAATGGAATTTTTAATAACCTGTTGGGTGATAGTTGACCCGCCTTGGCTTAATTTAAGTGAGGCGATATTTACCAAGAAGGCACGGAGTATTGCCGTAGGCTCAATTCCTCCGTGTTGATAGAATCCGGCATCTTCAATAGCAACAACCGCATTTTTTACGTTTTTTGATATTTCACTTGAAGGGACACTGTCTCTCTTTACTCCTTGATGTATGTCATAGAGAAGAATTTTACCCGTGCGGTCATATATTTTTGTCGATTGGCTTACGGTGCGAGTTTCAAACGTATTTAGATTTGGCATTTCCAAAGTGGAAATCCATATAATAAACGCGCCTGCGCCTATGAAGGAAACAGCTAAACAAATAATGAGAATTTCACGAAATCGCTTCTTTTGTGTAAAACGAAGAATTTTTTTCAGGATCTGCATAGAAGCTATAATAGCATATACCGGAGAGTTCAAATATATGCTAAATTGTTGGGTATGAAACCAGAAGATGCTGCTGATATAGACGAACTCCTTACTCGGAGCATTGCTTCAATTCTTCCTTCCCGAGAGCTCTTTAAGAAAGCTCTCCTTGCTGAAAAAAAACTTCGAATCTATATCGGAGCAGATGCTACCGGTCCAGATCTTCATATAGGACACGCAACTAACTTTATATTTCTCGAAAAATTGAGAAAACTGGGGCATGAAATCATTGTTCTTTTCGGAGATTTTACCGCAATGATAGGGGATCCTACCGATAAAGACGCTACTCGGGTGGCGCTAACAGAAGAAGAGGTTGAAAAAAATCTCGCTACATGGAAATTGCAGGTCGGCAAAATATTAAGTCTTGATGATAAGAAAAATCCCGTCAGAATCGTAAAAAACAGCACATGGCTCTCGAAACTTTCGTTTGCGGACGTGGTAAAGCTGGCTTCCAATTTTACGGTTCAACAAATGATGGAGCGGGATATGTTTGAAAAAAGAATGGTGGAAAATAAACCGATACATTTGCATGAGTTTTTGTACCCGCTTATGCAGGGATATGACAGCGTGGAGCTTGATGTGGACGCAGAGGTCGGAGGAAATGACCAAACCTTTAACATGCTTGCAGGCAGAACTTTGCAAAGGAAAATGCATAATAAAGAGAAATTTGTTATCGCCACGACGCTTTTGGTAAATCCTAAAACGGGACAGAAGCTCATGAGTAAAAGCACAGGAGGGTACATTAGCCTTCAAGATTCTCCAAATGACATGTTTGGCAAAGCCATGGCTCTCCCCGATGAGGCTATTATTGCTGTTTTTATCGATTGCACGCTTCTTTCACTTCCGGAAATAGAGAGTATAAAAAAGGATTTGGAAGGTGGGAAAAATCCGAAAGACGCAAAAATTCGTCTTGGAAAGGAACTCGTTGGTCTGTATTACGACGCTACTCAAGCTGATAAGGCAGAGAAAAATTTTACTGACACTTTTTCCAAAAAAGGAATATCTGACGATGCTGAAGTTTTTTCCGCCACATCTGGAGAAAAAATTATTGATGTCATCGTTAGGGCAAAATTGGTGTCTTCGAAAACCGAAGCAAGGCGCCTTTTCGACGAGGGAGCGGTATCTGAAATAGGAGGGGAGAAGATCACTGACCAAGCATTTGGAGTTACCAAAGATATAAATGTGAAAGTGGGCAAACACAGATTTCTTAAGATCAAAGTTTCGTAAAGAAAAATCCCGCATGTGCGGGATTTTTCTTTTGAGAAAAAACAATTCTATTCTGCGTCGTCCATGAGATCGGCATCGAGGACGTCTTCGTCATCTTCTTCACCCTCTTCCAGATCCTTATCCTCGTCCGCATCTTCCTCTTCTTCGTCATCCTCTAACTCGTCATCATCTTTTCTTGGCATAATGATTGTATGAAGGTCTCCCTTCAGCAAGTTCATTAAAAATTGTTAAAAACGACTTTTTCCTTCGAATTTCTATGAAGATATTCTCTGGACGCCCTATTTGTACCAGATTGTATTTTTTTTGCAACTAGTTTTTAACAAAAATGTCTGTGGAAAAGTTTTTCTCTTCAAAATCTCGATTTAAGGCCTATACACAGCCAAAAAAGTGAGCCCGACTGCAATAGCATCGTATTCGTCATCATGTCTGATTTCTTTTTTTATTTCGAGAAGTTTTGGCAACATTTGAATAATTTGGCGCTTGTCCGCTCGTCCTGAACCCGTTGTCGCCACTTTGATTTCCGCTGGGGTAAATTCTCGGATTGTAAGCTTATTTTGTGCTGCAATCTGCAGGATTGCTCCATAGCATTCTGATACCAGCATAGCCGTTTTTTGATTTTTATTGAAAAAAAGTTTTTCAATAGCAAAAAATTTCGGTTTGTATTCCTTTATAATTTTTTCTATTTCCTCTCCGATCTGGCGAAGCCGTTCGGGGAAAGCGAATGCGGCTTTGGTTTGGAAACATTCCGAAAAAAGAAGTTTTTCTTTTCCTCGATTTTCTTTTTCGATAACAGCAATACCAAGACGTTCATATCCTGGATCAATAGCGAGAACCTTCATAATTTTTATTCAGCGTTCGTGAACACCTCCTGCACCTCATCATTTTCTTCAAGTTCGTCCACCAATTTTTCAAGCGTAGCGATATCAGCATCTTCAAGGGGAACAGTTGTCTGCGCCTCCCATCCTGTGCCAACTTTTTTGAATGCCCACGTTGCTGCGCCGATGCCGGCAAGTGATGCGCCGTATTTCGAAAGAATAAATTTTATTTCTTGCGCCGCTTTGTTTCTATTATCAGTGAGCGCTTCAATGATTATCGCGCATCCGCCCGGTCCATATGATTCATAAGTGATCGAATCCATCGCTGCGCTTTTATCTGTCGAGGCTTTCTTCAAAGCGCGGTCAATTGTGTCATTTGGCATATTTGCCGCCTTTGCTCTATCAATAACAGCTTTTAGCGAGGGGGAGCTTAAATTTCCCCCAGCCTTTTTGGCTTCAATAACAAGCAAGCGCCCGAATTTTGAAAACATCTTGCTCTTTTTAGCATCTGACACGCCCTTCTGTCTCTTGATTTGCGACCATTTATTATGTCCCGACATATATTTATTTGATTATAATAATTTTTCTTGTAAATGCGACGGCGCTTCTATATTTAAATGTCCATAAGCTTTTATTGTTGCTGTGCGTCCTCGCGGAGTTCTTTCAAGAAATCCAAGCTGTATGAGATATGGCTCATTAAATTCTTCGAGCGTCGCTTCTTCTTCTGAAAGTGCGGCTGCGAGCGTATTGAGTCCTACCGGTCCGCCGGAGAATTTATTGACGATAACATCCAAAAGAGATCTGTCCGATGCGAGAAGTCCTCGTTCGTCTACGCCAAGAAGAGAGAGAGCTTCCATGACAGTATTTTTATCGAGGGATTTTTTCCCGACTTGGGCAAAGTCCCGGCATCGTTTCAAAAGGTAGTTTGCGGTTCGTGGGGTGAACCGGCTTCGCTTCGCTATCTCTTTTATGCCGTCTTCATGAATTTCAACGCCGAGAATTTTTGCAGAGCGTTTCAGAATTTCCCCGATTTCTTTTTCTGTATAAAACTCAAGTCGAAAAATTCCTCCGGAAAAGCGGGAGCGAAGCGGGGAAGAGAGAAGCGCTACGCGAGTGGTAGCGGCAATAAGCGTAAATGGAGGCAGATCAAGCTGAATTGTGCGTGCTGAAGGGCCTTTGCCAATAATAATATCGAGTGAGCCCGCCTCCATTGCTGGGTAGAGCATTTCTTCCACAGTTTTATTTAAGCGATGAATTTCGTCTATAAAGAGAATATCTCCGGGAGAGAGATTGGTGAGAATTGATGCGAGATCTCCCACTTTTTCGATTGCCGGGCCGGAGGTGATCTTCATCTGGGCAGAAATTTCTTTCGCGATGAGATGCGCAAGAGTTGTTTTCCCGAGCCCCGGTGGTCCGTAAAAGAGAATGTGTTCAGGCGGGTGCTTTCTCTCGGCAGCGGCGGAAAGAAGGACCTGCAAATTATCCTTAATATTTTTCTGCCCAATGTATTCTTGCCATCGAGAAGGGCGAAGCGTCTGGTCCAGAAAGCCACTTTCTTCTTTCGCTTCGCCTTTTTCATTTTTCTTTGGTTCTTTTTTCATTCCTTATCAATAGTGTACCACAGAGCATGAGGCATTGACATTAAAACTAATTCATGCTAGTATGGTGCCAGTTCCGAAAAAAAGAATTCGTTTGAAAATCCGTCAAAAACTCTCAAAAATTAGTCTCGTATCCAGCGCATAAATCTCTAAGCAATTAAACCTCAACGTTTATTAGTATCCTTCAAGGACTTTCTGGTTATAACTCCGGTTATTTACTGGGAAAATCCTTAGAGGGTATATTTAACTTTTTATAGCTTGCTATGAAAAGAATTGCTTAGAGATTTATTCTCTGAATACTCTCTGTTTTCAATACTACTCCTCTTTTTCCATTCTTCCATATTTACAACGCGGAATTTCGATGTCTGGTTGTATGACAAAAAATCTTCACATGCATGTGAAGATTTTTTGTCAAGAAACCATTTTAATTTCGATCACCCGCTGTAATTCGTCGAGAGAAGTTACCCCCTGAAGCACTTTGAGAACCCCATCCTGCTCCAGCGTGAGAAGTCCTTGCGGTGCTGCAGCAGCTCGGATCTCCCGTTCGCTCGGATTTTCTTCAACCACTTTTTCAATTGCCTGATCGGTAAGTATTGCTTCATAAATTCCGACGCGTCCTTTGTAGCCAGTGCCATTGCACTTCTCACAGCCGACCGCTTCCCAGATTGTTTTCGCTTCCATTTTATACTCGGGAAGGACAATAGTAGACAAAATATATTTGATAAGTTTTTCGGTCTCTCCAGTAAGAGGGATTTCTTTTTTGCAATTTTGGCAGAGCGTTCGTACAAGTCTTTGGGCCAGGGCGATGTTGATTGCTGACGTGAGGATCTTTGGATTCACTCCGAGGTCTATGAGGCGCGGGAACGAACCCGCTGCATCGTTGGTGTGAAGTGTCGAGAAAACAAGGTGCCCTGTGAGAGCGGAATTGATAGCGATCTCTGCGGTTTCGGAATCTCGAATTTCACCAACCATGATGACATCCGGGTCCTGGCGGAGTGCAGAACGGAGTCCTGTGAGGAACGTATATCCTTTTTCAGCATCGGTCTGCGTCTGGACGATTCCAGGAAGATGATATTCAATCGGATCTTCAATAGTGATAATTTTTATTTCAGGCGTGTGGATTTTTTTGAGGAATGAATAGAGAGTTGTCGTCTTTCCAGAACCTGTCGGACCAGTGGTGAGTATCATTCCGTTCGGCTTTGAAATTTCGTGTTCGAGAAGCTTCAAAAGTTTCGGTGAAATGCCAAGCTCTTCCATCGGCACATTAATTGTTTTTGGATTCAAGATTCGAAGAACGATAGACTCGCTGTATGCCCCAGGGAGGATTGAGGTTCGAATTTCGATATTCTGCGCGTCGATGTGCACGCTAAATCGTCCGTCTTGGGCGTTTGCTTTAATGTTGAGTTTTAATCCGGAGAGAAGCTTTACTCGAGAGAGTAGGAGAGAGTAGGTATCCCGATCAAAAGTTAAAATGTCGAGAAGCACTCCGTCCAATCGATAGCGAAGTCGCACATACCCTTCTTCCGGTTCGAGATGGATATCAGACGCAGAGGTTGCCAGCGCTCCGGCAACGATGATTTCGAGGATCTTTGAAATGCGGTAGCCTTTTTTTTGCACTAGCACGTCTTCAATGAGTTTCTTTACATCTTCGATCGTTTTGACATTTTTCAGGATTGAAGCAATTTCTTCATTTGAAATATCAAGTGCTCCTGCTTTCGTTTCGTAGGCGAATGAAATATCTTTATATCGCGACCAGGCTTTTTCAAGACTTGCGGTCGAGACGAGGAATGATGTGCATTCGTAGGCCCTGGCCTTAAGTTCACTTATGGTTTCAACAGTTTTTTCGTTTGCCGGAGTAAGCACGGCGATCTGAAGTTTTTTCCCGACCATATTAAAAATTGCCATCTTTGCTTCTCTAGCTTTTTCTTCCGGAATGATGCCTAAAGCGTCGGTATTGATTGAGATTGCAGAGAGATCGAGATACCCTATGCCATATTTTTCTGAGAGTTCCTGTGCCAGTTCCTCTTCCTCTTTTTTGTAGAGTTCTTTTACTTTCTTTTTTTGTTTGTCGTCATCAAATTGAACCATGACAGCTTTAGTGTATCGTTTTTCCTGTCTAAAACAAAGAAAAAGATTCTCTTGACTTTCTGTTTATTAATGATATAAGATATTCTTAGGACTAGTCATCGAGAAGAATATCTTTTTGCGACATCGTTCGAACGTCATGAAAACCTTCGGTTTTCGCGTCGCTTCTCACTTGTCGCAATAAATCATCCAGACTAAAAAACCAAGGAGCGAATCCGTGCGGATTCCCTTAAAGCATTTGCACATCACATTGGAGGCGATCATGTCTGCTCACGGCGGAGGCGGAAGTCACAAATCCTCCGGTGGTGGTGGAGGAGGAGGTGGGGGAAGTGGAGGAAGTCCTGGCATTGGACTCGTTGCATTTTTTATCGTGGTCCCGATACTTCTCTTCAGTAGTTGGCGTGGGAAAGGGAAACCTTCTCTCCCACCAACACCAGTTGAAGAAAGTGTTCAAACTGAAGGGGATGAAGGATCTGAAGTGGCCACTCCAGAGCAGAGTACGCCTGAACCCTCTCAAATCCCGGAAGAATCTCTTGCGCAAGGTGATTTGAGATACGGCCGAAATAGTTCGGTGGGCTCGAGGCCTCCGCAGATTACCCTTGAAAATGGGGCGGAAGTAAAAAAGTTCTATAGGCAAGAATTAGAACGGCTGCGTCAGAGACGATAGCCGAAAGGGAGCGATTTCGCTCCTTTTTTCTTGCCCAATGGTGTCATTTTTTGAAAACACAATGCCTATTGACTTTTCCGTACGAAGTGCTATAATTGCACACAGACAGTGAAGAATCCTCAAGGCAGTCTCACTGCGAGATTGTGAGGGCAACTCTTCGTTGATAATCCAGGGAAAAGGAGAATGTGTTATGGCGATTTCCGCCGGAGAAAAAGCTCGGCTTCAGGGTCTGCTCGCGACCGCTAATACGCGTCGCGCAGCACTGCCGGGGGAGCTGACGGCCAAGGCTACGGCCTTTCAGACTGCCGAAAGCAATCTGACGACAGCCGAAGCCGCCGTGGTGACAGCGCAGACCGCGGTCACAGCGGCTGCCGGTTTGCCCGCGTTGCCGGCCGCTCAGGCCGATTTGACTGCGAAGACGGCCGCTCGCGATACCGCCAGAGCGGCGCGTGATACCGCGAAGACGGAGCACGAAGCCAAGGAGCGCGAGGTCTTGGACAACGAGACCGAGGTCGCGGGCCTGGAACACCAACTGAAGGCTCCGTGGCGTCAGAAGCTCGAGAAGTACGGCTGGATGGCCGGAGCCGCTGCGATCGTCCTGCTCATTTTGTTTTTCACGCGCGGCAGTTCGCCGGACGCGAAGGGCAAGGACAACGTGGCGGAGCAGGGCGCAACGACCAACAGCGCGGCACCGAAGGGCGCTGACGCTTCGACGGTGAACCAGGACATCTCGCTCAAGGTGTCGAAGGACAAGGATGGCCGCACGATTATCGTCGTCGACAATCCGACCGACAAGGTTCCGTTTCCGCAGCACGGAAAGAAGGACGGCGATCTCATCGTGACTCCGTCGGAGAACAACACGGGCGTCGCACTCCAGGGCCAAAGCGCTTCAAACGCGACGGCGACCAGGGAAATGGTGCTGACTTTGGACGATCTGTCCCAAGCCAACCAGAGCACCCAAGGCTGGAAGAGTGATGCTGACAAGAGCATCGAGCGGAGCCGGGACATGTTGCGGTGGATGAAAAACGAATACGATCCGCAGCGGCTCCAGGAGCACAAAAGGATGCTTCAGTTGAAGTATCCGTCGCCCGGAACGGACGATAGGGACGTCACAATAACCTTCCCAGGAGACAAGCCGGCCAAATAAGCGCTGGCACATGGTACAAAGAGGGAGAGAAAAGAGGCGGGGACACAATCTGGTGTCCCTTTTTTCGTGCCTTTTGTCACTTCCACCCCTTGCTACCGTCTTCTTATGCGGACACTTGAAGCACTTGACAAAGCGGTGCTTTGTGTGCTATCATTAAGCCCAGCAGTACCTTGTGTTGTAGGAAGTTCAACCGTCAATCAGCCGCTTTGAGGCGGCAAACTTGGGGAGGATAGACGATGAAAAACATCGTGTTGGTGATCGTGTTGTGCTTCGTGGCCAGTGTGGTCGCGGGCGAAGCCGGTGTGCCCACTCCGCAGCGCCAGAGTGATGAGTCGAAGTGGCAGGAGGCCACGGAGGCCGCCGCTACGCAGGAGTTGGTGTTGACGTTGAAAGACGTCAAGGACGCCAACGAAAACACCGCGCGGTACAAGCGGGAGCTTGAAGAGGAGCGGGGAAAGAAAGCCCGCTCCCATCATCATTCGGCCCGAGTGGATTCGGATGAAGGCGAGAGGACGAGTGAGGAGAGTGCGAAGAACACTTCCTCCCGTCCGCCGTGCCCGCATCCCGGATACATCTGGGTGGAATCCGATGATGGCGGAAGCTGGCAACGGCCTCCGTGCGATGTTCCGGGCGGCGTCTGGTATAAAAACGCTGGCCGGTGGGGTTTGCTCCCTAAGGGCGCGACTCTGGGGAATGACGGCGTTTGGGAAAGCGTTCCGCATAAAGCGGCACCTGAAGGAAATCATACTTCGGTGAAGGTCCAATCACGCTACCCTGCGCTACCGCCCGGCCAATTCTACGGCGAGATTTGCCACAAGTGTGGACATGTCGTAGAAGTTGGGCAAGCATGCGGGTGCGAAACGGCCCACCACACGGTGAAGAAAGAAGTTGAAATAATCTACACCAACCCGGACCACTGCCCAGTGCCAGGATACTACTGGCATCGCAAGCACAATATGTGGGAATGCCCACCCTCTCCAGGACCTGGGTGGGAGTGGAACCCGCGGGGATGGTATCAGACTCGTGATACCAGCCGCGAAGGGATCTACAGGCGGTGGGGAGTAAACTTCGGCTTCCAATACAACGGACGCTGAAGCGCACAAGGAAATTTGTACAAATAAACAAAGAATGAGAGAAAAGAGGCGGGGACACAATCTGGTGTCCCTTTTTCATTGCCAATTTTTTTGTATTGCCCGGCGCTTTTTAAAAGGATAGACTTTCATTATGAAAAAGGAGAGCAGAAGTTTAAAAGAGACGGAAACAGTGGCGCATGATTTTGTATCGAAGCTACAAGCCACCAACTACAAGCCAAAAGCTACCCTTGTCGGTCTTTATGGAGATCTCGGCGCAGGCAAAACCACTTTCATGAAAGGCATAGCAAAAGCTTTCGGAATAGAAGAAGATGTAACGAGTCCGACTTTTGTTATAGAAAAGATTTTTCGATTGAAAGAAAAGTCGTTTGAACATTTGATTCATGTTGATGCATATCGATTGGAAAGCTCTGGCGAGTTACTAAATCTCGGCTGGAAAGAAATTTCTGAAAATCCGAAAAATATTATTTTCATAGAGTGGCCGGAAAAAGTGTCTGACATTTTGCCCAAAGAAATGCAGCATATTTATTTTAAACACGTAAACGAAAATGCCCGAGAAATTTCTTTTGAATAACACGATGCCGAAAAAAACCGAAAAAATAAAAAAAGAGGAGACGAAAGAGGCGCACGAGGCTGGTGGCAAGAAAAAGCTCGCCTTGCTCGACATGCACGCCATCATTCATCGTGCTTATCACGCACTGCCAGATTTTGCCACACGTGATGGTATTCCTACTGGAGCTCTGTATGGCCTTATTACCATGCTTCTGAAGCTCATCGGAGACATTAAGCCAGACTATATAATTGCTTGCTACGACTTGCCACAGGCCACCTACCGTCATGAACTCTATGAGGATTACAAAGCTGGGCGAGCAAAAACCGATGAAGCGCTCGTGTCGCAGATCAAAAAATCTCGCGATGTATTGAAAGTATTTGGCATTCCCTTTTTTGAAGTGGGGGGATTTGAGGCGGACGATCTTTTGGGTACGATCGTTGAGAAAGTGAAGGATGATAAAAATATTTCTGTTGTCATTTGTTCGGGGGATATGGATACGCTTCAGCTTGTCGATGATAAAAAAGTGCAGGTCTACACTTTGAAAAAGGGGATTAAAGATACGATTATTTACGATGAGGACATGGTACGGGAGCGATTTGGATTTGGACCGAAACTTTTGCCTGACTACAAAGGTTTTCGAGGCGATCCTTCTGACAATATTATCGGTATTAAAGGGATTGGGGACAAAACTGCTTCGATTCTCATTCAGAAATTCGGTTCGGTTGAGCAAATTTATAAAGCACTGAAGAAAAATAAAAAGCAGTTTATCGAAGCTGGGCTTACAGAAAGAATCGTGGCTTTGCTTTCAGAACACGAAGAAGAGGCTATTTTCTCAAAGATGCTCGCTCTCATCCGCCGGGATGCTCCGATGGATTTTAAATTGCCCGCAAAGAATTGGAAAGAAAATGTGGATTTTGATGCGCTTAAAAAACTTTTTCAGGAATTGGAATTTCGAACGCTCGGCGCGCGAGTGGACGAACTTGTGAATGGAAAGCCAACCCAGGGCGCGTTTCTTTCTTCGCCCACCGTGCAAGAAAATGTCGCACCAGGGCAGCTCAAAAAAGTTTCGGTGGCTCTCTGGCTTTTGGACTCAAATATTACAAATCCGTCTCTCGAGGATGTTTTAGAATGGAGCGGAAAAAATACATTTGCGGAAGCACAGGATGTCATCATGAGCGAACTTAAAAAGCAGAATTTGGAAAATGTGTACAAAGATATCGAGTTTCCGCTCATTCGTATCACCGAAAAGATGAAAGAGAGGGGAGTGAAAATTGACGCAAAATATTTGGCAGAACTTTCGAAGGAGTATCACAAAAAACTTTCAACCCTTGAGGCGAAAATTTGGAAACATGCCGGGCAGGAATTTAATATTAATTCCCCGAAACAGCTCGGTGAAATCCTTTTCGACAAGATGGGTTTGGCTCCCAAGAATCAGAAAAAGACAGCGGGCGGTGCGAAATCTACAAAAGAATCCGAGCTCGAGAAGATGAAAGAACTCCATCCGATTGTTGCCGAAATTTTGAGCTATCGCGAGCTCCAGAAGCTTCTCTCTACCTATATAGACACGATTCCGACCTTGATTGCGGATGATGGGCGGCTTCACGCTGAATTCATTCAAGCGGGTTCGACTACGGGAAGAATGGCATCGGCTAATCCGAATATGCAGAATATTCCGATCAAAAGCGAGCTTGGGCGAGTGATTCGAAATGCATTCGTGGCAGAGAAGGGATTTTCACTTGTTGAGCTCGATTATTCGCAGATGGAGCTTCGAGTTTCGGCATTCTTGTCAAAAGATAAAAGAATGATAGAGATTTTCAAAAATAATCGGGATATTCACAACGAAGTGGCAGCTGCTGTGTTCGGTGTTTCTGCGAACAAAGTGGATTATGAAATGCGCCGTAAAGCGAAAGTGATTAATTTCGGCATTATTTACGGAATGGGAGTGAATGCACTTAAGCAGACGACTGGCTCAACGCGCGAAGAAGCGCAAAAGTTTTATGAAGAATATTTTAAAAATTTCTCCGGGCTTGCGGAATATCTTGAAAATGTGAAAAAAGAAGCAACTGCAAAAGGTTATACAGAAACATTTTTCGGCCGGCGTCGATTATTTCCTGACCTTCGCTCGCGACTTCCCTTTATTAAAGCGATGGCAGAAAGAATGGCGATCAACGCGCCGATTCAAGGGACTTCGGCGGATATCGTGAAGCTCGCAATGAAAAATGTTGACGCCTATATCGAAAAAAATAATTTAGACAAAGATGTCTATCTTCTTCTCCAAATCCACGACTCGCTTATGTATGAAATTCGAACCGACCTTGTGAAAAAAGTCCTGCCGGAAATCCAGAAAATTATGGAAAATGTCATCCCGCCAGAAAAAATATTTGGGATTGTCTGCAAGACAAAAGCTTCGGTGGGGGAGAATTGGGACAGGATGAAAGAAGTATAATGAATTACCATGTTTGAGAAACAACCAAATGAAGTGCCTTTTTCTGGGCTAAAAAAAACAGGAAAGAAAGGAAAATATTTCGAAATTAAATCTGTAGAAACAGATCCTGGTTTCGTTGTGAAAGAGGCAAAAACAAAATGGGGATTATTTGAAACTGCTGGTGTACATCCTCTGAATGATATAGATAGAGCAAAAGCCGATCTGGATATTATGAAAGAAGATTTCGGTGAATTTATTCCGGGAACTAGCCTTGTTGTGGGGAAAAATGAAAAGGGTGAAAAAACATTCTATGCTGTCCAAGAGAAAATTGAGGGACAGGCTTTAGATAAGGTTGGCAATAATGAAGAAGT
Source organism: Minisyncoccota bacterium (assembly GCA_028711065.1). Taxonomy (GTDB): domain Bacteria; phylum Patescibacteriota; class Minisyncoccia; order Phycocordibacterales; family JAQTLZ01; genus JAQTLZ01. The sequence goes on from JAQTSY010000004.1 coordinate 52,324, forward strand.
CCGTCAGCAATTAGAAAGTTTTTTTGACAAAGTAAGAGAAGCATTCAAGAAACACTTGTTTTATTATAAAAATTCCAGACAACCCCAGTCTATTTTCCCAGACATGAAAGGCTGGAATTTCATTTTTGGGACTAATCCAAAGAGGGGAGAAACAAAATCAAGATTGTATTTTATTGATACCTACCCCGTTGAGGGGGCTGATTTCAACGATGATTTTATAAATAGATATATACCGACGATTGTAAAACCAACTTTCCCAAGCGAATACTGGCCTGTCATAGATGACTTCAGAATGAAATTAGCTGAAGAAATAAAACAACATATAAAAGCACACTCGGACGAAATACCTCGAGTAAATTAAAATACTTTTTATGTTTTATCTTTTTTATGGCATAGAGAGGGAAAAAGCTCGCGCCAAGAGAAACGCGACACTTTTAGGCGCACAAAAAAAGCGTCCTGACGCGGAAGTTTTCTCTATGGATGCAGAAGATTTTTCGGCTTCGAGACTTCAAGAATTTATCGGTTCCGCAGGGCTTTTTGAAAAGAAATTTATTGTTTGTATGAATTTTGTTTGTGAAGATAAAGAAAGGCTTTCCACTGTTATTGAAAAATTGGAAGAGATGAAAGAAACAGAAAATCTCTTTTTGATTCTCGAAGGGAAACTCGATGCGAAATCTCTGGAGAAATTTAAAAAATATGCTTTTAAAGTCGAGCAGTTTGAAGAGGAGAAAACGTTTGAAAAACCAAAATTCAATGTTTTCGCTTTGAGCGATGCATTCGGTCGTCGAGATGCGAAGGGCCTTTGGGCGCTTTATCTCAAAGCATTGGAAGAGGAATCCGCTCCAGAGGCGATTGCGGGTATGCTTTTCTGGAAGATTAAGTCACTTCTGCTTTCGGGGAGCAATCGTTACTCGGAGCGTGAGCTTGAAGAGATTTCTTCGAGATTGGTTTCGCTTTACCACGATTCTCATCGGGGTATTCATGAGTTCGAAATCGCACTTGAGAGGTTTGTTTTGAGTGTTTGAGTAGGGTATTCTATAACAAAGGCATGAATCCTTCGTCGCAAAAAGAAAAATTAGATAATCTGGTTGTAACTATCGAGCTTACGCTTTTGAGCGTCATCCAAGGCGTCGCATTGTTTTTCCTAGCTGATAATGCTCGCGTCACTCTGCTTTCTCTTGATTATGAACACTTTGTCTATCTGGTAATCGCATTTCTCTTCCTGATCATTTTTTGGTCTCAGACTATTGTGCACGTTATTAGTTTTATTTCCTGGCCGATCGAATTCGCTCACACATTTCTGTACTTTTTGGTCGTTATTCTTGAAATTCTCATGTTCAGCAGTGTCGCTAACCCCTCGAGCTGGTTTGCTGTGAACGTATTCTTTTTCATAAGCATCTGGGTTCTCTACTATGCGGACTTGAGGCTTCTCAAGACAAAAAAGCAGGATTTTATGGACACGGAAGCAAAAAAGATTTTCTATGAAGCGACTCTCAAAGATCAGCGTGCTGGCTTATTTGTATTCACTCCTGTAGGTGCTTTTTTCTCATTTGTGTCTTGGTTTCTTATCGCAATGTATCCTTCCGTTTTCTTGGAGGGACATTGGCATATACTTCTTGGAGCAATAGAAATGGGAATAGGAATTTTTATTCTTGCCCGCTTCATGTCTGTTTTCAAAAAACGTTTTGCTGTGATTGAGGGGTTTTAGAAGCTACTTGTTTTTTCTCAAAAAAAATGGCCCTTGGAATTTTAATTCCAAGGGCCGATGCGTATGTCTATTTGTGAGGAATTACAAAGAGAGTATTTTTCAAATCTTTCCACCAAAATTCGGGTTTGGAAAATCTGGTCAGTTCTAATGTCTGCGACCACCCTCCCGGATTGCCTTCGGGATCATTCTCATCGTCATCAAAACAAAACCATGCTGCTTTCGCTATAAAGAGATTTGATTTGTCGCGAAGAATAGTGTCTCCCTCTCGAAAAAGAAAAAGGAGCTCTGGAGGGCGATCATGATTCTGCAAAAATTCATTCCCATATGTAGAACAAAATAACTGAATTTGTCCAGGAGTGAAACATAAATCATCAAGATTCCCAAGCTTCTCGAAGACTTCATTTCTATCGCGAGCATGAGATGCTCGATATGTTTTTGTTTGAGTTTTCGGTTGTTTTCCGCCAGCGATTTTGCTCACTGCATCCGAAACATCTTCAAGACGCACACTATACTTAAACACTCCACATGGAGTTGTAAACGTCTCGCCTCCTTGTGTTGCGTCGATTTCCCGAACGCAACCTTCTTTAACAGACAAAGCGTGTGCTTCCATTTGATTCTCCTCCTCTTATGTAGCGGCCAAAGATCTGTCTTTCGAACACGGTGTTCGATCTGGGGTCCATGATAATTTCAAACTTGAATATAATCTATAAATTTAGTACAATTATCTTATAAAACTCAAATAATGTTGATTTATAAGGATTTAATAGAGATAGAAATTGTCGAAAAATATGTACGAATCTGTATTATCAAAATCAGTTCTCACTGAAAAACAAGCACAAGTCTATTGTGCTTGTTTAAGGATTGGGGGTGGAAAAGTGCCTGAAATAGCCCGGGAGGCTGATATTAAGCGCACAACCGCGTACGGAATTTTGGATGAACTGGTCAAACTTGGCCTAGTCAGCTCTCTTTCTAAAGGAAAGCAGAATGTTTTCACGGTGAAAGATCCGGAACAGCTTGTCGATCTCTTGGAGGAGAAAAAGAAAACGGTAGAGGGGATTATTCCAGAACTCTCTGAGCTTTTCGTAACTCACAACATTCGTCCCCTAATTCAATTTTTTGAAGGGAAGAATGGGCTCAAGCAAGTCTATACCGATGTTTTGAATTGCAAATCAAAAAAAGTCTGTCAGATCGTGAAAGCCAAGACGCACAGTGACCTTTTGGGCGATTCTTTCGTCCGAGAGTATATTCAGAAAAGAGTTGCTCGAGGTATAACCGCTTATGACCTGCACCCCAAATCTGGAGATGTGTACGATGAGTATCGCGGTAAAGAAAATATAAAACTGAAACGATACGTCCGATACTTACCGCCCCAGATATTTCATGCGGCTATGATTATGATTTACGACCATAAAGTGGCTATGGTTTCGAGTAAAAACGAGAATTTTGGCTTTATTATTGAGAGTAAGGAATTCTCAGCGACTCTCCAGGCATACTTTGATTTTATGTGGGGGCTGGGTTCTAAAGAGCCAGAGAGGGAATAAAGAGCAGATTTTATTTTGCAGCAGGGGCATCTTTCCTTACAGGAACGGTATAGGTTTCCCATTTTTTCGAATGAATACATCCTCAAAAATATGGGAGAACCTTTTCGATCCCTGCCCGCATCGTGCTTCGGCACGATGCTTGGGCGCACAACAAAAAATCCGCTTTCGCGGAAATTTTTTGTTGTGCGCCCAGCAGGGATCGAACCTGCGACCTTCTCCTTAAAAGGGAGCTGCTCTACCAGCTGAGCTATGGGCGCAATTGAAAATACCAGCAAAATATAACAGAGAAAACGATATTTGAAAAGACTTTGGATTTAACGTATGCTTCGGAAATATGAAGAAAGAAGTAGCTGTAATCCTCCACAACATAAGAAGCGAGCAAAACGTCGGCTCAATTTTTCGTACCTCGGATGCTGCGGGTGTCTCAAAAATATATCTGACTGGCTATACTCCCGCTCCTCTCGATACATTTGGCAGAAAGGTGAAGGGAATTGCGAAGACTGCTCTCGGTGCAGAAACATTTATTGCGTGGGAGAAAATAAAAAACCCAGCCACGGTTTTTTCCAAACTTAAAAAAACCGGATTTAAAATTATTGCTATCGAGCAAGACAAGAAAGCAGTTGATTATAAAAAAATAAAAATTGTTTCAAAAATGGCCTTCGTTTTCGGGAATGAAGTAGAAGGAATTTCAAAATCGCTTTTACAAAAAGTGGATGAGATCGCTTTTATTCCAATGAAAGGTAAAAAAGAATCACTGAACGTTTCTGTATCAGCGGGAATCGCTTTATTTAGAATTCTAAAGATTTGATCACTGCACGATATAAATTGTGCTTGTTGCCTCAGTTGAAGTAGCCGTATTTCCTCCGCGGCTTGCCTTGAAACGGTCGTACCCTCCGCTTACATACCATACGACCGCAAGAAAAAGGAGAATAAGGCCGAAATATTTCAAGTCATCAATTGCATCAGGTGCCGATTCTTCGTGTGCCATATGTTTCTATTTTACTACTCATCTTTCCAGATTACCACTTCTTTTGGTGGACGGAACAGAAATGCGCGCTTCTTCCTCCAATTGTAAGGCGTTTTATGATTCCTTTGCATCCGTATTTACTACACTTTTTCCCAGTAAGACGATAGGCGTGGTGCTCTGCCTGGAATCTTCCTCTCTCACCGAAGAGATTGCGATAATCTGACATTGAATCCCCACCGAAGTCGATACCCTTAAGGAGCAATTCTTTCATCGAGGTATACATAACTCGCGATTCTTTGACAGGAATTTTGAGAACTTTTGTTTCTGGGTGAATTCCAGAAGTCCACAGAATTTCATCTGAATAGATGTTTCCGATTCCTGCGATGAGCGTTTGATCCATGAGCGCTTGTTTTATTTTTGCATTCGGTCGTTTTAAAAGTTGCGACAGAAATATACTCAAAGAGAATTTTTCATCGAGCGGTTCAGGACCGAGATGTGCAAGATCGGGATGATGGGGGAGTCTGTCTTCCTCCGCGAGACAAACTTTTGCGAATTTTCTCATGTCAGAAAGTACGAGCTGTTTGCCGTTTGAAAGCGAGAAGACGAGATGAATGAATTTATTAAATGGATCTTGCAGAGGTCCTTTTTCGTCGGCGACCCATGTTTTTTGTTTCCGCGAAAATTTTCCGTAGAGAAGATGCCCGGTCATTTTCATATGGACGAGGATAACAAGATTTCCGCTCAAATGGATTAAAACATTTTTTCCTCGGCGAGCACCGCCCTGAATTTTCTTTCCGCCGATTTCCTTCCGGAAGGTTTTGAAATAAGCGGGATTTTTGATGTTTCCTTTTCCGAAATGGAATGAAGAATTGTAATCGGTCCACGCGTCGGTAATGGTGAGACCGCGAAGCGTCGTGTCGATTCCATGTGCAGTTGTTTGCACTTCAGGTAGTTCAGGCATGCTAGTATATATAGCACATTTATCCATGAGGAACATTCTTCTCATTGTCTGTATCGGAATTGTCCTCTTCATCGGCGTTTCTTTCTTTTTTATTCACGGCGACGGTTCTCGCGGACTGACGTTTGAATCAGTGCGTCATTTTGTAGCATCCGTATTTTTTGTAGACAGCTCCACTTCTGAAATACTTCATCAGAAGTATGCGGAGGCAGCAAATGCGGCAAAATTAAAGATCCTCGTTGTGCCAGGACATGATGACGAATACAGCGGGACGCAATTTGGGGGAATAAGGGAAGCAGATATGACAGCGGAACTTGGAGAAGAACTCACAAGCCTTCTTTCAAAAGACCCTCGATTTGTTGTGACCCTTTCCCGCACTCGCGAAGGAGGATACAATCCTATTTTCCAAGAATATTTTGCAACACAAAGACAGGCTGTGACTGATTTTATACAGAATCAAATCGCGATGATGAATGATTTAAAAGCCAAAGGACTTCTCCAGACCGTCACGGGTGTTCCTCATCGGACCGCAGTAAGTGAGGTGGCATATCGCCTTTACGCTATAAATAAATGGGCGAATGATAATAAAATTGATCTCGTCATTCATATCCATTTCAACAATTATCCCCGGAAAAATGTCGCTACCCCGGGAATATACAAAGGATTCACTATCTATATTCCGGAAGGTCAGTACTCAAATTCAAAAGGAAGCCAAGCTGTGGCGAATTCTGTTTTCAGCGAACTTTCAAAAGAATATAGCGTAAGTACGCTTTCGCACGAAGATTTGGGGGTTGTACCCGAACAGGATCTCATTGCTATCGGTTCTCATAACTCTCTCGATTCAGCAGGGATGCTCATCGAGTATGGCTATATTTATGAACCGCAATTTTTGACCCTTCAAAAACGCACGCAAGCGATTTCAAATCTTGCGCGTTTGACCTATAAAGGAGTCGAGGATTTTTTTAATCCCGCTCAATAAATTAGTTTAATATTTTTGTGAGTTCTTCGCGGACGATGGTTGCATCATCCCAAGGTGTTTTCGCTCCATTCGCTTCCATAATATACGGATCAGTACCTTTGCCGGTGATAATCACCACTTCGCCTTTCCGAGCGTCTTTGAGTGCTGAATGTATCGCTTCTCGCCGGTCCATAATGATCCTCGGATGATGTTTTATCATGCCCTTCGCCATCTCCTTAACGATTCCTTCGGGATCTTCGTCGTACGGATCTTCATTGGTCAGAATGATTTGAGAGCAATAGGTGTCGGCGATCTTTCCCATCTCTGGCCGTTTCCATTTGTCTCTTCCTCCTCCGGTGTTGCCGAGGACGCAGATTTTGTCGGATGCGCCGAATGTTTGATACACTTTTTCCAAAGAATCTGCTGTATGAGCGTAGTCTACTATCACAGTAAAGTCCTGTATTTTTTTCGTCTTCACATCTCCTGGCAAAGTTACTCTTTCCATTCGGCCTCGCACGAGGCTGACTTTTTCAAGAGCTTTTTTAATTACAGCCGTTTCGATGCCTTGGCTTCTTGCAAACGTAGCGACGCCGAGCATATTGTAGACATTGAAAAGTCCAGGAAGAGGGGAGGAAATTCTCACTCCATTAAAGCCGAATTCAATTCCTGCGCCTCCGAGCGTGTGCGAACCTGCGTCTTTCAATGAATACGGATATTTTCGGGGAATATTGAGGGAGAGAAATTTTTCCGCCTCGGCGCTGTCTTTGTTCACAATGATCGCTCGATTTTTTTTCTCGGAATGTTCAAGGGCGTGTGCGATGGAAAGTTTCGCTTCAACATATTTTTCATATGAGCCATGCGATTCGATGTGTTCCGGAGAGATATTGGTAACGATGAGCGCATCGAGGTCTATATATTTGTGTCGGAATTGTTTTGCTCCTTCAGAAGTCATTTCAATCACAGCCCAATCACAGCCTGCATTTACGGCATCGTGCAAAAATTTCTGAGTGAAAAATCGTCCGGGCATCGTCATTTTATAGAGATTTCGTTTTGTATCTCCTCCGATTTTGAATTGAAGCGTGCCCATTGAGGCAACTTTAAATCCCGCTTCCTCGAGGACTTTTGCGGTAAGCTCTGTCGTGGTCGTTTTTCCTTTTGTACCTGTGATCCCCACTACTTTAATTTTTCGAGAAGGGAAGCGATAGAGAATTGCTCCAAGCAGAGCGATTTTGTAGTGATATATCGGCTGGAGCTTTTTAAATATGCTCCGCGGAATAATTTTTCGTAAAAAAGAAATCATTTATGCGTGCGTCGCTAAAATTTTTAAAGCGTGTTTTACTTTTTCCGATGTACTCTCGATTTTCTTATCAATTTTTTTGAGCGCCTCGCGAGCTTCACGTTCAGGATACCCGAGAGACTTCAAAGCTTCAAGCACGTCAGAGGCGCCGCGGAAATCAGTTTTTTCGCTTTCTTCGACAAGACCGATCTTGTCGCGAAGTTCCAAAATAATTTTGTCGGCATTTTTTCTTCCGATTCCTCCCATTTTAGTAAGAAGGGAAGAATCTCCTGAGGCAATTGCTTGGCGGAGCGTAGAAACAGTGGCGCCGGAAAGAATCCCCATAGCTGTTTTTGGACCGATGCCAGAAATAGAGATTAAAAGCCCAAAGAAATTCAACCCTTCTTCTTCAAGAAAACCGTAGAGATCGAGCGCGTCTTCTCTGACAGCCAAATGGGTGAAAAACCTCACTGGTTCAGGCTCCATTTTCTTCACTTTTTCAAACGTATCACCGGAAATGAATATCTTGTAACCCACGCCATGTACGTCTAAAACGAGCTTTTTCGGGTCTTTGGAGACGATTTTACCTGTGAGTTCGGAGATCATAGAGTTCATCATACACCATTCTTTTCGAGGCAGGTATTGCCTTTTTCAGACTTTTACTATAGTATTTCGCGAATGGCAATTACGACATCCGCAAAAAAGGCTATCCGAGTTTCCGACAGGAAGCGAGTTTTCAATATTCGCCGAAAACGAGTTATGGAAGACCTCATTAAGGAGATCCGGATTATGGCTCAAAAGAAAGATAAAAAGGGATTTGAGACAATGCTTCCGCAAACTTTTCAGGCAATTGATAAGGCGGCAAAAACCAAATACATTAAGAAAAATACCGCTGCGAGATACAAGTCACGACTCTCGGCGCTTCTCACAAAAATTTCAGCTTAAAAAACACTCGAGAGGGTGTTTTTTGCGATTTTATCAATTAAGGTTTGAAAGGTCCAAACAGTTTTGGGCCCGCATCGCCATATTCAAAAACAAAATAATAATCAGTGCAATCTATGACTGATATACTATTCCACCCTCCCACAGATCCTGCTCCCGCGCTGTATGAAAAATAGTCAACAAAATTTGCTTTCCTACCACCGCAGTAAAAATCCTTCTGATAATTTTCCGCTTTAATTTGGGTATTCACTTCTGGCACGTTCCATGACATAGGATTGTCGCTTTTTATTAGCTTGCCTCTCCAAGTTTTTTCGTCCAGAAGGACTTTAAATGTAGATGCAACCTTTTGGTTTAGAAAATGTCTTGGTCTACCTCTAAAATAAAATAAACAAGCCCAAGCCAGTGTCAAGATAACAAAAAAAGCTAGTAGGATTTTAATTGAATTTTTCATTTTTAAAGTATACCAGCTATGATGCAACTAGTATCCCCGGGCCGATTTGAACGGCCGACCTCTTCCTTCGCAGGGAAGCGCTCTGATCCGCTGAGCTACGGGGACATAAAATTCTGTGCATTTGATCACATATCTCCATAATTTCCTTTCTGATATTACTATCAGAGTAGTAGATAAAGCAAACGCCCATAAAATTCTTTCTAAATTTTTTTCTTTTACTTCTCTTCTTCCAGTATGTCTTCCAGAATTGAGATTCTGGGATTTCTAAAGTTTTTGACCAGAATTTTTTACACTCTCTCTCATTGTGATAATAGTGCAAATAAATCCCAAGCCTGAATTTTTTATTGTCTATTGGGAATGATTTTCGAAGAAGTTCGATAAAGAATTGCGCTAATTTCGGGTCTGAATTTGCGAATTTGAGCCCCGTAACTTTTGAATGTTTTGAACCTTCAGCCCAATACAGAGAAGCGAGAACAGATTTTTGTAAACCTATATTCCCTAGAGGATATTTTTTTATTTCCCTTTTTACTTTGAGCTTAATAAAGTCATTATTTTTTCTAATTCTTTCTTGAATTGCTGCCAGTGCCTTTGGTCTGGATTTTGCAAGATGTTTAAGTCTGGCTTCGGTGTTGTAAATATGCTCGTATTTTTCACTAAACCAGTATGACAGGGTTGACTTAGGCACACCGAATTTCTCAGTCAGTTTTGAATACGGAACACCTCTTGCTCTCAATTGCTCGGCCTTCTTTTTAGTATCGGCGCTGTACATGGACTTTGTTTATTATTCACTACAGTATAACATCTATGTTCAATTTTTACTCATAAAGTTTTCCACAGTTTGGTGGATACGACTAAAATCCCAAGTATTCCATTATTTTTTGAGAAAGGGGTTCCTCGTGGTCGGCTTCGATGAGATAATACCCGAGATATTTTCTGACAGTCTCTTCATGTATAGTATCGAGGGGAATAATAATGAATGACATCATTTTTTTCTTTGATTTGACGATGAGCTTTGGCATCTCCGGCGCATAGCGGTCAATTCCGAAAGATTCGAGCGTTGAGTATGGATACATTGTGTTTCCGATAATAATTCCTCTTTCATTTATTTCATAACGAAGCAACTGCGGTGCTCTTCCTGCGAAAACAGAGAGGGCGAATGTTCCCACAACCAGTACTCCCGCGAGAAGAATATTTCCGTAGATTATTGAGATTGCCCCTAGCGAAATCACCACGATCCAAACTGTCCAATACCAATCAGCAGTTTTCTGTCGGTAAGAGTACTCATAGGTTTGCCAAATGAGAGGTTTTTGCGTCATCGTTATAGTATAACAAATATGTTCGCGAAAGTTGTGTTTGCAATTTGTGATTTGAGGGTAGAATAGGAAAATCGTGTAATAGAGAATAGGATATTGAGAAAATCTTTACTTAAGGAAGGGCATAAAATGCAAAAAACCGGCGTTGCCGGCTCTTTGCGTGCGACTTAGTGTCCGATCATAAGAGTTTCGGTTTGCACTGATAAGTCGACCAAAGTTAGTATATCATTTAGAATGAATTTTGTATTTCAGACCATGACAACGAGCCCCTCATCACAACAGAATAGATGCCTTTACTGCGGAAATAATCAGACAAATCACCCGATGGACAAGCTCACGGGGCTTTTCAACGGGATGACTGCCTCTTTCAATGAATATGTCCTGTATTCATACCCCGGAAGAAAGCTCATGCACGTAATTGAAAAGGGCCTTGTTCTTTTGTCCTGGATTTGGTTTCCGCTTCATATTGCTAAGTGGAGCGATGACATTTCGAAAACAAAAATTGCTCGCGGGAAAGTACTTTGGGAAGAGGCAGAGAAGCGGGGCATAGCAATGGAACAGCTTATGGTTTTTGGACGCGCCACGGATATCTATCGTGTTTATCTTGGCGACAAGTGGCGGCATTTCACAAGTCTTCCTCGTCCGGATTCAATCGAAGTTCCTGCTGCTGCGTGGATAGATGACAAGGCGGTGCTCAAAAAGAAACTTTCTAGCGCTGGTGTGCAGGTTTCAAAAGGTGGAGGATTTTTCTTTTTCTGGAGCGCTCGGCGGATGTTTCGAAAATTAGAAAAGCCGGTTGTGGTGAAGCCGAGGTTTGGTTCGCGCGGAAGGCATACGACCACATTTGTTTCGACAGAAGAAGAATTTAGGAGAGCATTTAAAGTCACGAAAACACTTTGTCCATTTGTAATAGTCGAAGAGCATCTTGTGGGGCCGGTTTTTCGCGCGACTGCTATTGATGGAGAAGTCCGAGGGCTTCTTGCCGGAGAGCCTCCGCGGATTATTGGAGATGGAGTCCATAGCATTCTTGAACTTATCCGGGAAAAAGATGCCCGAAAGACCGGCGAAGTAAAAGATGTGCCGGTTCATGCTCTTTTAGACGGTTATTTGAAGAGACGTGGGTTTTCTAGGGACAGCGTTTTGCCAAAAGGGAAAGAGATTGATCTGACGGAAAAGATCGGCGTTTCGTATGGCGGGAAAAGCATTGAGGTGATGGATATCGCTCATCCAAAATTTATTCCGGCCTTAAATAAAGTTGCGCGATTTATCAATGATCCGATCCTTGGTTTTGATTTTATTGCCGAAGATATTACAAAAGATCCCGACACGCAGAAGTGGGGAATTATCGAATGCAATGCGGTGCCATTCATTAATCTTCATCATGATCCGCTCGAAGGGAAGCCTTCGAATGTCGCTTCAGCGGTTTGGGATATGTATTTAAAGAGGATGTAAAAGAAAAGGCCCGAGCGCTTTGCGCTCGGGCCTTTCAGTCTTAATAGTTGTGTCTCTCTATGTCCGTAAGCATCCGGTCAATTTTCTGATACACATCTTTGAGATAGCGGTGAATTCCTCGGAGATTGCTTTGCGCCTCTCCCTCGTCTTGCGCCCCGTCAGTGTAATAGTAATTAATGACATCGCGATCCATCTCATCGCGAATGACCCGAAGCTGATCAATCACTTGATTTTGATATTTTCTCGACTCGTCTAGATTAAAGTCTGCCATAAATGAAGTATAGCACTTTTTGTGTGCTCGATTATATTTGGCGTATCCACATACATTGAAAGCCAAAAACCAAAAGCTAAAGGCAAAAATCCATAGAGAAACCACAAAAACCTTCGATTATTTGCCCATTTCATGGGGTATACGAAGAGAAGTGATGCGTAGCGAAATACAAAACCGAGAGTTATGAAGTCTTTAAATCGCAGAGCTCTTTTTGAAGCATCAATAATGTTGTCCGTATCCTGATCGCTTGGGAACGCATGTATTCCCGCTGAAAAAGAGATCCAAATGAGAAACAATTTCCAATACAAATCGATGTTTCCGTAAAAAGCGAGAAAGCTCGACAGGATTGCGATAAAAGTATTTCCAATGAGTGGTCCGACAGAGATCCAAAACACCTGGCGGTATTTTGATGGCTCAGCATGGATAACTTGGCCAACAGGATTTCCAAAACGGAAGTACGAAACTTTAAAAACGTAGACTCCATGCCAATCGCAAAATTTCTTGTGAGAATATTCGTGGAACACAACGCCCGGGAAGGTGAGGAGAGAGATGAACCATGCCATCTCATAATTGTAGCACTTTTAAACTATTTCATTCCTGCAAAAATCCGCCTGTCTGATGATTCCATAATTCCGCGTAGACTTTGTTGTCTGCGACAAGCTCGCTATGGGTTCCCATACCCACAATTTCGCCATCCTCAAGAACAATAATTCTGTCCATTTTCTGAACAGTACTCAATCTGTGAGCGATGACGATGACCGTTTTGTTTTTCATAAGTTCCGCGAATGCTTCTTGTATATATGATTCGCTTACGCTGTCGAGCGAGCTTGTGGCCTCATCGAGAACGAGGATTGGCGTATTCTTAAGCATTGCTCTCGCAATCGCTACGCGTTGGCGTTCTCCGCCGGAAAGCTTTACTCCTCTTTCGCCGACCAGGGTATCGTATCCTTTAGGAAGCTTTGTGATGAACTCGTGAGCGTGAGCTTTTCTCGCTACATTTTGTATTTCCTCATCACTCGCTTCCGGTTTTCCGTAAGCTATATTTTCCCGGATAGTTCGATGAAAGAGGATTGAATCTTGCGGTACGTAAGAGATGACAGAGCGCAGATCATTCTGGGTGATTTCTTTTATATCTTGCCCGTCAATCTTCACAGCTCCTTTTGTCACATCGATAAATCGGAGGAGTAGTTTCGTGATGGTTGATTTTCCCGCTCCGGAATGTCCGACGACGCCGATTCTCTCTCCAGAGCGGATTGCGAGGGTAAAATGTTCTAGCACATTGATCCCACCTTTATAGATAAAAGAGACATCGTCGAAGTGAATTTCGCCCTTCCCAATTTTCACTGGTTCTGGTTTTTTAGAATCCATAACATCTATCTCCAAATCAAAAATATCCACTATTTCTTTCATATCCGTAGTGGCTTTTATCGCTTTGGTAAGAGATTTTCCCAAGCTCCAGAGTATATCGAAGAGATTGAACATATAAAAAACCAAAAGGGCGAAAGTGCCGACAGACAATAATCCCTCATACCACAAATGGATGCTTACGTATATGACAGTAAACTGAAGTATTGCCATGAGAAAAGCCTGCAGTGCGTTCTGGAAATTTCCCATATACCACGCGTGCCTGCGTCTTTTCTCCTCGTCCGACGTGACGTCTTTGAACGCTTCGCTCTCCTCTTTATCTCTCGCGAATATTTTTATCGTAAGCACATTTAAAATTGCATCTGAAAGCCGAGCAGTGACGCGCGAATCGGCGGCCGCTTCTTCTAAGTCGAACGCCATCTTTCTTTTGATGAAGAGGACGGTGATAGTGATATAGAGAAGTGCCCATGCCAAAAATATCCAAGCGAGGAGAGGCGCCTTTATGAAAAGGATTACAATAATGCCCGATACAGTGACGAGAGAAAAGAATATCTGATAAGAAATGATGTCCGCCAAAGTTTCGAATGATCTGGTAAAACGTTTTGTTTTGGCGACGATGCTTCCCGAGAAATTATTTGAGAAGAAATAATATGAATGTTTGAGAAGTCTGTCGAAGGTGGAATCATAGAGATCCTTCATCACTTTGCTTTGAAAATACGAGCTCGCGTAATCACCAACACGAAAGCCCACATTGTGGAGGATGATAGTAATTACCAAAAGTCCCGCAATCGCCATAAGTGCGGAGAGGATAACATCGGGTGTGGCGCCGGAAGAGACGCTGTCTATGATTTCCTTGTAGAGATAGGGTTTTACGATACTGTCGAAAATAATTCCGAAAGCGTAGCTGAAAAAAATCAAAAAGAAAGAAACCTTATATTTTTTAATATGAGGCTTGATGTAGAATAAAATTCTAGATAGATACGATTTCATTGCGGAGGAGGTGAGATTCGAACTCACGACCCAGTTGCCCAGGTGACGGTTTTCAAGACCGTTGCTTTAGACCGCTCAGCCACTCCTCCAATAGAGAGGGATAATATCAGAAAAGTTGATTTTCGGATACCTCTTGCGATTCTCACTCGCAAGACCTACAATCAATCCAATATTTGCAAAATGAAAGAAAAGAAACCAATTCTCGTAACCTCATACGTCAACCCTGATCTTGATGGGCTCTCTTGTCTTTTTGCTTACACTGAATTTTTGAAAAGCCAGGGGAAAAATGTCATTGCGGGGATCATTGGGATACCTCACGAAGAAGCAAGGTATGTTCTTGAGCGTTTCGAGATCTCTTCTCCGAAAGCATTTAAAAATGCGAAAAAATTTGACGAAATCATCCTTCTTGATGCAAGTGTGGCGAATAATCTTGAGGATACAATTCGTCCAGAACAAGTGATAGAGATCATCGATCATAGGCAGGTTCACGAAGCAGGTAAATTTCCCAACGCAAAAGCTCAAATAGAACTTGTGGGAGCAGCGGCAACGTTAGTTGCGGAAAAATTTATGAAGGAAAACATCGTTCCTTCAAAAGAATCCACCCTTCTTCTCTCTTCAGCGATTATTTCTAACACTTTCAATTTTAAAGCTGGAGTTACAACAGATCGGGATAGGGAAGCGGCAAAGTGGCTGCATAAAATTGCAAAATTGCCCGAGGGTTTCTGGAAAGAACTTTTTATGGCAAAATCAGATATGACAGGAACAAAATTGTGGGAAAAGATTGAGGGAGATTTTTCATGGAATTTGCTTGGAGGAAAAAAAGTTGGAACCGCGCAAATAGAAATGATTGGAGCTAAAGCTTTAATCCACGAGCGTCTTTCAGAGATTCTTGATTATCTCCATAGATTAAAGAAAGAGTTGGTTCTTGATTTTATCTTCTTGAATGCTGTGGATCTTGAGGTGGGTGAAGTGTTTTTAATTACTGATGAACAGGACACTCGAGACCTTTTAGAAAAAATCCTCGGTATTCATTTTGTCGGTAATATTGCGAGAAAGGGAGAATTTATTATGCGCAAGCAAATCAAACCTCTTATTAAACAAGCTTTAGAAAAATAATATGTTTACCGGAATCATCACACATCTTGGGAAATTCGAGCGAAATGAGAAAGAGAAATTTTTCTTCTCTGCCTCGGCATCTTTTCTTGATATGCTGCATCCAAGCGACAGTGTGTCGGTAAACGGCGCGTGCCTGACTGTAGTGAAAAAAACAAAGGGAGAATTTTTCGTGAATCTTATGCCTGAAACGGTAAAGAGGACGATGCTCGGGACTTTGCTCCCGAAGACTGTCGTAAATTTGGAATTGCCCGCAACTCCGCGTTCTTTTCTTGCTGGACACATCGTTCAGGGGCACATTGATGGAGTGGGAGCTCTCTCGAAAATGGAAAAGAAAGGAAATAGCAAGATTTTGGAAATAGTCGTCGAGAAGAAACTGCTGCGCTATATTGTGAATCAGGGTTCTGTCGCAGTGAATGGGATCTCGCTTACGGTTATCGAAGCAAAGCAAAAAAGTTTTACCGTCGGTATTATTCCTTATACGTGGCAGCATACGATGCTTCAGGGAATAAAAGTGGGGGACAAGGTGAATACAGAAGTCGATATTCTTGCAAAATATGCTGAAAAAATCTCAAAGTACTAAAAACATCTCGCGCGTGTCTACGGGTAAAATAAAAATCGGCATTGTCCGAAGTGTTTTTAATACTGAAATGACCGAGAGTCTCGAGAAAGCTTGCCGAAAGACTTTACTGAAAGCGGGAGTACTGGAGAAAAATATTGTGACCGCAACTGTGCCAGGAGCGCTTGAGATTCCAATTACCGCGCAAGCTCTCGCAAAGACGAAAAAATACGATTGTCTCATTGCTTTTGGAGTGGTGCTGAAAGGTGAGACGTATCATTTCGAGCTAGTCGCGAATGAATCAGCTAGAGGGTGCGCGCAAGTTGCACTGGAGTATCATATTCCGATAATCATGGAAATTCTCTCTGTCTATACAATAAAGCAGGCAAAAGCCCGGACGGGGAATGACGGCTATAATAAAGGAATTGAAGCGGCAAATGCCACGCTTCATATTATAGAGACCTTAGCTAGTATAAAGAAATAAATGACCAAATTTCTCGGAATTGATTATGGTTCAAAAAGAATTGGCATTGCGACTTCGGATGAAGGCGGCAAAATCGCTTTTCCGAAAGCGATTTTGCCGCGAGATGCGAAACTTCTCGATGAAATTCAAAAAATCTGTATGGAAGAAGAAATCGGCGAAATCGTGATAGGCGAGTCGGTTGATTACAAAGGACAGCCGAACTCAATCATGAAAGATATTTTAATTTTCAAAACCGCTCTTTTGGGGAAAGTTTCTCTTCCGGTCCATTTCGAACCGGAATTTATGACTTCCCATGAAGCTTCGAAAAACAAAAACAGAATGCAGAGAATGGGGAATGAAAGGGAAGACGGCAGAGCAGGACGAAAACCACAAGTGAAAGAATCAGTAGATGCATTTGCGGCGGCGCTCATTTTACAAAACTTTTTAGATAAGAAAAAATAATATGGAAGAAAAAAAAGAAGAGAAAAAGATCGAACCAAAACCGGTTGCACCGGCAAAAATTTCTTACGATGATTTTGCAAAAGTGGAAATCCGAGCCGGAAAAATCCTTTCTGCCGAAAAAATTCCTGATACTGACAAACTTTTGAAGCTCATGGTGGATTTCGCCGAAGGCACGCCTCGCCAAATTGTTTCGGGTATTTCAGCATATTTTCCTAATCCTGCTGTTTTGGTAGGCAAAACCTGCATGTTTGTGACGAATCTCGAACCAAGAACGATTAAGGGTTTCGAAAGTAACGGAATGCTTTTCGCGGTAAGTACTCCAGAAGGCGTTTTTTCACTTCTTGAACCGAAAGAGGGTATACCTCCGGGTTGCAAGGCCAAATAAGCATTTTCTCTCCGCCTTTCTCTTGGTATAATAAAAGGACATTCTATGTCCTTTGCTTCTTCAAAACATCCTCACCCGAGTGCCACGAAATTGTTTCCCGTACCGAAATTTCTTGTCATGCCTTTTGCTTCCGTCGATATTTCGGAAGGAGCTCTCCGAGCGATGAAATTAGAGAGAACTTCGTATGGCTTTCGTGTGGAAAAATATTTCGAGCAAATGCTACCTCCGGAAACAATCGTGGCTGGCACTATTGAGAAACCCGGCCCTCTCGCTGAAGCTCTGCGTACTATTCGGCGCGAATTTAAAGTCCAATTCGTAAAAGCTTCTCTTCCTGATGAGAAAACCTATCTCTTTCGGGCGGAGGTTCCGTATGTTCAAGGAGCTGATCTGAAAGAAAGCATCGAGTTTCTTTTAGAGGAAAATGTGCCGTTAAGTCCTGCTGATTCTTTATTTGAATACGCTGTCATGCCCGGGACCTTACCGCATGAACGCATTCCCGTCATCGTTTCTGTAGTTCCCAAAGACGTCGTCTCATCGTATCTTTCCCTTCTTCATTCTGCTGGTTTGGTTCCTTTATCATTTGAAATAAGAAGCCAGGCGCTTGCCAATTCTCTTTTGCAGAGAGGTGATATGCGGACAACTCTTTTGGTGCATATTGGCCACTCAAAAACGACTCTTGCTGTTGTGGAAGGAGGGGCAGTTCAATTTTCTTCTGTCATTGCGGTTGGAGGAACGACACTTACCTCGGCGGTCGCGCGAGCATTTTCTGTGTCCGAACAGGAAGCGCGAGAGATGAAAGAGAAAAAGAGTTTTATAAACACGACAAGCAATCAGGAATTTTTTTCTTCTCTTTTGAATTCAGTATCTGTTATTAAGGATGAGATGCGGAAGGTGAGCCTGTACTGGGAAGATCAGGGTAATGATTCAAAAGGGTCTCCGCGAAAAATCGAAAGAATTGTTTTGTCCGGAAAAAATTCAGCGGTGTCCGGTCTTCGGGAGCACATTGCTCTTGATATGGGTAAAAAAGTTGATATCGCCAATATCTGGACGAATGTTGCTTCTCAAGATATCTACATCCCGCCAATTTCATATCTGCAATCTCTCTCCTTCGCGCCTGCAGTCGGTCTCGCGCTTCCTTGGCCAGTTTCTTCCCAGATGTATCATGCTTGATTTTCTTCCCAAAGAGATAAAACACCTTCTCAAGGGCGAGTATGCTCTTCGAGTAGCTACGCTTGGCCTCCTGCTTTCATTTGTACTTTTCCTTTTGTACGCGTCTTTCCTTCTGCCCTCCTTTTTTCTTTCCAGGGTAAAAGAAAATGTAGCGGTAAGTAGAGCCGAGCCGGTACTTTCATCTGAAGATATGAGGAAGAGCAAATCTTTGCAAGAAGATCTCCTTACTGTGAAGAAAAATCTTGTGTCACTCAAGGTGAATACAGCAACATCTACTCTTCCACTTCCTATTGATGTTATCGATGCAGTCTTAGTTCGACCTCTCGGTATAAAAATTAATGCGCTTTCTTATGATGAAGCAACTTCTGGAACAGGATCATTGAATGTAACAGGAACAGCCTCAAGCCGGGATATTCTTGTTGCATATGTGAAAATGGTTCAAGGACAAAGATTTTTTACTAAAGTCGATTTCCCAATCTCAAATCTCGCTTCGGAAAAAGATATTAATTTCACCATTCATGCAACCGGAACATTCTGACAATTTTCCCAAGACAAAGACCGCGTCTCTCTTTGCGCTCGTGGTCATTCTTAATCTCGCTGCGCTTTTTGGAGTCGTCTTTCTCTTTTTGTTGATCCGCAATATGAACGAACATGCTTTTACAGTGAATAACGATCTGGTGGCGGCGATTGCAGAGAAAGATGCGATTCAGTCGCTTGAAAAAACGGTAAATGCAATGCAGTCGGATACGCAGACACTTAGTTCATTTTTGGTTACCAAAGATAATGTGGTGGATTTTTTGGCCCGCATCGAAGATCTCGGAAAAGCCACTCACTGTACAACAAAAGTAAATACGGTAGAAGAAGTCAAAAATGGCCAAGTATCGAAAATTCGCCTTTCCGTGTCTATAAGTGGTTCGTGGACGGCGATGCATACTTTTCTCGCGGCCCTTCTCAACATGCCATATAAACTGGATCTCAAGAACGTTTCTTTCATATCTTCTCTTGGGGATGATTCGGAAAAGACACAGCGAGTTTGGACGGGAGCTTTTAATTTTACAGTACTAGAATCTCAATAACACACATGGGGAAATTGCAACATTTTTTTAGAGGCTTTTTGAAGAAGGGAAACAAAAGACCTGAAAGGCGCGTTTGGCCTCGTTCAGAAAGAAATTGGGAACTTCTCCTTGCAAGCTTCTTTCTTCTTTTTATTATCGGAGCAGTAGCAAGTGCCTATCTCTTTCGAAGTATTTCGCGAGGTGAGATTTTCAGAGTTGAGACGCCGACAAATAATCAGACGTCCGTTATTGACCAGGATCTTTTAAAAAATACAATTGATTTCTATCAAAATAAGGCGCTGAATTTGAAGGAGATTACTACTCATTCTAAGGTTTTGGTGGATCCGTCGATTTAGAGAGGGGGACATAAAAAGAAAAACACCAACTGCTTGGTGTTTTTCTTTTGTGTGGTCAGGAATAATTTTGTTTTCGTCAAAACAAAATTTTCACGACCCTGCCTCGCGGTTTCGCATGTTTGCGAAACATCGCTCCGGCTGGCACATATAAGAAAAAGAACCAAGCAGTTGGTTCTTTTTCTTATATGTGCCCCCGGTTGGAATCGAACCAACATTAACGGCTTAGAAGTCCGACGTTCTATCCATTGAACTACGGGGGCTCGGGTTTAATAGTACTGAATTTGAAAAGAATTGGAAGGAGAATAATAAAATTCCCGACCGGTGTCCCCCAGTCAGGAATATTTTTTCTTGCTCGTAATGGCAGTCTTACGTATTTAAGACTTGGAGTCCCCAGAAGCAGTGATACTTGAGAGCGCTTCTCTGGAAGAACTCCAGCCGAAGGCCGTGAGTTGTCCAACGGAGAGCGGGTACTCGGTTGTCTGCAACCCATGAGCCCATAGCGTACATCGAGCACTCTTTCGGTCTTCGTATCCCGCGGAAGTAAAAGTAAAGCTCCCGTGCGAGAAGTTCAGTGAGTGTCACTTCGTGTCCCTCCGTCATGGATGCGGGCCATGCGTCTGATTCCTTCTGATCCACTTGAATCATATAGGTCTTTCCTTCGCGGAACCGATTTCCGCCCAGGGTGCCCTGTGTCGGTTCCGGTTTATACGTCATCGGGAAGAATTTTTTACAGCACTCCTGAAGATCAGCCTCAAACCGGGTCTGATTTTTCACTTCAGGAATAAAGATCGAATTCTTCGCGTTACAACTGTGTTTCTCCAGACCAGGAAAAGCGACCTGCCTTTGGAGGAGGAACTTGTAAAACCGGACCCAGTGGGCGACTTCGTTCGCCACTGTCGGCGGATGAAAAAGCACTTTCTGCACCTCGTCTGCAAGGCACTCTTTTCCTCCCGTATCTTCCACCCACCACGAGGCTGTCTTTTCAGACAGGTTGAGCGGAACCGATCCTGCAAGCGCAGTATTCAGAAGCTTGATGCTTCTTGCAGTAAGCGTACCGCCTCTTTGAGACACGGCAGATCGGTTCTCCCCATGCGTACTCATAGGGTTCTCCTTTCATGCTGAAACGCTAAACGATCCTCCAAGAGAGCTCTCGGACAAGAATCATTTCCAATTGCACAATAGCATTAAGAGAGAAAATCGCAAGAAAAATTTGGTCGCACATTGTGGTCACGGATATTTGAGAAACCCTGCGGGAGTTTCGACCCTTACAGGGTCAGTACCCCGATTGGATTTTTTTGCGCGGTCACGCGCTAGAAAAAATGCACAATCGGGCTTCGAATCCCTCACACGATGCGCCCCCGCGCATCGTTAGGGCGCACAATAAAAAATCCGCCTTCGCGGAAATTTTTTATTGTGCGCCCTGAGGGATTCGAACCCCCGACCTTGTCAGTGTAAATGACCTGCTCTACCAACTGAGCTAAGGGCGCAAAAGCCCAGAAACTTAAACTGCTTTAAGTTTTTGCGGACTTGTGCGAGCCGGAGCCATATTTTTCTAACAAGAAAAAAAGGCGAGGCGTGGTCAGGGAATTTTGGTTGCGACGGCAAACAAAATATCCGTGACCATCACACAATAATCCATTTTTACCTTTCAATCAAGGTTACGCCTTCTTTTGAATCCACCTTGCTACTATTTCATTCGCTTCTTTTTGAAGCTCTGGATACTTCGAAAGACTATGCGGGGCATTTTTTATAAGCGCGTGTTCGAGTTGTGTCAGATCCGGTACTGCATTTTTGAAGTTAAGAATTGTCTGGTGGGGGACCATTTCATCTTTTTCCGACTCGATAATAAGAATTTCTCCGGGAAATGTATGAATGGCTCGCAAAGCGAGTGTGGATTCAGAATCTCTTTTGTGTTCACGCCATTCATTTATTTTCGCTTGCTCGAAGATCATTCCTTTGGGCTTTTCGAATGTTTCGTCGGGATAATCTGCCGGAGCTCGGAGTATTATGAAATTCAGATTTCTTTTTTGGCTAAGGAGGAGCGCGAGGTATCCTCCAAAAGAGCTTCCGCTTACTCCAATTTTTTCTGTATCTACTTCAGACCGTTTCGCAAGGAAATCATATCCGAGGATTACATCATCGAGAAAATCTTTGCGGGAGAGGGAATTTTTATCACCCGCGCTTTTCCCATGCCCTCGTAAATCTAAAGTGAGACAGATGAAGCCGAATTTCTCCGCAAGCATTTTTGCAGTATCAAACATCCTCTCTTGGGTGCTGTTCCATCCATGAAGAAGCAAAAGAGCAGGCCTTTTTGTTCCTTTTTCCTTCGGGAGGAAGACATTTCCTTCAAGTGTGTAGCCATTTCCCTTAATCTCTCTTCTTTCCATATTTTGATTGTAACTCACGAAATAGATTGACCCTAATTTTTCTTTGAAGAAAGTTGATTTTAGCTAGTATATAAGCCGTATTTTTCAGCTTTTTATGCTTGACATTTGGGTCATAATATGCTATCATTATACCAGAACCTGCAATCCTTTTTATCTGTCTGTAGTCGGCCTGCGTGGCTGATGAGGATGATTGGGACCAGGGAGACCTTTGTGAGGA
Source organism: Minisyncoccota bacterium (assembly GCA_028711065.1). Classification (GTDB taxonomy): domain Bacteria; phylum Patescibacteriota; class Minisyncoccia; order Phycocordibacterales; family JAQTLZ01; genus JAQTLZ01. The sequence continues at coordinate 74,683 of JAQTSY010000004.1, forward strand.
GTGTGAGTTATGGTGCAGCAAATTGCAGTTCGGCCTATCGATGTCGTTGTGGAAGCCCTCAGGGCTGCCCGCAAAGCCGATGGTGCCGTGAATGAGGTCGGTTCGCCGATCGAAGAGCGGAGCTGGAACACTGATGTGGAGGGGGGCGCGACGTGGAAATCCATGTTCGGCAACCTCCATTTGCAGGTTTCCGGGTTCCGGCTCGAATTCCCGGAAGCCCAAGCCCAAAACATGTGGGCGGCGGCGAATATCGACAGGGGCGACAGGCCCTCGGCGGTTCGCGTGTTGCTCAGCATGCAGGCTGTGGAAGGCGCGAAGGTGCTCCACTGCGCCGCAGGTGAAGTCACTGATGTGACGGCTGGCAGTATGCCGGATCTCGTCGTGCCGGTGGTCTACGATGGTGCGGCGCCCCGCACGCGGGAGAAGGACAAGGACAACATCGATATCGTGATTCTGCAACGGAACGGAATGTTCGTTCAGTTGCAGGTCTCGGTCATCACGCGCGGCGGAGTGTTCTACGTCGGAGTCCAGGAGATTTTCGCGGGTCAGGTCGTTCGGACCAATGCCTCGAAAGTCTTGAAGCTTGGACTCAAGAAGGAGACGATCAACGGCGCACAGGTGGGACTCATCGTCCCGTTGTTTGAGGGCAACGCCTACCCCGGCGCCGATTACTTGAATGTCTTCCCCCGCATGGGACCGAAGGTGATCAAGTACGCTGTTGCGCACGAGATGTGCGTTCCGCTCTCCGAGTGCGTCGTTGCCAAGTGGGCGCCGGAAGAGACGCCGTTGCCGCCGAATTTGAAGGCGGAAGACGGCTGGATGAGGGCGGTGGTCCGCTCCTACAACTTGGTCACTGGTTGCGGCCATCTGTTGTGCGACGACGGCGTGGATTGCTTCCTTCATTTCAGTGTGATCGGCGGGGATTTCCCTTCCGTTCCGCCCATGAAGGCCGTGGCGGTCCAGCACTGGTTGCGCGACAATCGTCGCAAGGCGCTCAAGTTCCAGAGCCTGTAACGCACAGGAAAACATCAGCAAATAATATGGCGGAAACATGAAAAGGTTATGTTTCCGCCTTTTCATTTGTCCGGATTTTTTCGATGTCGAGAAGACAATTATTTGTTACTATTAAACACAATGAATCAGAGTCCTTATAATTTTCGTGATTGGAAAGCTCTTGTCCCCGACATTGAATCTGTTGTCAGGCAAATCAATCAAACAGCAATTCTTTCCGTCGGAATCACTCCTTATACTCGCATTATTCCGGCGTTTTTTCTGAATAACTATTCAATCTATACCATTCACCGGTCGAGTGATGTCGATGTGATGGAAGAATATTTGCGAATGCATATTCTTGCAGATCATCACCCGAATATTGCCAAAAAGATACATGGCACCGGATATCTCATCGGCAATCACGTTTTTCAATCATTTCTTAAATCATTCCGGCCGATGCCGAAGCTCATGTTCTATACAATGACCGATAAAATCGTACAGGATTTAAATCGTCTTCATATCCCATGGATTGGCAATGATCCGAAAACATTTGAGGAAGTGAAGTATAAAGGCACATTTCGCGAACTAACAAAGAAATTAGGACTGCCGACACTTCCTTCAGAACAATATGGTCGTGAAGCATATCTCGGCTCTTCTTTTGAGGAGCTCTGGGAGAAAAATCAGGGGGCGTTCGTGGTGCAACGGGCGGATAAAGAGACGGGCGGAAATGAGGGAACTTTTTTTATTCACAAGAAAGAAGATTTTAGCCGGTGCATTGAAATTCTAAAAGCCGATGCGGATTTTCAGTTTGTTGTGGTCGCTCCTTTTATCCAAGGCCAATCCACTTCGATGCTTGGTTGTATTATGCCGGAGGGAACGCTTTCAGGACCGCTTCAGCTACAACTTATTGATGTCCCGGAATCTCTTCATGGCGTGCCCGCAAATGGAATATTTTTCGGTAATGATCTTGGGTTTACCGCCTGGGGACAAGAGATAGAAGCGCAGGCACAGAAAGTGGTAGAGGGAATCGGAGCGCATCTTGCAAAACAGGGATACAAAGGAATTTTTGGAATTGATTTTCTGTATGACAAAAAACGAAATCAGATCTATCCAAATGAATGCAATCCTCGATTTACCGGCTCTCTCACGGTGCACTCTCTTATGATGCTGGAATTGGGCCTGCCTCCGCTCGAACTTTTTCATCTCATGACACATTTGAATATAAAATCTTCCTATCATTTTGAAAAAGTGAAGCAGGCTCTCAAGACAAGATTGCCGTGCGCTCACATCGCTTTTTCTCCTCAGAATATTCCTTTCATGAATCTGCCTCTCCTTGCTGGAGTGTATTCGTTTGATCCTGCTGGTCCCGCGCTTTCATACAAAGGCCCTGGAATTTCTCTCGGTGATATCAAGGGTGAACACGATTTTCTTCTCATTGATACTGTACCGAGCATGAAGACTGCTATTGAGCAGAAGGTGCCACGATTATTTAAATTTATTTTCAAGCGAAGCATTGCTAAATCTTCGTATGAAATAGATAAGGAAGCGGGCTATCTTCTCGAGCGATTTTCACTCTCTTTGATCGAAGCGGCAAAAGAAAATACGGAATAAAGAGAGGAGTGTTTCTGTCTACCTTTTCTGTCTAAAATACGCTAGACTAGCGATATTCGTTTCAAATTATGCGAGGCAAGAATCACAATGGAATAAAGGCTGTTGTTATGGGCGGGGGCACCGGTACTTTCATGGTGCTTTCTTCACTCAAACATTTTGTCAGTGACATTACTGCAATCGTAACTATGGCAGATGACGGCGGTTCGACCGGAGTGCTTCGTGATGAATACGGTGTACTTCCTCCCGGAGATATTCGCCAGTCTCTTGTCGCGCTTTCGTCTTCTTCTGAAGTGATGCGTGAACTTTTTAATTATCGCTATTCTACCGGAGTATTTTCTGGCCATGCGTTCGGCAATCTTTTTCTTTCTGCGCTTGAAAAAATCACGGGAAGTTTCCCGAAAGCAGTGCAGACTGCGGGAGAGATCTTGCAGATCACCGGAAATGTTGTACCTGTGACGACTGACGATATCCGTCTCTCTGTTCGCAAAGAAAATGGAGAGGTTGTGAAGGGGCAGAAATATATGATTTCATCCGGCTTTAAGAAAGGAGAAAATAATACCTTCTATCTCGAGCCAGCGGCGAAAATAAATCCAGCGGCGGAAAAAGCAATCCTCGAAGCCGATATGATAATTCTTGGTCCCGGAAATCTTCATTCATCGCTCGTACCCATTCTTCTTGTTGCTGGAGTTTCAGAAGCTTTGAAAAGGGCGAGAGCAAAGAAGATATATATCTGCAATATGATGACCCAGCCGGGGCAAACAGAACTGTATACTGTGGCGGATTTTGTGGATGAAGTAGAAAAATATGGAGGAAAAGATTTGTTTGATTTTGTGGTTTTCAATAACAAGAAACCTCCGCAGGAATTTGTGGAAGCATATGCGCGCCAGGGCGAACAGCTTGTTTCATCTGATAAAAAAGATTTTGAAGGAAAAAAATATGTGCCGGTGGGAGAAAATCTCGTCTCGTCAAAGGTGATACAGCCGAAAGCGGGGGATAAGATACCTCGTCCGCTCATCCGTCACGATGGGAATAGAGTTGCGCGTTTGCTCATGAAGATATACTTTTCTTAGTAGTGCTCAAAATATTCTTTTAAGAAAACAGAATGGTTTTCCCTGCGAGAAAACCTTCTTCTCGCTCAACTCACGGCTGTCAATGAGCCCCGCTTCTTACAGAGCAGGGTCGTTGACAGACCTTGCCCGTGAGCTTCCGCGATGTTTCTTAAAAGTACATTTCTCGCTACTATGTAACCATGGTTAAAGAAATTGAAGTGAAAGTAACCGGGAGAGTCCAGATGGTGATGTTTCGCGATTTTACCATGCGGAAAGCCCGCGGACTCGGTATTGTCGGCACAGTACAAAATATGAAAGATGGCTCGGTGCACATCGTTGCGGTTGGAGAGGAGGCTGTGCTTCAAGAGTTTTTAATGAAAATTCATCAAGGCTCGATTTTTTCTCGTGTGGAGGATGTGGCGGTAGAGTGGAGCGACCCCATGCATAATTTCACAAATTTTGTTATCCTCTATGGTTATGGTGAATGATCAAGGAGATAAGAAGGTGCACTCTGTCGGAATTATTCTCGATGGCAATCGCCGCTGGGCGAAGGCCAATGGCTTTCCTTCTCTCGAAGGACATCGGCGCGGGTATGAAAAATTGAAAGACTTGGGTGATTGGGCCGAAGAAGCTGGTGTGGAATATGTTACGGTCTATGCCTTTTCGACTGAAAATTGGAATCGAGCCAAAGAAGAAGTCTCGTATCTTATGGATTTGTTTCGCATTCTTCTCAAAAAAGATCTGCCGGAATTCCATAAGCGAGGGAAGCGGCTTCGATTTATCGGGGACTTGTCGCGTCTCGCGCCTGATCTACAAGAAGGAATCAAGAAAGCAGAAGAGCTTACTGCGAAAAATACCAGGGGGACGCTTTGCGCTTGCGTTTCGTATGGAGGGAGAGGAGAGATTGTAAATGCAACTCGAAAAATGATTGAGAAAGGAATGAAGCCGGAAGAGATCACGGAAGAAAGTTTTGCAAAATTCCTCTACGCGTCAGATATCCCTGATCCAGAACTCATTATCCGCACCGGAGGAGAAATGCGGCTTTCGAACTTTCTTACGTGGCAGTCGATCTATAGCGAATTCTTTTTCCCGAAAAAGTTCTGGCCGGAATTTGAAAAGGAGGATTTTTTCGCAATTCTTGAAGAATTCAAAACTCGGAAAATAAATCACGGAAAATAATATGGCTTTCGCTCCAAAAGTTATCTTTGAAGACAAAGATGTCTTGGTTTTAAACAAGCCTTCAGGGCTTGTTGTACATGCTGATGGGAAGACGAAAGAGACGACAGTTGCGGATTGGGTTTTGAAAAACTATCCGAAGATAAAAGAGGTAGGGGAGCCAACTGTACTTTCGACTGGCGAGACAATTTTGCGTCCTGGAATTGTCCATCGCATTGACCGCGAGACTTCCGGAATTTTAGTTCTCGCCAAAAATCAAAAAGCATTTGAATTCTTGAAAAAGCAATTTCAGGACAGGACGATCGAGAAAACCTATCTCGCATTCGTAAGCGGGGAATTGAAAAATAAAAAAGGTGTTATTGATAAGCCAATTGGCAGGAGCTCGACTGATTTCCGCCGATGGACGAGTGGAAAGGGAGCGCGGGGAACGCTTCGCGATGCAGTAACTGCCTACACAACACTTGAAACAGGGAAGGGATATTCGTATGTGGAAGTGAAACCGAAGACGGGTAGGACACATCAGATCCGCGTGCATTTCAAATTTATCCAGCATCCGATTCTCGGCGATTCGCTCTATGCGCCGAAGCTCGGCTACGCGCTCGGCTTCGGACGCCTCGCGCTTCACGCGTTTCAAATAAAATTTATGCTTCCGAGCGGAAAAGAAATGTCCCTCGAAGCTCCGATACCTGCAGATTTCAAAAAGGCAGTTAAACTTTTATCTTCTAAAAAATAGCCGAGAATGAGCCTCAAAGTATTGACATATTAATATTATTATGTATTAATTATCTCGGTTCATCAGTCCAACGCGGATTGGTGCTAAATGTTCTCTCGTACAAGCCATTTTCCGTGGCAGGAGGATGTTGTGAGTAACACATGCGTTTTAACGCCGGAGGTGCACGCACTTCCTTGTTTGCACGATTTTGCAAGGGGGTGGGGATGGTGCAAACTTGGCGCAGTTTGCGAGATTGCACGAGAACTCTTTGGGCAAGTTGCGAAAGGACATCCGTATCCAGATGTTCGTGAAGAGTTCCTGAAGCTCCAGAGGGAAATCACACCGACGGATTTGGCAAAACGGTTCTGCGGACTTTCGCAATTCGAGTATGCGGAGCCGATGCAATCAACAGGCGGAACAGTTACCCGTTCGGGGTTTGTCCAAAAGTTCCATGTCCACACTGGCGGTGGTCACCTGATGTTCGATGCCGATGGCCATTACCCTGAATTTCCTGCTGAGATTCCGGATTTGCAACCCGATTGGTATGTGCCATCGGACTGGGCAGAAGATGTCGTCAGGGCAATTAAAGAAGAGGCGAGCTCTGGGGCCTGGCAGGGCGGTGGCATGCACCCTCATTACATTGGCAGGAACGTGCTCTGTTGTTGCTTTTCGCTCTGGGATAGAGAGCGGTGCAAGGTTGAATAAGTAGCGGCATGGGATGTGGCGAAAGCGACACATCTCGTGCCGCTTTTGCTTTTATCTTGTTTTAGTTGCGGATTTAGGCTCCCTGTGTTAGATTGGTATGCGTTCACATTTTGGAAAAACCTCTAAAAATATGACCATTCATTCCCCGATAAACGTTGAAGAAAGAAAGAATCTCGACATTCGCCCAGGCGATACTATTCGCGTTTGGCAGAAAATTACCGAACGATACAAGGAAAAAGATAAGATCAAAGAAAAGAAACGACTTCAGGCTTTTGAAGGACTTGTGCTTGCTCGAAAACACGGAACGGAAGCTGGCGGGACATTCATTGTCCGACGAGTTGCGAGCGGGGTAGGGGTGGAGCGAATTTTCCCTTTGTATTCTCCAACGATCGATAAGATTGAAATGATTCGCCGAGCAAAGGTGCGACAGGCAAAGCTCTACCATATTCGAGACAAGGCAGCGAAAGAGATTAGCCGAGAGATGCGACGAACAATCACGCTCACTCGAGCTGAGACTGAAGCAAAGGTAAAGGCGAAGGAGGCGGCAGAGGCCGAAAAAGCCGATGCTGCGAAGATAAAGGCAAAGGAGATGGCGATAAAAAGCGAAGCAAAAGAAGAGAAAAAAGAGGAAGTAAAAGCATAATCAAAGGAAAAAAGACCGAAAGGTCTTTTTTCCTTTCTGTGGTTGAAAATTGTCGGCAACTCGTACATAATAGGCGGGTGTTAACGCCCGGGTGGGGAAATTGGTAGACCTACTCCCTTGAGGTGGGAGCGCCGTAAGGCATGCAAGTTCGAGTCTTGTCCCGGGCACAAAAAGAACGCCGAAAGGCGTTTTTCTTAATTTGTGCTAAAATAGCAGTACTATGAAAAAATACCTTTTCCTCGCATTTCTCGCTTTTTTCGTCTTTATTTCAGTTGCAAAAGCGGAAAGTTACAATTTTGAAACCAATCTCACCATTGGCTCATCAGGCGCGGATGTGGTGGCCCTCCAAACATTTCTCGAAACTCATTCCTATCTCGTGATGCCCGAAGGCGTCCCAAAAGGATACTTTGGATTGCTTACGCAGATGGCGGTTGCAAAATACCAAACTGCAAAAGGAATTACCCCTGCTGTCGGGTACGTTGGTCCCGTCACTCGAGCGCAGATAACTGCTGATTCGCAAGTGAATCAGTCAAGCATCACGGTTACTTCGCCGAACGGGGGAGAAAATTGGCAAATTGGAATCAATCGTGCAATTACATGGACCACGCCGACAGTAACCTATGTTGATATTAAACTTATTCCATATCAGCCTCCTTGTACTACCGAAGTCTGTCCGATGATAGTGACGGCGCATTCTATACGTGCTCCCTTTGTTATCGCGAATCACGTGAGCCTCGATACCCATTCTTACACTTGGCGAGCGGGAGATTATAGAGACGAAGCTGCGGATATTCCGAATGCCGGCGCGAGCGCTCCAATCTATCCGGGCCAATACCAAATTCAAATCTGCGAATCCGATACCAATAATTGCGACTCAAGCGATGCGCCGTTCACGCTTTCCTCAAACGACAAATCTCCGGTGGTAAATGGCATTGATGCACCGACAAAACTTTCAATCAACGAAAAAGGAGTATGGACGATTCGCGCATCGGATCCTTCGGAGGGAACACTGAGTTATTTTGCGCATTGGGGAGATGAGCCAGTCTATATGACGCCGGCAGGAGAAGCTTCTTCAACGACTGCAACTCAAGCGATACCACAATTTGTGCAGAGCTCCTCATTCCCGCATTCGTATGACAGAGCTGGGACTTACACAATTACATTCACGATAGAAAATAGTTCGGGACTTATGACGCAGGCCAATACCACAGTCGTCGTTACTGATCCATCCGCGCCACTTATCACTGTGACGGCGCCAAATGGGGGAGAGAATTGGAAGATAAATGCCACCCGAGCGATAACGTGGAGAGACAGTAACTATAATTCCAGCGCAAAAATTGATTTGTATTTAGGTAAACAATTGCCGGTCGTCTGTATAAAAGCTCCGTGCGGGCCGTTCTTCGAGCAGTCTACCTATGTGCTAGATAAAAATATTCCAAATACCGGCGTCTATAATTGGATTGTGGGAACTGACATTGTCAATAATCCCATTCCGCCAGGCAGTTACGGCCTCCGCATTTGCGTAAGTGGAACTGATAATTGCGACTTGAGCGATGAGCCGTTTACTCTCGTCCAATAATTTTTCTCCTCTCTCTTTTGTAAATTTTTCCAATTTCAGATAAGCTGGAGGAGTTTCATGGTGTCTATGGTGTAGCGGTAGCACGACTCCCTGTGGAGGAGTAAGTTCGGGTTCGACCCCCGATTGACACCCACGAAAAAAGACCGCAAAAGCGGTTTTTTTCCCCATAAAACCCCTGTGGAAAACCAATTTTATATTTGTTTTTGGCGGATTTTTAGGCGCGCATATTTCTTTGACTTACTGCAAGCATAGGCATACAATTTTTTTGGGCGTCCTTGAACAACTGTGTTTAGGGACATAGCGGGGGTAGTTCGAGAAGGAGGGTTCGGCGATGGACAACGGGAGGGCAGGGATTCTGGCAGAGAGAGCTAAAAGGCTTCTGGAAGGAAGTGGAAGCCGAGTAAGCTTTGTCGAAAGCCAGGGGGCGAATATGAGGATTTTTCGCTTCATTAACGTGCAGGCGAAGTGGGTGATTGTTGGGATTCACTTCGTGGGCGACCAAATCATCGAGGAGTTGATCGTGGTGAAAGATGGATTCGATCGCTCCCGTGGAGACAATTGCTTGGGGGATCGGCTTCTGGCGGCGCGCGAAGTAACAAGCGGCGGCCTCGTCGACCTTTCCTCACTCGTGAAGGTGCCAAAGGCTCTGCGCTACAGGAAGGCGCTTGAGCTGTTGAACAAGGTCGCCAGGATGATCCACAATTTTCCGCATCTTCTAGCGGGGTGCTTGCGAAAGAACCCGCTCCGGTATGAGTCTGCGGATAATTGCGTAGCGCGCAAGAGGCGCCACCGTCGGCATGTTGGTCGCATCACCTCGCCGGCTTACGCCACCTGCTAAATCGGCGTGTCGGACTGAATTTCGTTTTTTCCGGTCAATTGGAGGGAATAGCTTTGTTTCAGTTTCCCACGGCGGTCCGCAAGGATTGTCCGTGGGTTTTTATTTTGTTTCGGCTATACTTATTTGCATATATGTATCTTCACAGGATTACCCACATTCTCGAAAAATATGAACGCCATATCTCATCGGGGATGCTTGTATTTGGATTTATTTTTGATTCTCTGACTCTTACGCGAATCGATCGCTCTCGCGACCACATAATTCTCGGAACATACCTTCTCGTCTCCCTTCTCTGTATTTTTTTCGTAAATTTGTTTGAAATCCGTCGGGAGAGGGGAGGTTTTTTGGAAAAAGCTCAGCCGTGGCTTTTATTCGCAATCCAGTTTTCTTTCGGAGGCCTTTTCAGTAATTTCGTCGTCTTGTACGCCAGAAGTTCGTCATTTTTAGCCAGCTGGCCATTTCTCGTGCTTCTTCTCGGTCTTCTCATCGGGAATGAATTTTTCAAAAAGCATTATGCTCGTTTTACATTTCATATGAGCATTTTCTTCATCGCTCTTTTCTCATTTCTTATATTTTTCATTCCTGTCGTTTTGCGGGAGATGAGTGGAAGCATTTTCTTTTTGAGCGGCCTTACCACCCTCATTCTTTTTTCTCTCGTTATGTACGGCCTTTCGAAATTTTTCCCCGAACGCATTGCGGAGAGCAAACGTGCGCTTGTCTTTAGCATCGGTATCATTTTTATCCTGGTTAACGTTCTATATGTAACGAACATCATTCCGCCCATCCCGCTTTCTCTGAAAGATATCGGCGTTTTTCATTCTATTTACAAAAAAAGCAGTACCGAATTTATTGTGCTCGCTGAAGAACAAAAAGGATACGCGTTTTTACGCTCTTACGATACCGTCAGCCTGAAGGAGGGCGAACCGGCGTATGTGTTGTCCGCAGTTTTTGCTCCGACCGGATTGTCAGTGAATGTTGTGCATAATTGGCAATATTATGATGAAAAAGCGGGGTGGATCTCTATGGCGAAAATTCCTCTCACTATTATCGGCGGGCGGGAGGGCGGATATCGAGTCTATTCGAAAAAGGAAAATGTTGCTTCTGGGCTATGGAGAGTGAGTGTGGAAACAGAGCGCGGGCAAGTGATCGGAAGCCTGAAATTCTTGGTAGAAAGAGTAAAGGACAGTCCTGCGCTGGAATCTTCTCTGCGCTAATTTAGGATTTTCTCTTTTTGCTTGGTATACTTTCTTTTGTGAAAGATCTCATACGCATTCTCAAATCGCTCATCTCGAAAAGAAATATTGCTGGAATGTGCGGATTGTTCGCTCTCGGGCTGTTTTTTTTCAGTTTCAACCCATTTCATTTTCCGACGGCGCCCAAGAAAGAAGTTGATATTGAAAAAGAAAACCCCATTACTCTCACAAAAGTAATGAGATCTGCAGAATCCGCTAAAAAAGAGAAATATCTTGTTTCAGCCTCCACTCCGCAGTTTGTCCTTCTCTCTTTTGACGGCTCAAAATCAGTGGATATGCTGAACGAAATACTGGCCTTTAAGCAAAGATTGAAAGATGAAGGGAAGTCGGTTCATTTCACCTACTTTATTAACGCGGCGTATTTTTTAGGCCAGGGGAGCGCATATCTCTATCAAGCGCCTGGGGAGCCTCCTGGCAAATCAATGATTGGTTTTTCGGATTATGTGAAAGACATCCCTCTGCGGGTTGAAGGGTTTAATAAAGCTCTCGAAATGGGAGATGAAGTTGGTTCGCATCTTGCGGGGCATTTCGATGGCACGAATTGGTCAGAGGCAGACTGGAAGCAGGAATTCAATTCTTTTAATCTGCTTCTTATGAACGTACAGAAAAATAATCCCGCTGTTACGATACCGAAACCGAATTTTGGGCCAGATACCATCGTCGGGCTTCGAGCGCCTGATTTGGGGGTGAACAGATCGCTTTATAAAGTGCTGCACGATTACCATTTTCTCTATGATGCGAGCGGGGCGGCGTCCCTTTCGTCTCGGGATAATTGGCCAAAAAAAGATGTCTACGGGACATGGCTTGTCCCGCTCGGCCGTGTCTCTCTCGGGAAGAGTCACATCTCGACGATTTCTATGGATTATAATTTATGGATGATGCAATCTAATGTGCAAGAAGAAGCGGTGAAGGGGACAGCTCTCTGGCAGAAATATTATGACGATGCGGTCGCGGCCTATATGGATTATTTCAATTCGAATTTCAATGAGAATCGCGCGCCTATTGTAATCGGGCACCATTTCAATAAATGGAACGACGGAGTCTATTGGGAAGCAATGAAAACATTTGCGGAAAATGTCTGCGGACGGGAGGATGTTCGCTGTGTCACCTTTAAGGAACTTGTTGGCTATTTGAATACTGAAGGAGTTCCGCCATTAATAAAATGACCCAAAATGAAGCTCTAAAAATCCTTAAAACTGGAGCGAATATTTTTCTCACAGGAGAGCCAGGGAGCGGAAAGACGCATACTATAAATGAATACACGCGCTATCTGCGTCAGTGTGGCATCGAACCTGCTATTACCGCTTCGACAGGCATTGCTGCTACGCATATCGGAGGAATGACTATTCATTCTTGGAGCGGGATTGGGATTCGGAAATTTCTGAATGAATATGATTTGGATAAAATTGCGACCAGTGAATATGTCACAAAGCGCGTCCGGAAAGCGAAAGTGCTCGTCATAGATGAAGTTTCAATGCTTTCTCCCGAGACTTTGTCGATGGTGGATGTGGTCTGCAGGGAAGTGAAAGGGAATACAGATGCATTCGGAGGGATGCAGGTGATTTTTGTCGGGGATTTTTTCCAGCTTCCGCCGGTTGTGAAAGCGGATATTGAATCTGAAAGCCAGTTATTTGAAGAAGAAGCTCCTCCTCGCTTTGCATACGGTTCTCCTTCTTGGAGAAATGCGAAAGTCCTGACTTGTTATTTGTCCGAGCAATATCGCCAGGACGATTCTGATTTCTTGTCTTTGCTTTCTGCAATCCGGCAAAATACTTTCGGTGATGCGCACAAAGAACATCTTGAAGCGAGAAAGATAGGAGAGAAGAAAATTTCAAAGGACGTTCCTCGGCTTTTTTCTCATAACGCGAACGTTGATCTTTTGAATGATCAGATGCTCGGTGCACTTTCTGAAGAACCGCGTGTGTACCTTATGACCTCAAGCGGAAAGCCATTTCTTGTTGAAGCTTTGAAAAAGGGATGTCTCTCTCCAGAAAAACTTTCGCTTAAGATTGGCGCGTCGGTGATGTTTACTAAAAATAATCCGAAAGAGGGATTTGTGAATGGAACGCTCGGCACAGTTTCCGGTTTTGAGTCAAGTTCAAATTTTCCAATCGTCGCTTTGCGAAACGGAAAAAAAATCGTGGTAACTCCGCTTGAATGGTCAGTCGAAGAGAATGGAAAAGTCCGAGCACAAATTTCACAACTTCCGCTTCGCCTTGCATGGGCGATTACGGTGCATAAAAGCCAGGGGATGAGCCTTGATGAGGCAGTGATGGATCTTTCGCAGGTATTTGAATATGGTCAGGGATATGTCGCACTTTCTCGCGTACGACGCCTTTCTGGGCTTCATCTCCTCGGTTGGAACGCGAAAACTTTTCAGGTTCATCCGGAAGTGCTCTCAAAAGATGAATCATTTCGGATCGCATCGGATGAAGCGGCAGAAATTTTCGGGAAAATTTCTGCCGCCGAGCTCGACAAAATGCACGATAATTTCGTGAAAGTGTCGGGAGGGAATAGGCGAAAGCCAAAAATCGGCGTGTCCGATGTGAAAGGCGAAAAGAAAACGCTTGAAAAAATGAGAGAAAAGCATCCGAATGCGTATCGCAAATGGGATGACGGACAAGACCAAAAACTCAAAGATTTATTTGCAGAAAAGAAATCCATTCCTGACCTTATGAAAATTCTTGGGAGGAAAAAAGGGGCAATTCAAATGCGTCTATTAAAATTCGGACTCATCGAGGATGATGGTTTTTCTTTGGCCTTCCAGAAGAAAAAAGAAAAAAAGAATGGATAGAGCGCTTATTCAAAGATTGGAACGAGCGGTTGCCGAGAAAGTATTTCCGGGATGTGTCTTGGGAATTGTTTCCCGTGACGGCAAAAGGAGCATTTTTCCAGTTGGGAATTTTACTTATGAAAAAGATTCTCTGAAAGTTACGGAAAACACGATATACGATCTGGCTTCAATTACGAAATCGATTCCAACTTCCTGCGTTCTTTTGAAACTTCTTGAAGAAGGGAAAGTAGATATCGACGATAAAGTTTCGGACTTCATTCCCGAATTTGGAAATTTTCCTGAAAAAAAAGAAGTTACAATCAAAAATCTTCTCACCTATACATTGGAGCTTCAAGTTCCTGGACTTTCGTCGCTTAAAGACAAAACTCCGGACGAAATTGTTGCTCAAGTTGTGAGCGCTCATCTCAAATCTCGACCTGGTTCAAGATTTTTCTACAACAACGCAACTGCGCTTCTCATTGGCCTTGTCATTCAGAAAATTATAAAAGAACCGCTCGATGTGTACGCTGAAAGGGAATTTTTCGCGCCACTTGGTATGAATCGAACAACCTTCCATCCGGAGCGATTTCCGAAAACGGAAATCGCTCCGACGGAGGATGATCTTTGGCGCGGAAGAATCATTCAAGGTGAAGTCCATGATGAAAGTACATTCACTCTCCAGAAAAAATATTTCTTTGGTATCGCGGGGACTTTTTCAACAGTTCCCGATCTTCTCAATTTTCAAGAGATGCTTTTGACTGGGGGAGTAAAGAATGAAAAAAGATATTTTTCCGAAAGTATCATTGAAAAAATGCATACTAATATGATGTCGGAAGCTAAGGCCGAGCCAGTGGGTCTCGGCTGGAATATTTACAATCCCTTATATATGGGAACAAAAGTAAGTAAGGAAGTTTTTGGCAAAACCGGTTTTACCGGCACTCTTGTCCTTACTGATCCATTGAAAGGTATCGGATTTACGCTTCTTTCAAATAGAACATTTCCCAAACGTCCAAAAGATTCAAATCTCATCAACGCCGTGAGAGGTGATATTGCAGACATCATTTTTTCGTAAAAAAATCGGCTGAAACTAAACTAGTATCTGGTCGTGTTATACTAAGAGTCGCTCTGTCCTTTTTGCTGTTTGGCCTAGGAATCTCTCTTGAAAGGAGGGGTTGTGAAGAATAAAAGTGTCACACACCCTTCGGGAAGGGTGATTTTGAAGCGTGTCGCTTCTGTTGTGCTTCATGTTTACGCTCTCATCATGCTTATTGCGGTGGGGCTTAGCATGCAAGCAGTGCTTTCTACTGTTTCGGCGTATCTTTTCATAAGATGCGTTATCGTCATCGTTCAGTTCGAGCGTGAAATAAGAAGAACTGACGAGGGCAAGGAGCGCAAGCATTTGAAAAAAGGAGACCGGGCAAAGCTCGCTCCCATTAACTGGCTGCGCAGTATCGGTTTCTTCAGTGTCCACGTTGTTGGAATTGCAGGGCCTTTTGTGGTTGGTTGGAGTTGGTGGGCGACAGGCCTCGCGGTCTTCCTCTACTATCTTCGAATGTTTTTTATTACCGGTTTCTATCATCGGTATTTCAGCCACAAGAGTTTCAAGTCATCTCGCCGATTTGTCTGTATTATGGCGTTTTGCGGAGCGACTGCTCTTCAAAGGTCGGCTATTTGGTGGGCGGCAATGCATCGAATCCACCACGCCCATTCCGACCAAGACGAGCGAGACAGACATTCTCCCCTTGTCTGGAGTATTATTGAAACGCATTTTCTCTGGCTTAACAGAAAGGGCGCAAAAGTATTTACGCCTCTGCCAGACGAGTTCATGGATGATCCTACCTTCGTGAGGAGCCAGCAGTATCCATGGGTGTATTTCCCCGCTATCATCATGGCGCTTGGGTGCTACATCTTGGGTGCAGTGCTCTCGCACTGGTTCTATGATGTCAGTGGCGGGCAGATGCTTGTCGCGTTCTTCACAAGCACAACGGCTTTGTATCACGGTACAGCCTTTGTGAACTCTATCACTCACATGATAGGGGAACGCGATCACGATACAAAAGACAATAGCGGAGATGTTTGGTGGCTGGTTCTGTTTGTTCTCGGAGAATGGAAACATAATTATCACCACAATGATCCGAGGGCTGCCAAGGAAAGCGAATGTGATCCGACGTATTGGGGGCTTATTGTCCTCAAGAAGTTAGGCCTCGTTTGGGATTTTGTTCCAGCGAGAGAAGAAAGAAAGAAGTTGATCGAGGTCGCTTGAAATACAGCGACCTCTTTTATTTATCTTTATGATATTCTAAATACACATTTTCATTATTATGCCGGAGAAGAAAAAGAAAAAATCGAAACATATTCATGTCAAAGATGTCTATTTTGCGGATATGGGAGGGAAGATGAAAAAGGGATTTGGACGCTCTCTCATCAGGAAAATTTTTCATCGGCCTGTTTTTAAGCGTGAAATTCATCACAAAACTTTCTCGGCAGATTTTAGCGCCACAAAACTCCGATGGTACTCCAATCTTTTGAATATGTTCTACTTGAAGCTCGATGGTGCCGCCTCATGTTTTTTCACCGATGAAGGAACACTCGTGATTATTTTTATGGTCTGGGGAGATCCTGATGCAGAAGAATTTTTTGAAATGCCACAAATGAAAGATGAATTCGTGGAGGATAGAGAAGCGACGCAGAAAAAAAAGAAAAAAAGTTTGAAAGTGGACAAGGATTCAGTAAAGGAGGAAGTGAAGGATGACGGGTATCATTTGCAATATGAAGAGACATACAAAGACCACGGCAAGGAAGTGAAGATGTTTGAACATATTATTTATTCCGGAATTGATAAGCTGGTTTTCCGAGCGATTGTCCCGCCAAAAGTGTTGCCAGAAACGTTGGATGATATTTTGGCGATTGCAAAGTCGCTTCGGATAAAGGTAACTCAATAAAAGACAGAACAGCCCCGCCCGACAAAGTCGGGCGGGGCTGTTGCGTTTTTTTTTCGTAACGAGTAGGGTAGAGAGCGGAAGGTAAGGCAAAAACCTTGAATTTTGCCAACAGTTTTACTGTGGGAGGGCATTTCAATGTCGGACTGTAAATTCGTAACGCTCCTTGAAGAGCGTTGGAAGAAGGGCAAATTCGCCTGCGTCGGGCTTGATTCGGAGCTCGGAAAGATCCCGGATTGCCTTAAGATGCAGACGAGTGATTCCACGAGTGCTGTCGTGAAATTCAATACGGAAATCATTAAAACCACGGCGGAACATGTCTGTTGCTTCAAGCCAAACGGTGCGTTCTATCTCGGTGAAGGTACCGCTGGAATGACAGCCCTTGATCGCACATTCCGGATAGCGGGGCAGTTGGCACCCTCAATTCCCCTCATCCTTGACCTCAAGGTGGGGGATATCGGCAACACCAATCGCGGCTACTTGAAGTTGCTGCTCGAACATCTCTGCGGCAACGCGATCACAGTGAACCCTTATGTCGGGGCGCACTGGGATCCTGATCCGACAAAACACGATGGCCTCCAGATTTTTCTCGAGGAGAAAGATATCGGCGTCTTCGTGCTCTGCCGCACATCGAACAAAGGCGCGACAGCCATTCAGGAAAGGCCTGTCATAGTGGGCGAAGCGGAATTTGAACACATGCAAGCTCTGGCGACTGCTGTTGATTGGAAAGGCACTGCCGGAGGATACATCATGCCGTTCTACCAGTACATCGCGCTCCTTGTGGATCGCGTCTGGAACAGGCACGGCAACTGCGCGCTGGTCGTCGGCGCCAATCATCCCAAACAACTCGCGGCTGTGCGCGAACTGTGCCCGAAGATACCGATCCTCATTCCTGCTTTTGGCAAACAGATCCAAGGCGAGGAAAACATCGTCAAGCAGACGGTCTTTGCCGGGCTCGATGCTTCCGGCGGCGGCATCATCTGCAACAATTCGCGCAATATCATCTTCGCCTCTGGCGGGGAAAATTATGCCGAGGCGGCGGGTGAAGCGGCCAAGAAGTTCAACGATGAGATCTCAGGCTTCGTTTGCGACTGGCACGATGCGGCGAAGCAGTAACCCACTGGCTCACCCCGCCCGCGGCATTGTGCCGACGGGCGGAGGGCCGAACATAGCGAAAGGAGGAAATTCCAATGCCGTCCAATAAGACAGAGGAACAATGGATGAAGGAGTTCACGCAAAGGGGGTCGCTCTGGATCCATGATGGAAATCCGAAACGGCCTCATGCTCTTCTCACGAGCGGCGGACACAGCAACGGTTTCTTCAACGCAATCGAGAGCATCAAAGATCCGGATCTACTCGATGAAGCCTGTGATGACCTGCTCGATCTCCTCGATGAGGAGAAAGTGGTTGATAAGTCCGAAATGGTCATCGGCTCCGCGCTCGGCGCTGTTACCATTGCGTATCAGACTGCAAAACAGCTTGTTGGTGTGAGCGCCGGCTGGACGGAAGAAGTGATCCTGGATCCGCCTGAGGATGCACCGGAGGGCGTAAAGGGAATAAAGATCATGGAGCTGAAACGCTTCGACATTAAGCCCGGAACGAAAATCCTGGTCGTCGAAGACGTGATGACAAGCGGTGCCACCACGGAGAAAACCATCGCCGGCATCAAGAAGAAGAACGGCATCGTCTTGCCGCAGATCGCCGTGCTTTTCAACAGGTCCGGCAAGACGCATCTCGGCGAGTACGAGATCGTCGCACTCATGACGCATCCGCTCGAGAATTGGATGTCGCAGGACTGCCCTCTGTGCAAGAAGGGCTCGGAAGCAGTTCGTCCGAAGGCGAACTGGGCGAAGCTGACGGCAGCCTACTAAATAAGTACAGACAGATAAAGGATAGTGGCGCGAGGTGTAGAATCTACATCTTGCGCTTTTTTATTTGTCTGAATTTTGCTAGGGTGTGAGTGGTGGTCGCGCCGGTTTCTGTGCTCATTTCGAGTACGCTGGTTCGCCAAACCTTTCACACTGGATTAGAGGGGGTTCATTTGAGAAAACAAATTGCTGAAGACAGAAGTCCGCCGGCGTCATCGCTACTGCAGATTGGTGCAGGGGATGACGCACTCGACGTTCTCAGCCTTTCTGGCGGGATATCGGGAGATCTCTTCCAGGACTTCGTCAGGGCAGGGATGTTCCCACACGTCATGAAGCATTTCGCCGCACGCTTGGTAGAGAATTCCGCGTTTGAGGACATTCGCGGGAGTCTCGATTGTCTCTGTGCCGTGTCTGTGGAGAGCATAAAGTTTGCCACCCACATCAGTGCACTCTGTGACTGTCGCGACATTTATCTCGAGCACGAAGAGAGGGATGTTGACACGAACATACAGCGTGAGGCATCAATGCTCGTGGTCGGACGGCACAAAATAGAGAGGGGAATACGCTACGGACTTGTCGACAACGTGCTCAATTTCTCGACTGTCGACGAGGCTGCAAGGCTCATCATGAGTAAGGGTGGCATTGTCGTTGGGTTGTTTGGAATCCTGAATTGTTCGCCACGCTTTATCACCAGCTATGTGTCGCAAGGTGGCGCCATCAACCTGCCCGTAATCGCGGTGAAGCATGAGCCGAATCCCATAGAGGTGCCGTGGCAGAGTAAAGACAGGAACGTGAGGAGAATGTAGAAGAATGTAGTGAAAAGAGAATACAGTGCAGAGTCGCTCGCCCGGACTCTGCGCTTTTTTATTTGTTCGAATTTTGCTAGAGTTCCCAGTATGAAATCAAAACTGGTGAGTTTCGAGACTGAAGACGATTTGAGTCTTTCTGGCCTTCTGTATGAACCAAAAAACCGGTCGAAGAAAATCGCCATATTTTTGCACGGAAATGGAAACGGGTCTATTTTTAATAACCCAGAATTACAAAATACTATTGGTGACGCGCTCACGAAAAAGGGCATTGCTTATTTCCCATTTAATAATCGTGGGTCGGGTTACATAAGAAGTTTTAGTCGGATGGTAAAGGGCAAGAAAGTGAGACGAAATCAGGGTATGGCATTCGAGCTTATTAAGGATTGCGTGATCGATATAGACGCCGCGCTTGCGGCCCTGCGCAAGCGCGGCTACTCCGAATTCTATCTCCTCGGTCATTCGACGGGAGCGAACAAAATCTGCGTCTACAACTACTACAAACCGAAAAATATTTTCTCAAAATTTGTGCTGCTTGCACCAGGCGATGATGTCGGCGGGTATCTGGATATGTGGGGTCCGCAGAAATTCGGCGCAATGCTCAAGATGTCGAAAGATAAAATCAAAGCAGGGAAGGGAGATGAGCTTGTTCCACAAAATCTTTCCAGCTACAACTTTATTTCATTTAAATCCCTGTATGACACGATCAATCCTGATGGGGACTACAATGTTTTTCCGTATTTTGAAGTGTTGCATAATCTTGGTCTGACTAAAAAGAAAAAAATTTGGCGAGAATACCAGAGTCTCAAAAAACCAACTCTCGTTCTCATGCCAGGAAAGGACGAGCATTGTTATGGAAAGATAAAAGAAGTAGTAAAAATGCTTCAGCAAAATGCTCCCGGCAAAAATTTCGATTTCAAAATTCTTCCTGGTTCATTACACGGCTTTTGGAAAAAAGAAAAAGAACTCTCTAAGCTCCTTGCTGATTGGCTCGCTTCAAACTAAGATAGAACAATGACAGCCGCAATCCTTCTCTACGTTCTTCATTTTAGTTATCTCGGTATTTTTGTTGTTGTTTTCGCCGAATCAGGATTTCTTCTCGGGTTTTTCTTGCCTGGAGATTCGCTCCTTTTTACCGCAGGCCTTCTTTCATCGCAGGCAATTTTTAATATTTGGATTCTCGTTCCTCTTATTGTCATCGGTGCAATTCTCGGCGACAGTTTCGGCTATTATATGGGTAACAAATTAGGCCCAAAGATTTTTGTGCGAAAAGATTCATTTTTCTTCAAACAAGAAAATGTTGAAAAGACAAATCATTTTTATGAGAAGTATGGAGTGAAAACGATCATCCTCGCGCGTTTTGTCCCAATTGTACGCACTTTCGCTCCCATCTTTGCCGGTGTTGGGGGAATGAAATACTCAACCTTTCTTTCTTACAACGTGATTGGAGGATTTCTGTGGGGTGCTGGAGTGACTCTTGCCGGCTTTTTCCTTGGCCGGGCGTTTCCTGGAATCGAACACTACGTCACTTATATTATCATCCTGATTATTCTCGTTTCTTTTGTCCCGATTCTCTTAGAGTATTTCAAGAAGCGAAAAGCTTGAAAAGTTTTGTAAAAGTTGTATAATAATCGCTTCAAAGAGTCCTTTCAGGAGGGTTTGAGTCATGGCTGTAGATAAGGAGAAGTTAGAAAGAGATATCCTCTCGGCTCTGCTCTTAAGTCGTTGCATGATGACGCAGGGAGAGCTTCATCAGAGGCTTGGTACTTCTATTCCGATGTCCGACCTTCTCGAGGTCAAACAAGATCTCATCGAGCGCGGCCTCATCGAAGAAGATCCGGGTGGGAGAAGTCCTACGCTCATCCTTCTCGACGGAAAATAGTTTCCTCGCCATTCCAGGGGCCTTACCGCTTCTGGATTTTTGTTTTTAGAGTATAATTTAAGAAATTTATATGACCACTTTCGGCCTCATTCTTCTTTGTTTCTTTCTTTTTGTCGGCTACGTCTCTATTTATCGGAGAAAAGATCTGTTCACTCCTACGCAGGATCGCATATTTTTCACGCATCTTGTTATCATCGTCTTATTTATTGCCGTGAGTGTTGTGAATGCCTTTCATCTTTTTGATCTCGTAAATTCCGGAGTCCACGATTTCCTCCAAACGTTTTGGAATTCGAGCTTCGATACGCCGATGATCATGGCGAGCTTCCTCGCGAGTCCTGAAACGCTCGCGATCCTTTCCTGCCTTCTTCTTATCGTCCTTCACTTTAGGCATGAACGTGCACTTTTCTTTTTCACTTTCATTTCGTTGGTGGGTGCCTTGGTTTCCAATCTCATCTTGAAAGATCTTTTCAAGCTGGCTCGTCCCACAGTTTCTCTCATCCCTGAAACTTTTTGGAGTTTCCCAAGCGGGCATTCGACGATGATCGTCGTATTTCTTTCGTGTTTGTATTACTGCTGGACTCGGATGTATCCAAATATGGGGAAATGGAAAAAGCAGGCCGCGCTCTTTGCCGTTTTTCTCCTCTCTCTTGTTGTTGGCTTCAGCAGGCTTTATCTCGGTGTTCATTGGCTCTCTGACGTCGTCGCTGGATTTCTCCTCGGTCTTTTCTGGGTGACTTTTGCATATTTGAGTCCTAGGCCAAAGTCTGTATAATCTGGCTTCATGATACTTCTCGACGGAAAAAAAGTGAGTAAAGACAGGGCTCTTGAGCTGAAAGCGCAAGTTTCGGCTTTTAGAGTTGCGCCGACGCTCGCTATCTTGCAAGTGGGGGACGATGAACGTTCGAGCGCCTATATCCGCCAGAAGAAACTTTTCGGCGAGAAGATCGGATGCAAAGTGTTGCATGTTACATTTGAGAATGCGGTTGCTCATTCTGACATTATTGAAAAGGTAAAAGCACTGAATGCAGATGTGGCTGTTCATGGGATTATTTTGCAATTGCCGATCCCTGCCAATCTCGATTCGCGCTCTATTATTGAGGCAATCGATCCGAAGAAAGACGTGGATGGGCTCCACAGCGAAAACGCGAAAAAACTCGCGGACGGAGAGGAGAGCGGATTTATTCCTGCGACAGCGAAAGGAGTGATCTCGCTTCTTGATGCGTACAAAATTCCCATGAGTGGGAAAAAAGCGACGGTAGTGGGGCGCTCGGCTCTTGTGGGTACTCCGACAGCGCTTTGTCTTACAAATCGCGGCGCGAATGTGACAGTGGTACATCGCGCAACTGTGAATATTCCAACAAAAACAAAACAAGCTGACATCCTTGTGGTTGCGGCAGGACATGCAAAGCTTATCGACTCTCGTCACGTTTCGCCAGGCCAGACCGTTATAGATGTAGGAATCAATTTAGTCACGGGGGAAAAGCTTGAGGATGAAATTCCCAAGAAAAAGTTGGTGGGTGATGTAGATTTTGATGCGGTGAAGGATATCGTTGGAGCTATTTCTCCGGTACCGGGAGGAGTAGGACCGATGACTGTTCTTTCGTTGTTTGAGAACCTCATTCTCGCATATGATAGAATGAGGACAGGCAATAGGAATTAGGCTATAGGCAATAGATTGAAAAAGAGAAATATTATTATTTAATTTCTAGTGACTAAGGCCTATCGCCTAAAGCCTAGTTTAAAAATATGGACG
Source organism: Minisyncoccota bacterium (assembly GCA_028711065.1). GTDB lineage: Bacteria > Patescibacteriota > Minisyncoccia > Phycocordibacterales > JAQTLZ01 > JAQTLZ01. The sequence goes on from JAQTSY010000004.1 coordinate 97,263, forward strand.
AAAATAAAATAGGAGGCGGGACAAGCGTAGATCACTCACGAGTAAAAAAAGCTCTTGCGCTTTTTTTGGTGATCGTCTCAATATTCTTTGTTATAAAAACAGTCAACGAAGTAAAGAAGGGTGAGCTTATCGGAAGTGGTACAACAGCGACAAATCTCATCTCTGTAACTGGGACGGGAGATGTTTCGGCAGTTCCAGATATCGCAACTTTTTCTCTGACAGTGACGAACTCTAATAAGTGGGCGACTCTTGCGCAGGATGCTACAACAGAGAAAATGAATTCGGTTCTGAAAGTTTTGAAAGATACGTACAAAATTGATGACAGGGATATAAAGACGACAGGATATGACATTCAGCCGAATTATGACTATATTCAAAGCGTTTGTTCAGGCATACAGTGCCGACCATCTTCACAAGTGCTTCGAGATTATTCAGTATCGCAAAGCATAACCGTGAAGGTGCGTGATACTGCAAAGGCGGGCGATATCATTGCAGCTGTGGGGCAGCTTAATGTGAATTATTTGAGCGGCCTTACTTTCAGCATCGATAACCAAGATGCACTCAACGAGCAGGCTCGAAAGAAAGCGATTGATCAGGCGAAATCGAAAGCGGAAGTATTGGCTGGAGATTTGGGTGTGAAGCTTGTGCGAATCGTAAACTTTAGCGAGAACGGAAATTATCCGATAGCGTATGACAGAGGAATGATGGCTTCAGCGCCGATGGTGGAGAAAGTGGCGCCGGAGATTCCAAAGGGAGAGAACAAAATTACTTCAAACGTAACGATTACGTACGAGATACGATAGGGGAAATGCAAAGCCCCGCGCCGATTTCATCGGCGCGGGGCTTCTTGCTTTCTTCTCCCGTGGATGATTATATGAATCAGGTAGTTTGTTCCATTGTGTTGTTTGTCATTTTTTGAGTTGAAACCCATTTTCCCTACGGGGGAGGAGATGCCGTGATCAAGCGTTACGAGCAGGAAGATGTGAGAAATCGCTGCAGTAAAGAAACGAAAGTGAAGGGCTGGGACAAGACCGAACTCGCTGTCATCGAAGCAAGGGAGCATCTCGGAAGGATTTCGCACGAATGTTTCGATACCATTCGGGATGTCCTCAAGGCGCATCCTGTTGATATCGCGAAGTGGGAGGCGCTTGAAAAGGAAATGAATCATGATCTGAATGCCTATTCCGAGGAGCGCAAAGGCTACTTGCCGGCGATGTACAAGAACGAGTTTCACCGGCAGATCACTTCCTACGACACCGAGGAGTCAGAATTCGTGAAGATGCTCGACGACTTGGTGAAAATTGTCATGTCGGAAGCGCGCAATTTCCTCAAGCTTCTCAAGGAGTTGGCGATTAAGTATCGCTATACTCTCATGAATGGCCGCACACACGGCCAGGAAGCCGAGCTGCAGTCATTCGGCAAGAAGCTTCTCACCTGGTATCGGGAGGTAGAGATATGTCTTCAGGCGCTCCGCCGCGTGAGAAGGAATCTCAAGTTCTCAAAGATAAGCGGCGCGATGGGGAATTACACGACGGTCGATCCCGAACTTGAACGCGAAGCGCTCAAGATCCTCGGGCTAAAGCCGCTCGTCGGAGTGACCCAGATCATGCCGCGAGTGTTGTATGCTCCGGTCGCCCAGGCGCTTTGCAATCTGGTCCAGGTGCTCGACAAGATTGCTCTCGATTTTCGTCTTGGCGCGCGCAGCGGTCGGCCGCTCTGGCATGAACCGTTCGGAAAGAAAAACACCGGTTCGTCCATCCTGGCGCACAAAAAGAACAGCATCAGGACGGAACAAATGAGAGGCATGATGCGGCTCGCCAAGGCTGCTTGCAATGCCATTAGTGAGGGCATCGAAACATGGGAAGAACGTGCTATCGAGCAATCCTGTGTTGAGCGAGTGGGATGGCCTGATCTCTTCCACATCACGCTGCATTGTCTGCGGACGATGACCAAGGTTCTCTCCGGCATTCGTGTCTATCCTGACAACATGCTTCTCGAGATCGTTGAGATCAAGGGTTGTTACGCAACACCACAAGCCGGGGATTTCCTGAAGCAAAAGGGTCCTCGCTATGGTCTTACGGGCGAGGAGCCGTACAGGGTCGTCCAGCTCGCAGCGTTCAATCTCTTTGAGCCGAATAAGGTTCGAAAGATGTTGCGGGAACGACTTCCTAGGTCTTTGAAAGAGGCAGGAAGGCACTTAACTATTGTAGAACACGACCTCTTTCCGCGTGAACTTTCGGAGAGTCTCGAGTTCCATATACCTTCCGCAATGCTCCGCGTCTCTGATGAACTGGCAGCGACGCCGGCAGATGTGCGGCGTTGGAACGCTGCCTTGAAGAGAATTTTCGCAAGTCGGAGAAATTGCAGGCAGTGGGAGCGTCTCTTCTCTCCCGTGTATCTGCTTCGCAATGAGGGCTATATTTTCAAGGAAGTTCTGGGAGTATAAGGAGGATTGAGTATCCGGTTTTGCGTCAGTCATCTATGGCGCAAAACCGGTTTTTTTATTCCTTGACTTGTTCTCACGAAAGAGTACTATATGTAGGAACCCCGCGGGGTGTTTTTTAATCCAAAAAAATATGTCAAAACTCACCGAATACGTCAAAGATACACAGGCAGAATTGAAACACGTTAGCTGGCCGACACGAAGCCAGGCTATTGCTTTTACTGTT
>JAQTSY010000010.1 GCA_028711065.1 Minisyncoccota bacterium
AGAATCCGAGCGATACTCCGCCGACGAAAAACAACCGAATCAACAATACTCAAAGTTTCTGACATCATTCTCGACAGCAAGAAACATGAAGTTACCCGCGCAGGCAAAGTCATACCTCTTACCCTCAAAGAATATCGCCTGCTTTTTGCACTCCTCTCGCACCAAGGAGAAGCGTTGACGAGACGACAGCTTTTGGATGACGCCTGGGGCCCAGAATTTCAAGAAAAGAACAATGAATTGAACGTTCATATGAACTATCTCCGAGCCAAGATTGATTCAAAACGAAAAATCGCTCTTATTCAGACGATTCGAGGAGTGGGCTTTACATTGAAGGCCTAGATATTCTAAATAGTAATAACCCTCTTTTACTTGCCTTTTCAATATTTTGTGGTACCTTGAGTCTAGAGTAGACGTACAAACCCCTAACCCTGGAAGGAGGTCAAAGATGAACGAATTCAGAATGAGTATGGTTCCAATTCTTTTACCCCTACAGGAGCTCCGGCTTCATTGGGCTAAAAAATTGACGCTCTCAGAGAAGAATCCATACCCACTAGCGCCATCTGATCTAGTCAAGATGGGGCTAGTGACTGCGGAGAATTACCTAGCGCAGAACTTGCTCTTTGGTCAATTCTGTACAAGCACCATGGAGCGCGAACTCCTCCAGTTAAGCGCTGAGCCGGGTTTCGCAAATGCCCACAAAGAAGTTCAGGTTATAGGCGCAGGTCTCGCTAGAGATCTGTACTGGCTTCAAAAGGCCGCCGAACTTGGAATGACCCTTACCGTAAGGGATGTTTCCGGGGTCGCTTGCGCAAACGCAAGAATGCTTGGAGAACGTCTGGGGATTGATAGCCAGATGGAGTGTTTAGAGGGTGAGTTTGAAAACGGATGGGCGCAGAGTGAAGAAACACCACTCGTGACGTATGCATCGCAATTCATTCAAGTGCAAAGTATTCGAAAGATGCGCCGAATTATGAAATGTTTTGGCAGTCTCTTGAGAACCCCCGAGGATGAGCCTCGACGAAGGCTATATCTTGTCCATCCACTCCCAGAGGACAATGATACTCCGAGAAGTTGGAACAATATTCAACTTCCCGCTCCCAAATGGGGAGATTCACTTCTGTATAAAGCGGAGGATTGCCTGAAGTACGCACGATGCGGACTTAATGGAAATGTGGAGCTCGATATTTTGGGGAAACACGATTATTTCCACCAAAAATATTCGTTCTTAAGGCTCATGCCAGGAAAGTAAATCGGGCCGAGGGTTAGTCTTATTTTGTTATGTCGTCTCTGTATGATACGGTATAACGAAACAGGCTAACCTTTTTTAATAGAAAGATTAGAGAATGACATTATCAATATCAAAAAAAATCGCCCTCCTAAACCAGACGACACTTGATCTTTTGGTGGAAAAAAACAGTCTGACTATCATCGGGAATTTCACCGAAACCGGATTAAAAATCATGGGAGCAGATTTTGGTTTTGCTTGGTGGAAAATGGGTGAAGAAGAAGAGAAAAAAGAGTATCAATTGGCATACAAAACCTCCTCTACTCCATACAATCCCAATCAGCCAAGAGAAAAAGGAGGAAACTTTGAAGCCAAGAGGGAGAAACGGCCATTTTTTGTCGAATCTGTACAGAAAAAAGATTACGAAAAAGCCTACGATGTAAGCCCCTACATGAAGAGCTACGTCATTATCCCCGTCACTTATGAAAATTATATTTACGGGAGCATTGTCCTTTGCTTTAAGAAAAAACATATCTTTACAAAAGAGGAACGGAGCCTAGCACTCTCTATCGGAAATGCGACAGCTCAAGCCGTTACTTTTCATCGCCTTGTGCTAAGTGAAAAGGGCGCACTTCTCGTAAAAGAGAAATTGGCAGAAGAGAAACTGCGAACAGAATTCATTGCTGACGCGACCCATGAAATTCGCACCCCGCTTGCGATCATTCGCGGAAATGTGGATCTTGCGCTTGGCAATCGAAAAGCGGGCAAACTCAAATCTCCGGAAAAGGCCCTCCGGGCGATCAATTACGAAGTAGAACATCTCTCGCACTTGCTTGCAGATCTTACATTGCTCACCTCTCGCGAGGCAGAATTTGAAAAAAGAGCGCTCACCCAGAAAGTCGACCTTTCGCGCGTCATCCAGGAAACAGTAAAACGAGTCGGAGTGCTCGCTAAAAAAAGAAAGATTTCTATAGAACTTCCCCGCAAATTTTCTCCTCTCCTCATAAAAGGAGACATAACCTATCTGGAAAAACTTTTCCTCAATCTTTTAAAGAATGCCATCACCTACAACAATGAAGGAGGGTGGGTCAAAATTGAAGCGAGCAAGGCGGCAAATAAAGCCGTCGTGACGGTGAAAGATAATGGCATAGGAATATCAAAAGAAGATCTTCCGCTCATATTCGGACGATTTTATCGCGCAGAAAAAGTGCGGGATCCGGAGGGTAAACGAACAGGACTTGGCTTGGCTATTTCGAAATGGATCACCGAAATTCATAAGGGCACTATCCACGCCTCGAGCACTCTCAACAAAGGAAGTACTTTTACCGTGTTCCTGCCTCTACTAAAACAAGAATAATCTATCATTCTTCCTAGCAATTTGGGCCCTAAAAAGAAGGGCTTTTTTGTTGTAATGGTTCACCCTCCCGAACGGCTCAGAGAATATGAAAAAAACTAAAAAAAAGGGAAGGAAAAGTGTGCGAAGTGCAAGAGTTGTAAGTGCTGATCCTCTGGATCAAATGTGGCAAGAGAGTTGGACATATATAAAAACGGTTGTGGACATTATGCATGAGCCGTTTTTGATTCTCGATAAAAATCTCTGCGTTATGGCAGCCAATGAGTCTTTCTATAGGACGTTCCAGGTCGAAGCGAGGGACACGGAAAAAAAGCTTGTCTATGAGCTTGGAAATGGCCAGTGGAATATTCCCTCCCTTCGAAAACTCCTCGAAGAAATCCTGCCCAGAAATAGCTTTTTCAAAGGCTTTGAAGTAAGTCACGACTTTCCTCTTGTCGGGCATAAAGTGATGATTTTGAATGCCAGACGGATTTACCGGGAAGGGGTCCAATCAAAAATGTTCCCGCCCATCATTCTTCTTGCAATGGAAGACGTGTCTGAAATGATGCTTGTTGCCAAAAGACTTTCTGATCACATAAATGACTTTGAGGCGGGAACGGTTGGAAGGACGACGAAACTAGAATTGAACATGGGACAATTAACAAGAGACATAAATGAATTGAAAAAGAAAGTATAAAAGGTCGTGCGAATTATTATTATTTATTAATTTTAACTAAAAATATATGGGAATTATACTTTGGATTATCTTCGGTGCATTAGTTGGTTGGATCGCTTCAATGATTATGAAGACAAATGCGGAGCAAGGCGCAGTGCTTAATATCATCGTGGGAATTGTGGGCGCAGTCCTTGGCGGATGGATCATGAGTTTCTTTGGCCAAAGCGGAGTAAGTGGCTTTAATTTGTACAGTTTCATTGTCGCCATTATCGGCGCGGTAGTACTTATCGCCATTGTAAAAGCAGTACGGCGAGTGTAAGTATCAAAAAAACACTTGTAATATCGGCCCCTGCCGGACGTCATCTATGGCAGAGACAATACGTAGGAGGTCGACCTATTAGATCCATTAATAAAGTAATCGCAAGAAAATATCATGAAAAAAATTAATCTTCTCAAGGCTGGAGCGACTGCGATGACCGTGCTTGCTATGGCCTTTCCAGTTTTCGCATCTGCAGCAACATATGCATATGTGAACCAGGCTGGAGATGTAAGTACTGTTACGGCTGCCGACCCATGGACTGCAATTCAGATTGCCCCAAACATTGATGAACACAGCGGAGTAATACTCCTCGTAAATCCAGCAGACGGTCTCGTCGGCGACAAAGTAACTGTCTCATAACTTTCTGACACAGACGGAAGCAAAAAATAAAATCATCCCCCACATACATGTGGGGGATGATTTTATTTTTTGCGAGCGTGATTATTTAAAAATTTTAGCTGTTTTAAATGAGCACATTTCTAAAAAAACGCTTGTAATGAGCTCTCGTTTGAAACGACTTCTTTAGAGAGAATAGTAATGGAAAGGTCGAGCCTTTCTTATCAACTTAATTAATATAATAGTATGGCTAATAATAAACGTTTCTCAAAAGTCTTGTCCGGTCTCTTTATGGGAACGGCCCTAGTGGCAGCTCTCCTTTTGGTTTCGCCTGGAGGAGCGAGTGCCGCCACACTGAACCGCCAACTACAGCTCGGAATGTCGGGCTCTGATGTGTCAGCGCTTCAAGCATTTCTCGCGGGAATCCCTGGTGTCTATCCGCAAGGTCTCGTCACGGGATATTTCGGTCCGCTTACAAAAGCAGCCGTTATTAATTTCCAGATTCGAAATGGCCTTCCAGGAGTTGGCCGTGTCGGACCTCTCACATTAGCAGTGCTTAATGTGCAGATGAATGGCAACGTCACGAGCGAAGCTCCAGTCATCGGAGCATTGAGTATAGATGTTGGACGAACCACAACAAGTATAAGTTGGAACACCAGAAATAATACTTCCGCAATACTTTACTACGACACTAATCCTATTGCGATGGTTGAAGCCAGCGCAACAAGAGGAGTCAGTGTTGGAGGTTCAAGTCTTCTAGTAAACAATGACTTGAGAGCATCCCACACTGCAAACTTGAGCGGACTTGATTCAAACACAACGTACTACTACGTTGTCTATGTACGAGACGCCTTTGGTAACGAAAATATCAGACTGCCTGGAACTTTCCGAACTACAAACTAAGGGGAATTACAGGGGAGAAGAGCCACACATCAGTGGCTTTTCCTCTTGTTATTTCTCACCAATTTGTTGTTTAAATCGGTAAGATGCGATACTGTAAAAGGACAAAACAGTAAGAAACTACCCTCTTATCCGCCTGAAGTTATGGAGAAAGAAAAATTGAGAAAAGAATTCGGGGATCTGTATGAGGCTTATGCCGACGCGCTCTTCCGCTACTGTTTTTTCAAAACAGGAGATCGCGAGCTCGCCAAGGATATGCTTCAGGATATATGCCTCAAAGCTTGGGTGTATATGCAAGATCACACTATCGTCTTGGGCAGGCCATTTCTCTACCGATTAGCCCGAAATACTGTGATTGACTGGTATCGGAAGAAAAAGACCTCTTCGCTCGATAACCTCTTAGAGCAAGGATTCGAACCGGAGGACAAGAAAGCTGATACGAGCGCATTTGCCGAAAAAGAACAGCTTATGAAAATGATCGGCAAGCTCGAGAATGAAGATCAAGAAATTCTCCTTCTGCGTTTCGTAGAAGATCTCTCTCCCAAAGAAATCGCCGAAGTTCTGAATGAAAGAGAAAATACTATTTCTGTAAGAGTTCACCGGGCGCTTGGCCGTTTGCGGGAAATAAGTAAATAATATTTGAAATATGGACCAGAAAATGCAAAAAATAATAGATGAAATGCGGGAAGTAAAACTCTCCCCCTCTGAAAAAGCTTCTTTGAAAGCGTCGCTTTTCAAAGAAATTGATTCGAAAAACACGCTTTTTGTACCGGTGACAGTTTCGTCGCCTTATTTTGCATGGTTTCATTTTTCAAAGAAACATTTTGAATTCGTGCTCGCCTCTGTTCTTATTCTTGTACTCTTTGGGAGCGGGGTTGCTTTTGCAGCGAATCAATCTGTCCCGGGCGATATCCTCTACGGAGTTAAGACAAAAGTGAACGAAAAAGTGGCCCGGCTTTTCCATAAAACCTCCCTTGCTTCAGAAGCCCTCTTTGAAACCCATCTCATGGATGTCCGCCTAGATGAGGCCGAGAAACTCTCTGATTCGAAAAAATTGGAGGGATCAATAAAAGAAGAGGTGAGAAAAGACGTGTCCGAACAGACAGATCGGGCATTTGAGGCCGAGAGCGCTTTGGATAAAGAGAAGAAAAATAAAGATGAAAATAAAGGATCTCTATTAATCGGAACCGCAACACCAAAAAACTTTGGAAATAACATGAATGGCAACGGGGAAGAAAATAATGAGAAGCTAAAATCCTCCACATCTACAAAAGACAATGGTGTTCCAGAAAATGCAGAGGAAAACCGAAGTAACACTATTCAAAAAGTCGTTGAAAAACACCAGAAAATCCTTGAGGAATTGAAATTAAACCCTGGGGAATCTCACGGAGAGAAGAACGGGAAAGAATAGAAAAATACAGCCAAAATGCCCCGATATATCGGGGCATTTTGGCTGTATTTTTCTAGTAACAATCCCCTTTCCCACACGCCACAATATGGGTAAAGGCCGAATATTACAAGCATTAACTTATTTAACGACAAAAATGAAAAAAATAACCCTTAAAACATTAGCATTTCTCACCACCCTGTTTCTGGCGTTAAGTACCTTTACACCAGCGTTCGTTGGTGCGGAAAATGCTAATAGTCATGGATCTCTCGGACTTCACTTTTCTTCACAAGTAAAAACTGAAGATAATGAAGATTCAATTCAAGCGGACTCGCACACTTCAGTGCACGCGGACGCGGATTCTGAAGAGAATGAGCAAGGAGAAAATGAAGATCAGAATACCGCTTCAAGCACAAGTAATCACGGGCTTGATCGTATAAGAGAGCTTCTTGAAAATGGCGCGGGCAAATCAGGAAAAGTCCCTCGAGGACTTCTTCATGCTCCAGGCATCCAGGACAGACTGGAAGATGAACATGAGGCAACCCCTACGCCATCACCAACACCTTCAACAACACCTAGCCCATCACCTTCACCAAGTCCTTCACCTAGCCCATCGACAACACCTAGTCCAACTCCAACGCCAACACCTGATACGACTGCTCCAACAATCGTAGGACCATTCGCATTCAGCTTCGCTACAAGTACGGGACGAGTGTTCTTCTTCACCAATGAAGCAGCAAGCGCTACTGTGTATTACAGTACCACTTCGCCGGTTGTAGCAACTTCAACAACAGCATCGGTAAGTTCTTCGGGTTTGACCTTCTTCCATAACGTGAAAGTCACAGGTCTTACTGCAGGAACAACCTACTACTATGTAGTAACGGCAACTGATGCTTCGGGAAATACAGCGACGTCGGGTGAACATTCCTTCACCACACGATCGGCTCCCGATGTAACAGCTCCAGTTGTCTCGAGCGTGTCGGCAACAACGACAGCTTCTACTACAGCAGAGGTTAGCTGGATGACAAACGAATCAGCAACAAGTGCTGTCTTCTATTCGACAGCGACGCCAGTTACTGATGCCTCTACCACACCAATGGTCTCATCAGGACTTCTGGTAGAAAATCATGACATGGTACTTACAGGGCTCACCGCATCTACAACGTATCACTACTTTGTACGATCAAGTGATGCTTCAGGTAATGTCACGTCATCAAGCGAATCAAGCTTCACTACGCCTTCAATCTAATCGAAAGGAGGTAAGCAGAAACTAAGACAAGCAAAACAAATACCGCCGGAAGGCGGTATTTGTTTTTGTTTTGCTTGTCTTACATCCTTAATTTCCTCACGTCCTCTATCATCTTTCTCATACGGTCTGACATCTTATACTGTCCCTCTCCCCGCATATCTTTTGCCCCATTGCCCTCTTTCTTGTATTTTCTATCCTTGTGCACTGATATCTTGTGTCCTGATGATTTCATAGTTTTTGTATGAATCTCCTGCTAGTACTAATACGTTGTACCAGTAGAAGCTGGTGCATTTGTAGGCAATGAGACATTTACGTTTATACCATTCGACGTTTGTGGAGTTTGATTCCCGCGTATTGCAGGAAGACCGTAGACAAAGAAAAGCACGATGACTATGATCGCGATAAGAACTCCGAGCACAATTCCAAGTCCTGAATCTTCCGATGGAGTCCCTGGAGTATTGATGATTGTTGCCATATTGATTTTGCAAAGAATTAGCTACTGATAAGTCGACTCATTTATTACGACGCACGAATAAGTGCTTCATTACATACAAATAAGTAATCTTTCCTTGTGGCACACGTCTGTAGTAACATATGGGGTGTTTTTTGCCCCATTCTTATTGACTTCGGGCGTATTTAATAGAAAATGGGTATAAAGTTGCCGCTCTTTTTATCCGCAAATAATTCACTCCTCTTCTATGAAAAAAATTTCCTCATTATTTAGTTCACTTGCAGAGGTGATTCTCATTGCATCTCTCCTCTTCATGGCCTGTATTCCGTCCCTGACTCTCGCACAAACACCAGCAAATTTCTGTTTTACTTTCACGCGAGATCTCGGCATAAGCAAGCCGTTAAGCCTGCAAGAGGCAGTAGCATTGAAAGAAATTCTTATGAACGAGGGTTTTTGGAATGCCAATTCGCCTATCCCCACATACAATAGCGCGGTCGCTTTGGCGGTCTCTAGATTTCAAGAGAAATACGCTTCGCAAATTCTTACTCCAAACCATCTCTCCCACGGCACAGGCTTTGTCGGTCCTTCAACGCGGACAAAACTCAATGCCCTCTATGGATGTGGCACCGCTTCGAACATCAACACCCCTTGCGGACAGGGTGCTTTATTCAACACTCTGACTGGAGCCCCCTGTTCCTCGACAGTTTCTCCGATCAGCGGATGTTTCCCCGGCGCACTCTTTAGCGTCCTCTCTGGTGAATCATGCTCTGTTAAATTGCCAGAGGGTTGCACATCATCGGCAGGATACAGCACGACAACAGGTGTTCGATGTGCTCCCGAACCCGTAGCCTCTTTGCCTGCGGGATGTTCTTCAACGAACGGTTTCAGTGTTACAACCGGCACACCTTGCAATGGTCAAACACCATCTTCAACACCCACTCCCACACCGTTTCCTCCTATTGTGGTAACTCATGCATCCACAACGCTCGTAGTATCGCTCGTCCCGCTTCTTTCTGGAGGAACAGTTCACGCAGGCAAAACTGTACCGATCTCTTATCTTCAAATTACTAATGTCGGAAAAGAACCCGCGTCCCTCAAAGGATTTTGGCTACAACAAAATGGTTCTGCTCCCGCTCAATCAATCATCGGACTTTCAACGGTGGATGATACGGGGACTTTGCGAAATTTTTCAGGCGGTATCGAAGGTTCTACTCCATTTACCGGGAACTCCGGCTTCGCTCCCAGCGACAACATAACCTTTGCACCAGGCCAAATGCGACTCTTTACCATTAAGACAACCATTACCCACGATGTGACTCTCTATCTCGGCACACAACTCAAGATTGATGTTACTTCAATTGATACAAATGCAACTTCGGTGATGGGACGATTCCCTATTCACGGAACAACTTGGACGATTGCGAAATAATAAAAAAAACAGCCCATGCGGGCTGTTTTTTTATTTGTTTATTTCCCCTCGTATGCCGTTTCTAAATCTTTAATTACAATTTTTTTCATCTGAAGCATTGCGGTCATGACGCGCCCCGCTTTTGCTTTGTCTTTATCTGCCAAGAGTTTACCCAGTACGTCCGGCACCACTTGCCACGACAGGCCGAATTTATCTTTGAGCCATCCGCACTGCTGTGCCTTTGGATCCCCGCCCTCCGTGAGCTTCTCCCAGAAATAATCTACTTCTTCTTGTGACTTGCAATCTATTATAAAAGAAATACCCGCATCGAAATGAAATACTGGACCGCCGTTTAGACCAAGAAAATTCTGCCCATCGAGCCTGTATTCAATCGTCAAAACAGTTCCTTCAGGCATATGATGAACTTCAAACCCCTCTTTCCCATACCGAGCTATGTTCCCGATTTTTGATTCCCCTTTTGCAAATGGCGAATTTTTGAAAATAGAAACGTAAAAGTTGACCGCCTCTTCGGCATTTTTATCGAACCACAAACAGGGTGTTATTTTTTGCATATATTTTTTAATTAGAGGTTATGGATAATAGAATAAGACGTAGTAGGGGTAACTTGCTTTCATTCTTAATAATTATCGAGAAACTGCCCAACTACCTTATTGACTTCTTGTATAGCCTCGGGGTGGTAGCGATAATCATGAGCCGAATCCAATGCGTGAAGCATTTTTGGCTCTGCAGATTCTTCGTAAGCCTTTTTCACATCATCGGGAAGAGTGTCTTCATCCCATATTCCATAGAAAAATAATTTCGGCTTCGTGCACGTTTTTAATCCTGGCAACGCATCATACTGCTGGCCGTCTATAAAATAATTGATCGGCAATTCAAATTTTTTCTTTTCTTTGGTTTCATACGCGCCTGGTGGAATATCACGGAAACTGACTTTCTTTCCGGCAGCCACATCCTCTTTACTTGGGGCACTCGGCGCCCCGTAGAATGACATGATTGCGACAATGTGGGTCACATGCGGATTTTTCGCTCCAGCTAACATGGCGACAGTTCCGCCTCTACTATGGCCCGCAAGCATCGTAGGCTTATTTCCAAAATGTTCGATAAGCTCATCAACCGCTTTCAAATAATTCGTTGTGGTATAAAGCTCAATTCCCCCGGGACTTTCCCATACTCCGGGCGGGTCAAAAGAGAGGGCAAGATATCCTCGGCCCGCCAAATAATCAACGAGACTGGTGTTGTGAATATAATCTTTGCTATCCAACCTGCCTGGAATAATTATCGCAAGTTTTTCTGAAGCGGGATTGCCTTTGAGATAAATTCCGAGTTCGAAACTTTTTGTTTTTAGAATGCTCATACCCAATCACTTTATCATTCCAGCACCTCTGGCATAATCCTCAAAAGCAACTTTACTGAACTGTTTCCTGTACATTCCTTTCAGAAGAACTTTCTTTCCGGATAGGGTTTGTAATTCTCTCACGAATGCAACAAGATCAATTTTTGAATCGGGAGAACCCTTCAATTTCAAAGTTTTTGTTTCAATCAATCTTGTTTTTCCTTTCTTCGTATAGATGCGAAATGCAGATGGCAGAGCACTCGCTAAACTTCCCGCAGAACCCTGGAAAGCGATTGCCTCCACCTCCGGCCACGTCGCGGTGAGAAAGAATGTGCCTTTTTTATGCACAAAATGAGTTTCAAAAAGCTCGAGCGTAGAGGCGGGATAGAAATACAGAAAAACAAAAAAGAGCACAGTGACCACAGCTAATTCTAAGAGAAAAAAAGATGTGTATTGAAGATCCGAAGAATGCAAATAGGTATCATACAAAACCAATGCGAGATACGGGATAAGAATAAAGGAAGAAAGAAATAACGTCCTCTTTTTACTCTCGAAATAAAACTTGGGATAAGTCTCCATAAAAGATACTAAAATCGTATCAAAAAATAAGAGCTTTTACTAATCACTCCTAGAAAAGCTGGCAGGAAAAAACTCCCTACGGGTATGGGGAGTTTTTTCCTGCTCATATACTAAAATCGGACGAGCAAGAGAACCCCGACTACGATAGCTGCGATGGCAGAGATTACCTGCGAATATTTAAAAGGATAAAAATGGCTGACACCGAAAACAAGGAAAAAGACGACTTCTGCGATAGTGAGTAATGACATAAAAAAATGAGTGGTTAAAATAATAAAATAAGTAAACGACCTCTTACTATTATAGCACGAACGACACCCTTTATGTTTTCATGCGAAGCCACGCCTGCACAGCCAATGAAATAGCTTTTAGTCTATCGGGTTTTATTCCTTCCATATGCTCCATGCCCACATGACTACCAAGACTGCCCGCAGCTAAATCTTGCTCCCCTTTTCCTATGGATTTTAGAGCGAGTAAAGCAATATCTCTTTCTTGTTCCGAAAGTCCTTCCTTCTGGAAAAATTCATCGGCTTTCACTTCGCCTTCATGGGTGTCTATTGTATGAAGTTGTTTTTCTGAATCTTCTAATATCATATATTAAGAGTATGACGCTCGTGGGAAAAGTCAAATAAAAAAAGACCCCGTCTCCGAGGTCTCGTAGTCCAACATTCCTACTCGCCGGGTGCCCAGAATCCTCCCGTCACCTTCTTTCCTGTCCTCACGCTGCGGTATTGCGTATGGAATTCCTCGTGCCGAATTCGCCACCGGCTGACGAATTCCAGAACCAGAATTACCGCGACAAGGAACACAATTCCTGCACCAACCCAAATCATCCACATGACAGTACTCTCCTTGAAATGGAGGAGATGTTCTGCAGAGAAAGTCCTTGCAAAACCTCTCGCTCGCGGTTATCTTCCTTACTTCAAGTAACGCTTGCGCGTCTTGAACGTGCCCTTCTCGGACTTGTAGATGCAGATATCCTTGCGCCTCAAGTTGCTGAGGAACGCCATGGCCGAAATGCCGGAAACAACAAATTCAGTCGATACTTCCTGGTAAGTCCTCGGCGTTGCGCAAAACTTGATGATTTGCGCCCGCAATGTAGCACGCCGGCTCTTATTCAACGAACCGCTAAAGTCATTCATCTGCAAAACCCTTTCTCGAAAGGAGGAAGCCACAGGCCCCTCTGACAATTTTCTCTACCGTAGCATAAATACTGGATTTTTCAAACAGCGTTAAGAGCGTTTCAGTAGCTTAATTGTTTGTAGCGGAAACAACTCGTCGCATGATCATTCACCATCCCGACTGCTTGCATGAAGGCGTAACAGATCGTCCGTCCGACAAATTTAAATCCGCGCTTTAGAAGGTCGTTGCTCATAGCTTCTGATTCTTTTGACGCTGAAAGAATGCTGCCCATCGTTTTGATTTTATGATCGATCGGCTTGCCAGAGACGAATCGCCAGATATAGGTATTAAACGATCCGAACTCCTTCTTCACCTCCAAGAAGGCCTTGGCGTTTCCTATCGCAGCTTTGACCTTCAAGCGATTGCGGATAATGCCAGGATTTTTGAGGAGCCGCTCAGTATCTTTCGTCCCGTAACGAGCGATCTTTTGTGCGTCGAAACCACTGAAAGCTTTGCGATAGCCTTCTCGTTTATTGAGAATCGTCTGCCAGGCGAGCCCTGCTTGAGCGCCTTCAAGAATAAGAAATTCAAAAAGAAGCCGATCATCATGCACGGGTACGCCCCATTCTTTGTCATGATATGCGATCATGAGTGGATCATGCTCGCTCCAGGCGCAGCGGCATTTTTTTAACGATTTTGGCACGGATAGCGTCTAAGACAATGCCTAGTTTATAAATTTTGCGATGCGACGATCGGGTATAAACCAAAGGAGAGCAACGACAAAGATAAGTATGTCGGAAATAATAGGATTGAGGAACGCGGCGAATACTGCGACGAGGTAGCAAGTAAGAGAAAAAATTCCCTTTTTACTTTGTTTAAGCGTTGCCATGATTTCTGCCTGCTGGTCTGCATGTCGGACGACAGCATATTGCAATAGGTTGTAGGAAACTCCCGCAGCAAAAAGTATCGAAGCGTAAAGGGCAGTTGGCCAGGAACCGCCGTGATTTGCACCGACCCACCCGGTCGCGAATGGAATAAATGAAAGCCAGAATAATAAATTGATATTTGCCCACATCACATCAGTGCTGATGTGCCTTGTTGTCCGAAGTAAATTGTGGTGATTATTCCAGTACGTGCCGATGCTTTGAAAACTTATAGCATATGCGATAAAAAGGGGTATCATGGGCTTTAGTACCAAAATATCACTACCGGCGGGTATTTTAAACTCAAGAACAGTAATGGTAATGATGATGGCAAGTACTCCATCTGAAAATGCCTCGAGTCGGCCAGGCGTAAGATTTTCGTGCTCTGCGTGATTCTCTTTGTAGAACATAAGTACTAGAATTATAGCAGAATATCGGAGGTTTTGGCTCTGGAGACAGGGAATCTTTCCCTACGGGAACAGTATACCTTTCCCATTTTCTCAAAGCAAAGCTTTTCAAAAATATGGGAGAAGGTTTTCGATCCGTGTCACGCGAGCAAAATTGTTTGCTCGCTCCCGGAGCCTAGCTAAATTGAAAAAGCACCTATGTTGGGTGCTTTTTCAATTTGATATCCGCTAGGCTCCGGGGACAGGGATCGAACCTGTGACCAATCGCTTACGTTTATTCCATTATTACTAATGGCACGGACTATATCATCTCCCACATGGGGAGCGAGGGGCTTCGCGCTCTGATAAATCAGAGAGCTACTCCATAAAGGATAGTCTCTACACCTTCTTTCTCTGTTGAGAAAGCTCGGCTCGGGATTGCCCCAAAGGGGTTTCCCCGAATTCACCTCGTTTTTCAACCAAAATTTCTTTTGGAAGCTGCAAGTTAATTTACAGGCGACTGCTCTACCGCTGAGCTACCCCGGAGCTTAAGGGACATCAAATATTATTAAGAAAAGGCGACCTCCTTACAGGAGCTGTACACCTTTCGCATTCTGATTACAGAACGCTCAAGGTCTTGCGGAGCGGGTCCCAACCCACTCCTCACTCCACCGCCTCACTACCCGAAACTTATAAGGACTATCGTATTTGCTTTTGTGAAAAGAACTGAAAACATCATAGCAAAATAAGCCTCATTTGCAACAAAATGATTTCTTTTGAAAGCTCGAATTTCACCTACCTTGACAACCACTGAAAAAATCGTATCCTGAATGCGGAAGTGAATTGAGAAGAGGTGTACTCTTCTCGGGGGTTGGGAAATAGGGGGCGAAGTACCATGAACACGCAGGAAGCTTTGCAAGAGTACGACATGTTTTTGGATTCTTTGGCTAAGTGGCCGAAGAACCAGGTCTGGCACGAAGAAGGGGGCGGAGGTGATTTCTTGAATTTCACCTTCACGTCCGGACGATGGAGTATCCTCGTCAGCTTGTTCGTCGGTCCGCGAGGAGGTCTGCAACAGTACATCTACGTGCTTGACGGCGCCAAGAGCGTTGCTGTCGAAGCGGTGAGCGGAGGCGCGATTGCTGACCACGATTGCAACGTCCTCCCGATCATCGACATGCGCAGCGAGATCGGCCGGGTGGGCAAGAAGGCCGCACTCGTGCTGTTCAAGAAGCGCCTCGAAATTCGTATGGCGGAGCTGATCAAGATTTCGCAGGATGGATTCCTGAGGATGATGCGGCTTATCGACTTCAAGACCGCGTCAATCACCTCTCTGCGTCTCAACGGCCCCAAAGTCGTAAGCGGGGGCATGTCGGGCCGCGGACAGAGCAAGCCGCGCCGCGACACCGCTGCCTACCACCGCAACACACCGGCCCATCACTAATCGTTCTGTTTAAAGCTATACCCACCAAGCGTTCGCGCGTTTGGTGGTGTTTTATTTTCCTGTCTTTTGAAGAGTAGCTTCAAAATCATCCATAGCTTTGATCACCGTCCGATTCATTTCGAGAAGCTTATCTAGATTTTCTCTTGAAAGAAACCCATCCATTTCCGCGGCGGTTCTCCTTAATTTGTATTCTCCTACATATTTTCCGCCCAAAACCGCCTTAATATCAAAACCTTTTGCTTTCAGGGCTTCGTACCTGTCGCTCGTTGAGACATAACCCTCTGGAGGATTTTCTTTCCAATTCCCACTCCAAACAATATCTTCCGCAGAGTGATCTGTTTTTTCTGACGCTTCTGTTTTTGCACCAAACCACTTTTCAAACATAGTGTTTCTTTAAAGAGTAACCAGTGAGGCAATTGCATCTCCTTCGCGAAGCTTCATAATACGCACACCTTGCGTCTGTCTTCCAAGAGATGGGATTCCTTCAATATCAGTTCTTATAACCTGGCTCTTCTTCGAGATTGCTACAATTTCCGTTTCTTCCGGAGTTGTCACGCGAGAGGCAATGAGTGCACCAGTTTTTGGCGTAATTTTTGCGGTCTTAATTCCCGACCCTCCTCGTTTTTGAATTTTGTATTCTTTGAGCGGAGTTCTCTTTCCGTAACCGTTTGCAGTAATACCAAGAAGCATCGTATCTTTTGCTTCGGCTGTGATAACTTCGGCAGCAATAACCGCATCTCCTTTTGAAAGCTTCATAACCCGCACTCCCGCAGCATTTCGTCCCATCACCCGTACATCAGATTCTTTAAATCGAATTGATTGACCTTTTGACGTAGTAATAATCGCGGTTTGATTCTTATCAACAAATGAAGCTGAAATAAGCTCGTCCTTATCATCAAGTTTTATAGCGATAAGCCCGCTTCTTCGCACCTCCACGAAATTTTCCGCAGTCACCTTCTTTCCTGTCCCTTCTTTGGTAACCATAAGAATCGAAAGATTTTCGCGGTTTTTAATATCCTTCGACATTGGCAAAACAGAAGTTACTTTTTCATCCGGAGCAAGTGAAAGGAAATTGATGATCGCTTTTCCTTTTGTCGCGCGTTTACCTTCTGGAATTTCATACATTTTTATCTGGTAGGCCTTTCCTTTATCGGTGAAGAAAAGGAGGTCATTGTGAGTAGAGGTCGTGAGGAATGTGGTAATAAAATCTTCTTCTTTGGTATCGAGATCCACTACGCCCACCCCTCCACGTTTCTGTTTTCGGTATTCATCAGGAGAAGTTCGCTTTACATATCCGCCAGCAGTCAACACAAGCATACTTTCCGTATCTGGGATCAAATCTTCCGCAGAGAAAGATTTTGGATCGTGCTTTATGAGTTTCGTGCGTCGGTCATCCCCGTATTTTTCGGAAATTTCTTTGAGCTCATTCTTGATGATAGTAAGGATTCGGCTCGCGCTCTTCAAAATATCTTTCAAATCTTTAATGGTTTCCTGAACAGCCTTGAGTTCATCTTCGATCTTCTTTCGTTCAAGACCGGCGAGACGCTGAAGCTTCATATCCAAAATTGCCGTTGCCTGGATTTCGGAAAACTTATACTCTTTCATCAAATTCGCGTGCGCAGTCGGAGTATCGGCAGACTTTTTGATGAGTTTAATAATTGCATCAATATGATCGAGTGCTTTTGAAAGGCCGAGGAGAATATGCTCTCGTGCTTCAGCTTGTCGCAAATCAAATTCCGTACGCTTCCGGACAATAATCTTTCGGTGCGTAATAAATTCCTCAAGGATCGCTTTGAGAGACAGTGTCTGCGGAACGCCGTGTACAAGCGCAACGGTATTGAAATGGAACGTATCTTCAAGCTGGGTATGCTTGTAAATAAAGTTCAAAACCTTTTCCGGATACGCGCCCTGCTTGATATCAACGACAATGCGGATATCTTTTGCAGATTCATCACGAAGTCCCTTCACTCCTTCGAGCTTTTTCTCGCGAACCAAATCCGCAATTTTTATAATCAGTTCCGCCTTATTCACCCGATACGGAATCGAAGTGATAACGATCTGGAATGCGCCTTGTTTGGTCTCCACAATTTCTGCTTCGCCTCGGCAGACAATCGGACCTTTTCCATTTGCATAGGCATGCTGAATATCTTTCCAGCCGAAAATAAGTCCGCCTGTTGGGAAGTCCGGCCCTTTCACAAACTGAAGTAAATCTTCGGTAGTCGCTTCAGAATTTTCAATTAAATGCACAGTCGCATCAACAACTTCGCGGAGATTATGCGGAGCAATGTTTGTCGCCATACCGACAGCAATACCAAGCGTTCCATTCAATAATAGATTGGGAACTGCGGCAGGCAGAACTGCTGGCTCTTTCTTTGAACCATCGTAGTTTGGCCGCCACTCGACAGTTTCCTTTTCAATATCTCGAAGAAGCTCGCTTGAAATGCGGGACATTTTTGCTTCGGTATATCGGTATGCTGCGGCACCGTCTCCGTCGATCGAACCGAAGTTTCCCTGACCAATTATGAGCGGATAGCGGAAAGAAAAAGTCTGCGCCATTTTCACCATCGCTTCATACACAGAGGCGTCTCCGTGCGGGTGATAACTTCCAAGCACTTCTCCGACTACCGTTGCGGATTTTTTAAATTTTGCGGAAGAAGTTAAGCCTTTCTCATGCATCGCAAAAAGAATTCTGCGGTGCACGGGCTTGAGTCCATCGCGGACATCTGGCAAAGCGCGAGAAGTAATCACCGACATCGCGTAGTCGAGATACGAATCTTTCATCTCGGTCACGATGCCTCGCGAGACGACATTTTGATGCGCTTTTACAGGGTCTTTTGGCTCTTTTTCTTCAGGCATTATGGGGAGTATTATATCATTTCCAGAGCTAAAAACCAAGCGTTTTTTTCAGCGAAGAATATTGGTTGCCGATGTTTTCTAATGCTTTTCCAGTCGCACTTTTTAACTGTTCGAACGGAGGAGTTGCGAGAGATGCTGCCTGATTATCGGGCGCCGGAGTATTTCCTCCGCGAGGCAAGATCCACCACGCCAAAACAAAAATAAGCGTCAACACAGTAGAACTCACCCAGAGAATAATTCTCCTCTGTCGTTCAGGTTTATTTCGTATTTTTTCAATCCAATCCATCCCGTAGTGAAATTACAAAGTCTCCTTGAGAACTGCGATCTCCCCCTCCTTCCCTTCCAAATCTTTTTTCTTAAGAGTCAATTTTTCTTCGGGCTTCGCATTTTCTTCTCCTTCTTCTTTGAGAAATGCTTTGAGCGCATTCGCCTTGCCCACCATTCCATAATGCATCGGAATAATAAGTTTCGGTTCAAGGTTCACGGCAAGCTTGTGTGCGCCGGCAGAATCCAAAACTCCTTCTCCGCCGATCGGTATAAACAGAATATCAATATCTTCAATTGCCTCCGTGATCTCTTTCGGAATATCTACCGTGTCGAGCGCTCCGAGAAAAAGCATATTCATGGAATCAAACGAAACGAGATAGACAGTATTAATAATTTCTTTTCCGCCCGAAATTGAATAGTGCGATGGAGAAGCGAAGCCTTTTATGAAAACTCCTTTCGTCTCATATTCTCCGGGACCAGAAATCACCAGCGGTTTTTTGTCGCCAAATTCCATCTGCTCGACTCCATTCATATCAGGATGATTGGTCGTTACAAGCACAGCATCGGCGCCAAAGCGAGCTCCTTTGTGTTTTGAGTCCTTGGAAATCGGATTTATAGCAAGCGTAATGTCTCCTTGCTGAATTTTGAAAAATTCGAGTCCTTGATACGTGATTATCATGAAAATGAGTATACCACGGCCTAAAATAATGTCTAAAAAGAGCCCGAAAAACAGGGTCTTTTTAGACTTGACAAAATATCTGTATATGGTAAGATACTACTACAGCATCGATGTACTGGGCATCGATTGCGGACAGTAAAGGAAAGAAGTAGGAACCCCCTTGGTGGTTCCGCGGAAGGGGTCCCCGATAAGTGACCTACTCAGAAATGTGCGGTGGTGGCTCCTCTATATCCCCAAAAGGGACGAATCAGCGAGAAGTTCAACTTGTTGAGGAGCCGCTACTGCTACATTAAGTTCTTTTGAAATCAACAGGTGCGGGAGAGAAGAGTTCGTCGCGAAGCATTGGGACCTTGTCCCAAATGATACCATGCGTGGAAGACGCTAGCTTTCGGACAACTTTCATCCTGCACCGCTAAGAAGGTAACGGTCCTGCAGAGGTTTATACCTCTCTGAGCATTCGACAGACCGTTACCTCTTTCAACAAGGCCATTTATTCCTAAGTGCTCTCTGATTTTTTCATCAGAGATCGCGATAAAGAAAGAATGGCCTTTTACATTTCTATATATTATCTTTGACTTTTTCATACTTTTCCGTATACTAACCCCTGCCTGTTCATCTATAGATGGATTCAAGGCATTACTAATTACGTTAAAAGTTAACCCTGAATAACCACGGATCAGCAACGAAGTTGATTTGGTAAAGAAATTGGTTATTTTGAGCGAAGTCCGAGGCGCAAGTGAGTACCACGACTAAGCTGTAGTAAACCTACTGCGCAGGAGTGAACGGAACTTGCAACGACGGAATTCGCCAAAATAATAATTTCTCATTCAAAGCTTTTAGCACATATATAATGGCTTTAAAGAATACTTTGATGTCCGCCATCGGCATGGACACGAAGAAGAAATCTGCTCCAAAAGCAGATGACGCAGTTGAGGTAAAGGATGCAAAGGCGGGCGATGCTCATCCCGTCGAAAAGAAAAAGGACAGCATTATGTCCAAGTTTTTGAATGAGACGAAAAATCCTCCAGTCGCTGGAGATCTCGTCGAAGGTACTGTTTTGGCGCTTGATAAGACAGGCGTCTATATCGACTTGCCTCCGTACGGGACAGGAATTATTTTCGGACGAGAATATTTGACTGCTCGCGATATTATCAAAAAGATAAACATCGGAGATTCGATCACGGCGAAAGTTGTTGATACGGAAAATCCTCTCGGTTACATCGAACTCTCTCTCAAAGAGGCTCGAACAGCGCTCATTTGGACGCAGGCAGAGGAAGCGATCCGAGACAAGACAATTCTCGAGCTCCCCGTCAAAGAAGCGAACAAAGGAGGACTCATTCTCGAATGGCAAGGCATTCAGGGTTTTTTGCCTGCTTCACAATTGAAGGCAGAACACTACCCTCGCGTTTCTGAAGGAGATAAAGATAAGATTCTTGAAGAGCTTCGAAAGCTTGTTGGTCAGCGAATTGCAGTTGCGATAATCGCCGCTACTCCGAAAGAGAACAAACTTATCTTCTCTGAAAAGAATCACGAAGAAAAAGATAAAGGAAAAATTATCGAGAAATACAAAGTCGGAGATGAGGTGGAGGGTACTGTTACCGGCATTGTTGATTTCGGAATCTTCGTGAAAGTTGAAGAAGGGCTCGAAGGACTCGTTCACATTTCAGAAATTGACTGGGCGCTTGTCGAGGATCCGAAGCAGTACTTCAAGATAAATGACCGCGTGCGAACAAAGATCATCGAAATCAAAGATGGAAAAATCTCTCTCTCGGTCAAAGCTTTGAAACCAAATCCTTGGATTGAGGCCTCAAAGAAATACAAGAAAGATGATGTTGTGAAGGGTGTTGTCATCAAATTCAACAAGCACGGCGCCTTGGCTTCTATAGAAGAAGGTGTTGCGGGACTTGTACATGTTTCTGAATTCGGAGGCGAAGCGAAACTTCGAGAGAAGCTCGAGCTCGGCAAGACCTACTCATTCAAGATCAATCTGTTTGATCCGAAGGAGCAGAAAATGGCGCTGTCGTTTGTGGATAAAAAATAAGACAGAAAGTAAAAGAAAAACTGCCCTAGGGCAGTTTTTCTTTTACTTACCCCAAAGATTGAAACCGAGAGATGTAACTTTACGCATAGTCTCCTCATCTCCGACAGCTTTCATGTGACTCCTACTGAAATGAACACTGCCGTCAGAACGAAGAAAATATCTGTGCCATCCGCCATCTCCATAAATTGTCCGCTTCCAGTGTGGACGATCAGGAGACATGCCTTGCCATTTTATTTCCTCTGCGGATTCAAGTGGACGATTTTGATTTATGCCTAAAGACTTTCTCTGTTCTTCTCTCAATGCATTGAGAGCGCTTGCCACATCAAATTCGCCTGAAAAATCCCCATTCAGTCTTGCTTTCTGAAAGTTGTACCAAGCCTCTCCTTCTATCTGTCCCATGGCATCTAAAGTCGCATCAAAATTCGTAAGGAGATTCATACCCACGGGAACTTCTTTGGCTTCCATTCTTCTTTCTGGATTGTCCATAAAAAAAATTAGAGACTATTCGCAAAACCAGTTGCCTTCTCTCTTCCCTCTTTGAGAAGCATCTCCAGCGCTTCGCTTGCCTTTTTTCCAAGCTTTTTAAACTCCGCTTCGTCAGCTGGTTTGAATTTTCCAAGAATGAAATCATTCACGGCCTTTTCTCCGCTTGGTTTTTTAATTTTTCCGCCCGCTGTTTCTGGGGAAATGCCCACACGGAGGCGAATAAAGCCTTCTGTACCCACTGCTCGTATAATAGACTCGATTCCTCGATGCCCCCCGCTTCCCCGATTGAACGAAATTTTGATTCTCCCTACTGGCAAATCCAAATCATCTTGAATTACAAGAAGTTTTTCGGCTGCTTTCTTCGATTTTACTAATGATTTCAAGGCATTGCCCGATTTATTCATAAAAGTATCGGGTTCGACGAGCATTACTTTCTCTTTTCCCACTTTTCCTTCGGACACAAGGGCATTTATTTTCTTATTTGCCTCCCACTGCGGCAAATTTTGCGACTTCCGGAAAAATTCAAGCATAATCCGCCCCGTATTGTGCCGAGTACTCTGGTATTCTTCTCCAGGATTTCCTAAACCGACAAAAATGTAAGACATAAATGCGCAGTAAATAATAAAAAGTTGTTTTCATTGTACCTGAAGTGCTCGGCAAAGTAAAAAATGCCGCAAAAATGCACTAAAACACGCAAAATCCCCTTGTGTCAAGGAGGCATTCGTAATACAATTTTAGGTAAGAAAAATCTATGGACACTGACAACCCTGTCGCTCTTAAAAAAGATGAGAAACAAAAATCTTTTTTGCATCGGGCATGGAATTCGATCCCAGAACTCATCCGATTCATCCTTCTCGCGCTCATTATTGTCATTCCCGTGCGAATGTACGTCGCCCAGCCATTCATCGTGAACGGCGAATCAATGGATCCGACCTTTAAAGACCGAGATTACCTCATCGTGGACGAACTTACCTACCGATTTGAAGCGCCAAAACGCGGAGATGTGGTAATTCTCAAATATGAATACGGATACGAGATAGTAAAACCGTATTTTATTAAAAGAATCATCGGTCTTCCTGGAGAGACAGTCACCATAGACGGAAACGATGTCATTATAAAGAATAAAGCGCACCCCGAAGGCTTCACTTTGAACGAGCCGTACATTGTACAGAAGAATTTTCCAGACCAAAAACTCTCTCTGACCCTCGGCGACAAAGAATTTTTCGTGATGGGAGACAATCGCCCTCACAGCAAAGACGCTCGCATCTGGAGCAAGGATGGAACCGCCGAAGCTCTGCAAGAAAAAGATATTTTGGGCCGTCCACTCCTTCGCCTCTTCCCTTTCAGTGAAGCAACACTTTTCCCCGGAGAATTTCACGACTACAAAAACTAAACTCGGAAGCTTTATTACTAGCTAACTTTTGTACACAATGCCCACTCTTCAAAAAAAGAGAGCAGCAGACAAAAAAGAAGCGGAAGTGCGAGAAATGAGCCGGCAAGAGCGAAAGCGAAATGAACCTCGCTATACTTTTCTCGAGAAAGCAGACGAGATCGCTCTTTACTATGGCTTCGTTCCGATCGCCACTCCGCGGATTAACAAGCACGACACTCTTGTCGCAAAGCTTTTCCGCGAGATCGAGCCATCTGCAAAAGAATCCGAGTGCGAGCTCTCTGCATCTCTTTGTCTTGAAGAGAAAATTTCAGTACTGCGAACCTATATGGAAATGAATATGGCGGAATTGCCCCAGCCCGTGATGTTCTACTATAAAGGCCCGATTGCAGTGCCAGCTCGCACAAAGAAAAGTACGCTGAAAAATTATGGCTTGGAAATTTTGGGTACTGGAAAGAGCATGGCGGAGGCAATCATCATAAAAACGGCTCTTACCATTCTCTCCGAAGAAGGATACCAAAATCTGACTCTTGAAATAAACAGCGTGGGAGACAAAGATTCGACAGCTCGATTTATCCGAGAACTTGCAAATTATTACAGAAAAAATCTTTCGCTTTTGCCCGCAGAATGCCGACAAATCTTCAAAAAAGACGCTTTCCAGCTTCTTTCCTGCGATCACGAGAAATGCAGAGAGCTCGCCGAGGATGCTCCGCAGTCTTTGAGCTTCCTTTCCGAAAACAGCCGGGTTCATTTCAAAGAAGTTTTGGAATATCTTGAGAAACTCGACATTCCCTACACCATCAACAATCACCTCATCGGCAAAAAAGGCTACGGACAGAGTGTGTTTGAAATACGAAGTGGAGATGCAAAAGACCCGATCGCTATCGGCATGAGATACGACAGCATCACCAAGAAAATCGGACTGAAAAAAGAAATTCCCGCGGTCGGCGTTTC
>JAQTSY010000019.1:0-1627 GCA_028711065.1 Minisyncoccota bacterium
GGCCTGACTGTAGGGACTTTGATTCCGTAGATACTCGAGATAAAAATGATGTTGTCCAGCCATGGATTCGCCTTGATCATCTTCATTGTGTAAAAATATGGTAGCATAATGTCTGTGGTAAACTCGCCTATCCACTTATCCTCTGTTATCGGTTCAATCAAGTTTTTGTGAGCCCTTGCGCAGTGGATGAGACAGTCAATGTTTTCCGGGATGTAATCCTCGTCTGTGCGGACCGGTATAACTGTATGTCCGATTTCCTCCAGTTCTTTTTTAAGGATTTTGCCGATAAAACCGTTAGCCCCGGTTAATGTAATTCTCATGATTTGATCACCCTTTCTTTTTAGTTTTTTTGGATTATCCTTCTTATGTGCAATTAATAATCTTTTCCGCAACCTTATCAGCTATAAATCTCGCCAAAACATCTTTAGCATCCGAATCTTCTTCGCAATCATTACAGTCACGTTCACAACCAATACATGGTGGATGCGGAGTAAACGCTGAAAAGTCGACTTTTTCTGCCAATTTTTCATAATTGTCAACATCCATGTTTTCAAATCTTCTGTCTTGGCAGAGGCAATAATAAAATGGGTCTCCACAATATTCAATTACTTTACAGTTTTCGCAGTGCTGATTTAATTTACCGATTTCCATAATTTTCATTTTGATACCTCCTTTTTTACTTAAAAATTTCATCCCTTTTCACCTCCTCCCGCATTTTCCAAAATTTTAATGCATACCTTCATCAGCCCGAAAACTATCTCAAACCACTCCCGCTGCCGCAACGCTATCTCCACTCTTGCTGCCTCCGGGTTGTCGCATCTATCGTAATGTTTGAATATCTCCATTTCGTGCGCCAGGTAGAAGCTTTGGCCGACATGGGCGAAGAAAAGCTGCCAAGCCGACGGGTCGAGGTTCAAGCATTTTGTTTTCAGATCCAGAAGCTGCCGCATGATGCCGTCAAGCTTTTCGGTGTCCGGGTTGTCGCGCATGGCCTGCAGCTCGTCCGCTTTTTCGTCGAATAGTTTAAGACCGTCGTCGCATAGGTTTACAATTTTTTCGAACGAATTTTTGGTCTTTTCTATCAATCCGTCAACTTTTTCATGATCGCCCGGCGATATTGTAAACTGTCCAAGAATGTCTCTGATTTTCTCAAGCGGATTGAACGGTTCTCTGATGTATTTGTCAATCGCCTCTTGGAATGTCATCACGGTTGTGCCGTTTATATAAGCGCCCCCTTCCGTAGCATTGATGCATTTGCCCTTGTACCCGGCCACGTCAACATTATAAGAATCAAGAAAAAGCTTCAGACTGGCAGTCGTCTCAACTTCAGGTTCGATGTTGCCTTTGACTTTGTATCTTTTTTCCTTCAGGTAGCTTGCCTGCTCCGTGCCCAATGAAGCATTGTCGGCGTTGGTTTTGCCTTCCGCTGATATGGCCAGGTCCTGACCGATCAGGATTATGGGATTGCAGCCAAGGTATTCGGCGATTTTGAAGGCCATGTTGCCGGCGGATGATTTTATGGTCAGGATGCCGCGGTCAATCCCGAGCCATTTGAAGTGATCAAAATTGCGGTAGACAATGATGTTCGGTCCGGGATAAGCTTGATAGACCTCGTTGTAAACCACGG
>JAQTSY010000019.1:1637-5170 GCA_028711065.1 Minisyncoccota bacterium
CGCATCCTCGGTGGATATGCCTTCTACCAGCTGCACGACTTCAATTTCACGCTCCAGCGCCGCAACCAAGTGCGGATAAAATCCTATATGCAGCAGCGGCTTAAGCGCGGAGTCGGCGGCGATTATGACGGCTTTATCCTCCAGTCCGGACAGCAGGCGCTTGTTCTTGTCGAGGCTCGGGCCGCAGGACACCACAATGGCGGGGCGGTTGTGAAATTTGTCCCGCAGCAGGTTTATGCCGGGATTTTCGATTATGACTTTCAGGTTTTCGAGCATGTTTTCTATGCCGGTGATGGAATCCTTCGGATCGTTGCCGTAATTCATGACGCTGTACTGGGCGGCCTGCCTGAAAGTCCTCCATGCGGATATGTAATAATCCTTTTCCAGAATGAGTACCGACTTGTTGTATATGGGTTTTGCTCCCCGGATAAAAAGATATCTTTTGTTTTCAAAAAAATATTTTTCAAATATCGGGAACAGATTTTCGAGTTTTTCACCCACAAGGAAGGTGATTTGCTTATGCCTTATGATTTCAACCAAATCCATGGTCTTTAGAGCCAGCTGGAACATGGCGGGGTCTTTTTCAATGACGATTATATTCATGGTGTTCAGGAGTTTTAAATATTTCGTCATAAAATAAACCAACTCATTGCCTATCCCGAAGCCCAGGAAAACAGCAAGCGCGGCGCTCATGGGCTTGTATTGGCTGTATTTTCCCTCAAGCTCCTTGATTGGATCATCTTTGTCGTAGTAATAAAAGTCCATGGATTTTATCCGCAAGGTGGCGGCGCCGGATTTTGTCGAGATGGTTTCATAGTCCGGGTTTGGCGGCGTCTTTGAAACAAGCCTCGCGATATCGGGATAGTGCATGCGTAAGGCTTCCATGTTTGCATGGTAAAACGGGTTTGCGGGTTTTATTTGTCTTCCCTGTACCGGGAATTGTTGTTTCAAGTTATTGCCTCCTGTCTATTTCGTCGCACTAATTCAATATATAAACTTCTAGTTGCCGCCTGCCAAACTCAATGCAGCTTACATAATCCTCCATATACACGTCTATACATCCGTTACCGATCATGCTGCCTCTGTCCATTACTGTAAAAACTTTGTCGAAATATGGGATATATACCTCTGTCCCAATCTCCAGCTCCGGACCTGCCGCGATAAATCCATTCCGGACATATTCCCCGGATGCGGTTATGCCGTACAGTGGGTCGTCCGGAGCTTTACCGCAGGAGCCTTCCCAATACGCCGTTACCTCCATAATCCGTTTCGTCCCGCGTTCGCCGCCGCGGTCGGGAAGCGGCATTTTCCTGTCGAGTTCGACTCTGTTTTCTTCGACACGTTTCGACATTTCATTCATCTGCTTTTGCAAATTTTCGTTGTCTTTTTTAATTTGACCCTTCAAACCCGCCAAATTTGCGGATATGATATCCTGAGTTTCAAAATTGGCCTTTAAACCGTTTTTAAGCTCTCTTAGAGCTAATGCCTGTCCATATATCAAATGCATTAAATTCACCGTAACAACGAAGCAAATAAACAGCAAAAACAAGGTTAACCTATCGCGCTTCATTTTCAAAAGCCTCCTTTGCTTTTATAACATTATCGATATACCAGGCTGCTTTTTTCACCGTGTATAATCCGCCCCTGTATCTGTATTCCGACAGGCAGTCTATGGCATTACCGATGCAAAAACCCTCGAACTGCTCCGGCGTGAGCTTGTCCTTAAGAAAGTCGATTATCTTGATTGAAAATTCCGGCTCCTGCGTTTTATATTCCTCTGCTGCCTGTTTTACGTATTCGGTAACTTCTGCGACAATACTTCTTTCCTCACAAGCGGCAATATGCTGTTCTGTTGTTTTTGCTTTCCCTCCCGGGTTATCGCTCAGCAGCCTGGTCACTTTTGCTTTCAAAAGTCCACGCGACATATTGGGATAGGACGCGGTAAACCTGTCAGTGATTTCATCCACAAGGTAGCCTGCTTCTATCAGATTTTTTGCGATCTCTTTTGTCAATTTTCCAGGTAATGCGATTGCCTCGTCGCTTTTTATCTGCCTTTCTATGCTCATTTCCCTTTCCTCCCTTTCCCGTATACGTATTTGTTTAATCCTGTCGCTGTCCGGTCCGAGTATCACCGATCCGACCGGTTGTCTTTTAAAACACCCATACCGCCGCTCAATTTCCTCAGGAGCTAATCGGTATTTCACAACTGGCTTGAGTCTCCTTTCGGGATCGTCCGGATCTATCAGAATTCTGAGTCCGGCTTGATTCACAACAATTGGTTTGCTCATATGTCGTTTCCCTTCAAATATTTCCATTATCACCTACATGTGGAGTGCAACCGAAACAATATTATGTTTTTTATGTGAGTTGTGTGTGTTTTGTGAGTGTAGTGCCGGTCTATACGTATGCGTGTACATGCGCGTGTATATGCGCGTGTACATGCGCATATATATATGTATATATTTTCCTTTTTCTTCTCACGTAAGGGCTGGCAACAAACTCATATTACTCACAGAACTCACATACCATTTTATTGCGCGTTGAGCGGAACCGGATCTCTTTATATATAAATTATTTGGGTAAACCATGCCCTCTTTTCTCTTTATCGCGTGGCCCAACTGTCTTGTAAAACCTTTATTGTTAATGTCGATATTTTCCGGAAGCGCTCTTGCAAAATTTGTTTTTTCCAAAAGAAATATATTAACTTCCTTGAGCGTGTAGGATTTTTCGCCAAGCTCTTCATGCCAAGCCTCAAGAAATGCTTCCCATCCCTCGTCGTTTTCGGACTTTTCATACATCTCGTCCAGATTTTCCAGAAATCCGTTTATTCCGGCATGATGTAAAATACCGCCTATCGTCTGCGTCCATTCCTCGAAATTCCCTAAAACCGGTAAATTTGCGGGTATAGGCCTGTCGGCATATATCCAGTTTTGAGCCAGTTTAAAAATAGCGCTGAGAATTTTACTCCGGTTATCCTTAACCCATTCGAGTAAATTTGGATGTTTAAACCCTGTGCGTGTCCAGGGACGAGGCTGCTTTGCGTCCAGCTTTATGGCATAACACCTGCGCGGCATGTCTCCCGCCGGCATAACATTGTTTCCGGTTGCAATCCATACAGTCCTGTGAGGCAAGGACACGAGCCTATTTTCTCCCAACGCCCGATCCTGCCATGATGTGCATGTTAAAAGCGCTCCGAGTACGGCGGACTGGAATGTGTTTTCGATATTGTCAAGCACGATGTGGGATCGTCCCTCGATTAGAATTGATGTTATGCGTTTCCTGAGTTCGTTTTCCTTATCCCTGCCGGATGGGAAAATTTCCATATACGCATTGGAGCCTGAGGCTATGCAGGAATTTACATTCGCGAGCAGTGAAGCGCCCGTCCCTTGCTGGGGCTTGTCGATAATTGCCATGGGCACCGGTCCGCCGATCAGTTCGCGGAGTATAAGCGTAAACAGCAACGCAAGGCAATTTGTTTTACTCGCTTCGCCGTCAAACGGGAAATCATAATAAATTTCATAAAGCAATTCAAT
>JAQTSY010000020.1 GCA_028711065.1 Minisyncoccota bacterium
GATTTGAATGCGAATGACTTGGCTGGGGCTATGAAGATTATCGAGGGGAGTGCTCGTTCAATGGGCGTCGACGTGATTGGGTAATCGCGCACAATTGGCGAATTTCTGCGTTGCTCGCTCCAGTCCTCCCTCACCTTAGTGTTAACTAAGGCTCGGTTCAGGCTTCACTCCCGCCTTGAACTTCATCCAATTCTGCGCGATTGAAGAAACTCAAAAGCAAAAACTGCCCAACTAGGCAGTTTTTGCTTCCCCGTTCCTGTGTTAAACTAATAGTATTATCATCTTTTCATTTTTTATGAACAAAAAAGGATTTATTGTACCCGTACTTTTAGCAATAATCGCATTATTAGTTATTGGCGGCGGTGTATATATTTACAAAAATAAAAAAGCAGAATCTCCCAGTGCTATTAAGGAACAGGATAAAAATATTCCCACTTCTACAGCAACTCCTGCATCAAAAGTTTCAACTCAAGTAAATCCGACAGCTGGTTGGAAAACATACACAAATTTTAAATATGGATTTTCACTGGATTATCCCAGTTCGATTTTGGCGGCTCCATCTATAGATGAATCGCAGATATCTTTTACCCGAATCATCTTTCATAATTTAGCTGACAAGACTCCAAATTATGAAAAATTGGGTCAAATAATACAACCTACCCTGCAAATTGGTATTAATGATAAAGCTTTTTATGGTAACCCTGGCTACGACCAAAGCACGGACTACTACGAGATTAATTTATCTGGCCATGCTGGTTTTCGATCAAAAGTAGATGATTACTACAATTCCGTTGAGGGAGTAAAACTAGGTGATGGTTCTTATGCTTCGTTTTCTATGGATAAAAGTAAAATTGTGACTTGTGAAAAAGGTATCTGCGCGGAAGCATTGCAAGACGAACAAACCAAAAAATTATTTAGTCAAATCCTTTCCACTCTCAAGTTTTTTTCTCCACAGAACTAGGCTAGACTTTCTCCAAAGTAACTGAAGTGTATTTCAAATCTCCAAACGTTTTTTCTTCTCGGAAAGTTTCTTTTTTGAATTCGTTTTCGTATTCTGGGAAGAATGTATCGGCTGGAATTTCGGAATGAATGATTGTGAGGTAAAGCCTATCTGCAAAGGGGAGGGCTTGTTTATAGATTTCTCCTCCACCGATGACGAAGATCTCTGCCGCGCCGCCTTCGGAGGCGCGGCCTTTCTCGAGTGCTTCTTCGATCGTATTCGTCACAATGCACCCTTCCGCTTTGAAATCTTTATTTCTCGTAACGATAATATTCGCTCGGCCGGGGAGCGCTCGCCCAATAGATTCATAGGTCTTTCGTCCCATGATGATGGGGTGTCCCATCGTGAGTGCCTTAAATCGCTTCAAATCCTCTGGAATTCGCCACAGAAGCTTATTTTCCGTCCCGAGGCCCCTCGTTTTCTCGCTAATTCCGGCGATCATACTCACGTGATTTTGTGTGTTCATAAGATGGGGAAAATACGCTCTTGTCTAGTAGAATCGAAAACTTTTTTCGCGGTATAATTGATGCACCTAATTCTATTCTTTTCCACTGACTATGTCATCATACGAAATCGAAATTAAAAGCCTTCTTGGTTCGAAGGATAAGGCAGATGCGCTTCGCAACAAGATTGTGAAGAAATTCGGCCCGCAGTCTGCAGACAAGTCCAAACAGCTCAATCATTATTTTATTGGCAGTGATATGGCGAAGTTTAAGAAGAATTTCTCTAACAAAATTGTAAAAAACAAGCTCGCGGTGTTTGAAAAGATCGTAGATCACGGGAAGAAAATTTCTGTCCGCACGAGACGCACTGACAAGGATACTATTTTGGTCGTTAAAGCTTCGATAGATGACACAACAAGCTCAAACGGCATTTCTCGCATGGAATTTGAACAAAAATTACCGATGACGCTCGACGAACTCGACAAATTGCTCCTTGATTCAGGCTTTCAGTATCAAGCGAAATGGTCTCGGGAGAGGGAAGAGTACTCACTTCCTGATCTACATATCTGTATTGATAAAAATGCCGGATACGGATACTTGGCGGAATTTGAGAAAGTCGTGGGTGACGAAAAAGAAAGCGATGGCGCGCAGAAAATGCTCCGCTCGCTCATGCAAGAATTTGATGCCGAGGAATTAAAACAAGATAGACTCGAGAGAATGTTTGCGCATTACAATGCGAACTGGGAAAAATACTACGGAACTGATAATATTTTCAATATTCAATAAATAATTATTATTAATTTTTTAAACAAATGTATCTTTCAGATGTTGATATAAAGAAGGCGCTCAAGAAAGGAGAAATAAAAATTGATCATTTTGATGAGTCGCGTCTTCAGCCGGCGAGCTATGATATTTTGCTCGATAATAAATTTATCATTACCGATGCGCATTTCACCGATTACATTGATCCTGTCCGAAAAGTGTTTCCAAAGACTCGCGAAATAGTGATTTCAGACAACGAAATGTTCACCCTTCATCCGGGAATGAATGTGCTCGGTTCCTCGATGGATTTCTTTGGGTCTGAAAAATATCTCATACAGCTTTCCGGGAAAAGCTCTCTCGCAAGAATCGGCCTTGTGGTGCATAACACCGCAGGAGTCATTAATCCAGGGCATTTTCTCCATATCACCTTCGAACTTTCAAATGTAAACAGTGTGCCAATCATTCTTCGGCCAAAGATGGCAATCGGACAGATCCTTTTCTCCGTGCTCTCATCTCCTACAGAAAAGCAATACAAAGACACCGGCCGATATCATAAAAACGACTGGACGTCCTACATTCCTCCAAAAGAAAAAATGCCTACAATGAAAATGTTTACCGAAAAGGCAATGAAAGCGAAAGCCAAGAGAAAATAATTTTTTACTTCCATGAAAAAAGACTCACGTCATCCAGAACACCAATACCTCGACCTCATGCAAGATATTCTCGACAGTGGGGAAGAGCAGGTGGATGCTGGAACGGGCGTAAAAACATACAGCGTCTTCGGACGGCAAATTCGCTTCGATCTCTCAAAAGGTTTTCCTTTGCTCACGACCAAAAAAGTATATTGGAACGGAGTGCTTCAGGAGTTGTATTGGTTTCTCTCCGGTCAGACGAATATAAAATATTTGGTGGATCACAACGTGCACATTTGGGATGATTATCCTTTCCGCTACTACAATGAAAAAGTGAAGGCAGGGAAGATGCCGGAACTCACCAAAGAGCAATTTGTGGAAAAAATTGCCAAGGATGCGAAATTTGCAAAAACTCATGGTGAACTTCCGCATATCTATGGCGAAATGTGGCGCAAATGGCCGGCAAGTGATGGCAGAAAAGTGGATCAGCTTGGCTGGATCGTGGATGAACTACGGAAGGATAAAGATGCGCACAATACTGTTCTCTCTGCCTGGAATCCTGAATTTCTCTATGCCATGGCAGCTCCAGGAAAAGCTGCGAAATATCCTATTTGCCACAATATGTTTCAAGTGAACATAAAGCACGGCAAAGTATGCCTTCAGCTTTACCAGCGAAGCTGTGATGTTTTTCTCGGAGTACCCTTCAACATCGCGAGCTACGCGCTTCTCGCGGTAGTACTTGCAAAAATTTTGGGACGAGAACCGGGAGAGTTCATTCATACCTACGGCGACATTCATATTTATGAAAATCATTTCGATCAAGTGAAAGAACAGTTGAAGCGAAAGCCAAAACCTTTCCCAACTATCGAATTTAATAAATCTTTCAAATCACTCGAGGCATTCCGTCCAGAATTTGTTGAACTCAAAAACTATGAACCACATCCGCCGATAAAAGCAGAGCTTTCTGTGGTCGGGGGATACAATGAGAAGCTTCATGGAAAGAAGAAAAAGCTTGTAAAAAAGGCTTAAGCTAAGGCAAAATAGTTGAACGCAAATCCTTGACTTTGTCAAGGATTTGGTGTATAATACACCCCAGTTTCAGTATACTTGGCGAATTGGAGTAACCAGGTAATTTTTTTGGAAAGTTTGAAGAGGGGAGACTCGAAAATGAGCAAATTCATCTGCGCTTTTCTGCTGGCGGTTCTCTGTGGTGTTGGCTTCACTGCTCATGCCGAAGAGCAGGTCGCACCGAAGCCGGAAAAGCCTTCTGTGGAAAAGGCCAAGCCGGCGCCGACGGAAGGCGGGACATACGAAAACGGGGACGCGGATTACGGCGACTATTATGTCCCTGACGACCGCGATGGGGGATACGACGTCCTTGAGGACGATGGCAAGTGCCACATGACGATGAGGATAGTCCTACCCCAGGATGAAAAGCCTCTCACAGAGTTCATCATCCCCTTCGTCGCAGATTATTTTGGCGACTTCGGTCCGGTCTTGAAAAAGGCTGAAGGATTGCGGTTTGATGCCGCCATGGGAAAGATTTTTCTGCGCTTAGCAATTGGCGGAAAAAAAGTTTCCATCGATGTTCAACTTTCAGCCGGCGAGCTTGAAAAGCTCGCTTTCAAGCTCGCCGACGCGGCAAAGACTGCCCCGGACAAGCTGAAGCCCGATCTTCTCCTGAAGGCTTCCTCGGTCCTCCGGTCTATTCCGAGGGCGCCAGAGAAGCCTCGGAAAGAAGGGAAGGGCATGTCGCTGTAGGGGACCACACGCTTTAGGGAGATATGCGCTAACTCCTAGTCTCGCACAATTGGGTGCGGGACTTTTTCATTTCATTTTTTATATCAAAATCTTCATGCTAGTATTGAAGAAATAACCTTTTTTATGATTTAACTCCCGAAAGCCGAATAGTTATCAGATAATCAGCTATTTCAATGACTCAAAATTTAAAATTCATCAAAAAACAGGACCCGGCGGTCTATAAAGCAATAGTGGGGGAGGAAAAGCGGGAAGCGGAAGGACTCGAGCTTATTCCATCGGAAAATTATGTATCGCAAGCGGTACTCGAAGCAAACGGTTCTGTGTTCACTAATAAATATTCTGAAGGATATATCGGGCGAAGATATTATGGCGGACAGGAATTTACTGACACTGTAGAAAAAATTGCTATCGAAAGAGCGTGCAAACTTTTTGGTGCAAAATATGC
>JAQTSY010000005.1:0-6786 GCA_028711065.1 Minisyncoccota bacterium
AAGAAGCTGGCCAAAAGAAGGCGCGGTTGAAGTGCCAGTGCCTCCGTGATTGACAGCAACAATTCCTGTTACGTTTGCAGCATTGCCGGTAACAGAACCACTGATCGGGTTAGTAACGGTGAGATTGGTGAGAGTGCCGACACTAGTGAGCGAGGAAGAGACAACATTTGAAGGAAGCGTCGAGCCTACGGTCAGTTTTCCAACATCAAGACCGGAAGCGATATATGCGTTGTCGATAGCTGTTCCATTCCAAGTACCAGTTCCGATGGTTCCGAGTGTCGTGAGATTCGTCGAACCAGCCCAAGTCGAGAGCGCTGTGTTCTCGACACTTCCGAGTCCGACATCTGATTTCGTCACTGTTACGTTTGAAGAAAGCGGGTGGCCGTTGACCGTGGTGGTGCTTGCGACTTTGTTGTTGAAATTGTTCCAGTCCGCCGCAGAAATCGTACCTGTTGCGGAGGTGCCAGCAAGTCCGAGGGTTAATGCTTGGCCGGAGATGGTGAGGCCGTTGACGTTATTGGTGAGGGTGACGTCACCTGAGTTGGTGCCGGAGAGAGTTGCCACTGCTCCGTTTGCCAAACGATCATTTGCGATAGTTCCTGCAGCAATATCAGCGGAAAGAATGGTGCCGTTCAAAATCATGCCTGTAGTCACTGTCCCTGTGTCAGTGGTATAAACCCCATTTGTCACTGTACCGGCGTTGCCCGTGACGGAACCAGTGATTGGATTGGTAACGGTTAAGTTTGTAGAGGAAGCATTTCCAAGAGTGGTGTGACCAGAAACAGTAAGGGAAGAAAGGGTTCCAAGAGAGGTGAGGGAGGAAGAGAGGACGTTCGAAGGGAGCGTAGAGCCTGTTGTTAGCTTGGTAACATCAAGACCGGAGGCGACATACGAGTTTCCGATAGCTGTACCGTTCCAGATTCCGGAAACCACAGTTCCAAGACTCGATTGCGTTGCAGAAAGAATTGGAAAAGTAGAAGTCGCGGTTGTTGAAGTTGCAGTAAAATATTCTCCGAGAATTTGTCCGACCACAGTAAATTTCGCGAACGGAGTTGAAGTTCCGATTCCGTAATTCAAAGTCGATGGATCAATGTAAATATGTTCGACGGTACAATTTGAAGTTCCCGGAGCACATCCCGGGTCAAGTGTCTCACCCGGCGCGTACGGAGTTATCGGATATGAAGCATACACAGGAGTTGCAATCCAAGAAAAAATCGAGGACGCCATCGTCTCCAGAACTGAAGAAATTTGTATTGAGAACGGTTGAAGCGTTTCTGAAATTTTTCCGGAAAGCGGGAACGCGTTGAATGCAGACGTCGAAGAATCTGTGTAATCGCGGATCGCAAGATTTTTAATATCGAGACCGAATGGAAATGATGATTTCTTTGCGAGAGGCGCCGCGTTTTCCGAGAAAAAAGGAAGTCGGTCCAAGACAGCTTTTGCAATCAAAATGACCGCAATTACGGAAGAACTAACCTTCGATAAAACTCGGGGCTTCATTAATAGAGTATTATACACGAGAAAAAGCTCAATTTTTGAGAAAAAGTGTGGATAACTCTAGGTTTTTTCACCAAAACACAAAAATCAAAAACATGCTGGAAACTTGCTTTCTTTTTTCAATTCTGATATGCTTTTTCGAATGATGATTCTTCAGAGTTTTCTGCCTTATATACAAATTATTCTCTCGCTTGCTCTGATCGCAGGAATTTTGCTCCAGCAATCAGAAGCGAGCCTTGGAAGCGCGTTCGGAGGCGACAGTTTCAGCTCTGTCCAGCACACCCGACGAGGTTTTGAGAAAATTATTTTCCGCGCTACGATTGTAATTGCCGTACTTTTTGTCATCTCTGCATTTTTGGCACTCATCATCCGATAAAATACAAAAAATAATATTCTCTTCAACAGAAGAGGCGATTGTTTTTGGACTTTTTGTCCACCTCATCACATCCAACACTTTATTTTACTGTGAACAGCATTCTACACCGACTTCTTGAAAAGGAATGGAAAATTCCCCAAGAAGAAAAAATTTCAAACGCAATTAAGAATTTTTCTCTCGTCGAGAAAGTTCTTTTATATTTTTTTGTCGCTATTTTCCTCGTGAGCGCTCTTACCCTTTTAAACGAAGTGAGTAATGCAGTCTCAACTGAAATACCTGCATATGGCGGAGTGCTTACCGAAGGAGTAGTCGGAATACCCCGCTTTATAAACCCCCTGCTTGCCACCGGAGACACCGATAGAGACCTTGTTTCCCTTGTATATTCAGGGCTTTTAAAGGCAACTCCGGATGGGAAGCTTGTCCCAGATTTGGCTGAAAGCTACTCAATTTCAGCTGATGGCCTCGTGTACACCTTTACCCTGAAAAAAGATGCTACATTCCAGGATGGGACTGCTGTGACTGCCGACGATGTGGTATTTACAATTCAGAAAGCAGAATCTCCCACTCTCAAAAGTCCCAAAAGAGCAAATTGGGATGGAGTGAAAGTCGAAAAAATAGATGATAACAAGATAACCCTGACATTGAAACAAGCGTACGCTCCCTTTCTTGAAAATGCCACGCTTGGAATTCTTCCGAAACATATTTGGAAAGATACTACAGACGAAGCTTTCCCTTTCAACACTGACACAGTGAAACCAGTCGGGTCAGGACCGTATCAAATAGATACTATAGAAAAAAATAAAACCGGAATACCTACTTCGTATACACTTTCCGCGTTTAAAAAATATGTCGGAGGCGAAGCGTACATTTCGCAAATTATTTTCCGATTTTATCAAAACGAAGATGATCTCACTGCTGCGTACAAATCAAAACAAATTGAAGATATAAATACTATTTCACCGGAAAAAGTAGGTAGCCTCAAATCTTTTGGAGGTACGATTGAGACGAATCCGCTTCCGCGAATTTTTGGAGTCTTTTTCAATCAAAATCAAGCACCAATTTTTGCTGCAAAAGAAGTTCGCTTGGCTCTTTCTATGGCTACAAATAAGGATAAAATCGTTCATGACGTCCTTTTAGGATTTGGAAGAATAATCGATGGACCGATACCACCAGGAGCGCTTCAAAATGAGCTGGATAATGCCATCTCGACATCAACACGAAAGACAAATGGATCTGATATAGACGGAGCAAATGCGGTTCTCGAAAATGCTGGTTGGAAAATAAATCCGGATACTCATA
Organism: Minisyncoccota bacterium; assembly: GCA_028711065.1. Classification (GTDB taxonomy): domain Bacteria; phylum Patescibacteriota; class Minisyncoccia; order Phycocordibacterales; family JAQTLZ01; genus JAQTLZ01. Next base: position 3,173 of record JAQTSY010000005.1, read on the forward strand.
TACGCGAAAAACAAAATAAAAAAGATACGCAAGTTTTGAGTTTTTCTCTCGCAACATCAAACACTCCTGAATTAAAGAAGACCGCAGAGATATTGAAAAGTGATTGGGAAAAAATCGGAGTACATGTGGATATAAAAGTGTACGAGCCGGGAGACTTGAGCCAAGAAGTGATACGACCGAGAAAATATGATGCGCTTCTTTTCGGAGAAATTGTCGGCCGAGACCTCGACCTCTTCGCGTTCTGGCATTCTTCGCAAAGAAACGACCCGGGACTCAACATCGCTCTCTATACAAACGTAAAAGCAGACAAAATTTTGGAACAGATCCGGACACTGTCCGATGACAGCCAGAAAATGGATTTATATGCTCAATTTGAGGCAGAGTTGGTGAAAGATACTCCGGCAATTTTCCTTTATGCTCCTGATTTCATCTATATCATTCCACAAAAAGTGCGCGGTTTTTCTATGGGAGAAGTGACCACTCCTAGCGAAAGATTCCTCACCGTTTCGAAGTGGTATATCGACACAGACAAAGTCTGGAAAATCTTTGTGAAATAAGGCTTTTTCAGGAAAACTCCCCTTTGTTATTTATTATTTTTCTATTTATTAACTTATTTTATTTATGACAGGAAAACCACTCTATCTCTCCGCACTCGTTGACGAAAAAGGAGCACCAGCAAAAACGGTGCCAGAAGAACGAAAACAGACGCCCGCAGTACATCCACAAAGAAATCGAGGAAACCAACCTGGCGGATTTCGCCAAGGAAAACAGCGTGGCGCCCGGCACAACGATCACAGACGCCGAATGCGTCCATCACAGCCGCATATGGGCAAAGTTGCCGATGACAAAATTCCTCCGATTGGAGATGCCATCCGCATCATTCCGCTTGGAGGAGTGGAAGAAATCGGAAAAAATATGATTGCCATCGAATACGGAGACGATATCGTGGTTATCGATATGGGTTTTCAATTTAAGGACGAAAATACGCCCGGAATTGATTACATTTTGCCAAACACAAAGTATCTCGAAGAAAGAAAGGACAAGGTGCGCGCGGTTATTATTACGCACGGACATTTGGATCACACGGGAGGCATTCCCTACCTTATGGAAAGAATCGGCAATCCCCCGCTCTATTCACGTGCTTTGACAACAATAATGATTCGAAAACGACTCGAGGAATTTCCTCATATTCCGAAAGTTGACGTCCGTGTGGTCGAAAAAGAAGAGACGATCATGGCTGGAAAGTTAAAAGTGCGCTTCTTTTCAGTGTCGCACACAATTCCGGACTCAATGGGAATTATTGTGGAAACACCATATGGCGTCATTGTTGACCCCGGAGATCCGAAGCTCGACCACGTAGATGGAGTGCCGACAGAAGCAGAACAAAAAGAATACGCCAAATTCGACAAAGAAAATGTCTTAATGCTTTTGAACGACTCAACTAACATCGAAAATCCAGGATTTTCTACCCCAGAAAGACTTGTGCATAAAAATCTCGAGGAAATTATTCGTTCAATCAAAGGACGTCTCATTATCGGCACATTCGCCTCACAGCTTGAGCGAATTATGCACATAATTCTGTGTGCAGAAAAATTCGGCAAAAAAGTGGTCATCGAGGGACGAAGTATGAAAGGAAATGTCGAGGTGGCTCGAGCTTCGGGAATGCTCAAAGTAAAACCAGAAACAATTATTCCCGTTGAAGAAATTGAAAATTATCCAGCAGACAGAATCGTCGTGCTTTCTACCGGCGCGCAGGGAGAAGAATTCGCCGCCCTTATGAGAATTTCTACAAAATCTCACCGGCACTTGAAACTGCGCAAAGGAGACACAGTATTGCTTTCCTCTTCAATTATTCCTGGAAATGAGAGAACAGTTCAGAAACTCAAGGACAATTTGACCAGACAAGGAGCAAAAATCATTCACTACCGAACCTCTGACGTCTATATTCACTCGACAGGACACGGAAACCGAGGCGAACTTGAGTGGATGTTCAAGCATATTCATCCTAAGTTTTTCATGCCGGTTCACGGGCATCACTATATGCTCCACCTTCACGCGGAAATGATCGAGAATCTTGGAATGCCTAAGGAAAATATTATTGTTCCAGATAACGGAACTATTGCCGAAATTCGGGACAAGGGAACGAAACTTGTGCGACTCAAAGAGAAAGCTCCGTCCGGACTTGTTCTTGTTGATGGTTTTGCTATCGGAGACGTGCAGGAAGTGGTACTTCGCGACCGACAAATGCTCGCGGAAGATGGAATGTTCGTCATCATTGCGACTGTTGATTCCCGAACGGGAAAACTCAAAAAATCTCCGGACATTATTTCTCGAGGATTCGTCTATTTACGTGAATCTCAAGAACTCCTCCGCCTCGCCCGCATCATCATTAAAAAGACCGTGGAAGATTCTTCTAAGGGAATGAATCCCATCAATTTCGACTTCGTAAAGCAAAATGTGACCGAAGAAGTGGGTAAATTTCTCTTCCAAAAGACTGCTAAACACCCGATTGTAATTCCGGTGTTGCTAGGCGTATAAGCTCGCGATAATACATTTTAGCAAACAGCCCCACTGGTTCTCTGATTGCGGAATAGTCACTTTTCTACTTCGGAAAACGTGAAAACTCGCCCGCCTGTACGGCGTGGCTCAGACAGTTCAGTTTTCCGGAAAAGCTCCTTTCCGCTGCACAGAGCCCAGTGAGTTTGCTAAAATGCATTATCGCTCGCCAGTGGACGAAGGATTCGATATAATTTTAAAGAGCAGTTTCTATTATTTATTCGTTAAACTTATTTTAAAACTATGGATACAAATACAAGTGGGAATATGCCGCAAGCAAGTGCGCCTAAGTCAAAGAAGAATCTTATTATTATCATCCTCGTTCTCTTGGTTGTGCTCTTTCTGGGAGGCAAAGTGCTTGGATTTCTGGGAAGAAATGCCGCGGAGCAAGCGATAAAACAGGCAACGGGTGGAAATGTTGACGTAAATAATAACGGAACATCTGGAACAATTACTACAAAAGACGGAAGTGTAACGTACGGGACTAATTCCCTACCAACTGATTGGCCGACTGATGTTCCTGTCTATACAAATGGAACTATTCAATATAGTGCTTCTTCAAATCAAAGCGGTCAAACTGGAAAAGCTGTCGTGATTCTTTCTCCTGATTCTGTCGCAACAGTAAAAAGTTATTACACAGGAGCTCTCGCGACAAACGGATGGACGATTAGTGGCACTCAAGAAGCGAATGGAGCAACTGTTATCGTAGCAGAGAAAAGCGGACGAAATCTTTCTCTTTCGATAGTTGGTTCTTCAAACGGAACACAAATTACGATTGGGACGGATAAATAGAAAAAGAAAAAGCCTCCCACTTGCATGCAAGTGGGAGGCTTTTTCGTTTCTTTAACCAGCCCAATATCCGTTCACAAAAAGAATGATATTCATCGCCAAAAGGAGTGTCACGACAAAAATATATGTTTGCTTCACATACGTATTTTTGACTGACGCAAGCCAAATGAAAATCGGAAAGAGAACCAGGATATAGCGTCCAATGCTCATAAAAGTGCCTGTACTGAGCGAAACAAGGACCGTGGCGAGCATATACAATCCATAGGATG
>JAQTSY010000005.1:6886-75164 GCA_028711065.1 Minisyncoccota bacterium
GTATTTTTGACTGACGCAAGCCAAATGAAAATCGGAAAGAGAACCAGGATATAGCGTCCAATGCTCATAAAAGTGCCTGTACTGAGCGAAACAAGGACCGTGGCGAGCATATACAATCCATAGGATGTTTTGAGCCTTCTAAACACAAAATACGTCGTAATAAGCGCAAAAATCACAAAAAAACTATCAATCCACAAATTCACAACAGCAGGATGCGTCACTGCGGTGAAATGATCATAATTCAAAGCAAATGCTCTTCCCCACCACTTTTCTACTTTGAAAAAGAGGAAAAAATCACCGAATTTCAGATAGTGAAAAAGAAAAAAACTTATCGTACCCAGTGGAACAAGAAGTATCGAAAGAAAACGAAAATCTGGGAAAGAAAATTTTCTGCCTTTAAAATATTCATACGCAAGAGGAATCGCTAAGAGTACACCAGTCACCCGAGTCAAAGATGCGAGCATTCCAAAAACGCAGGCTAGAAGAAAATTTTTCTTGAACGCGTAATAAAAAGTGGCGACCGAAAGAAAAAGAAATAAAGATTCCGTATATACAGCATTCAGAAAAAAAGCTGTCGGGAAGAGAAGAAGAAACAAAGCCACAAGCGAAGCATCAATTCCAGGGTGAAATTCTTTCACCAATTTGAAAAGGTACCAGAGAGCCAAGAAGAGAAAAACGGAGCTCAAAATCCATCCGAGAAGCGTAATACTCAGTCCCGAAAGCGCTAAAATACTCAAAAGAAACGGGTAAAGCGGAAAGAAAACGACATTGGAAGGCTCGCCTGCGCCTCGAAAAGAATAGCCTTGCTTCGCTATGTCTTCATACCAGACTGAATCCCACCGAGCATGGAGTCCTGCCAAATCCCAACTCTGCGCTTCCAGAGCTTTCGCCGGATCAATCCAAGAATAAGCAGTATCTCCCTTGAGGTTGAACCTATTGAGTGCAACGATAGCGAAAATATTTACGACAATGAGCCAGAGGAAAAAGAGTAAAAAAGTCTTTTTAAAATCCATACGTAGAGAGAATTATATACTATGACTATACACAAAAGCGCGGTGTTCCTCAAAGAAAGCCTCTGGGGACAACATTTTTGAGACCGTTCGTTATTGGCAGTATAATAAAGCGCATGAGACACGTAATAGCTCATCTGCAGAAAGAAAAATACTTCAGTTATATCTACCTCTGTGCCTTTCTCCTCTCTCTCCACTACGCTTTTGTTTTGTATATAAACTCAAGTTTTCTAGAGCAATTTTTAGGAACTCAAACAATAGCATTTCTCTTCATAGGAAGCGCTCTCATTAACATCGTCATTCTTCTCAATATCACGACGCTTTTGCGTCGGTTCGGGAATTGGAGACTCATGCTTTCATTTCTAGTGCTTGAGATGATAGGAATGCTCGGTATGTCTCTCTCCACAAATGCGGCGAGTGCAAGCATTTCATTTTTACTCTTTGGAAGCATGGCATCCATCCTCCTTTTTAATTTGGATATTTTTCTCGAGACAGAAATAAAAACGGAAACGCATACCGGCGGGATACGAGGAATTTTTCTCACCATGTGTAATTTGGCCTTCGTTCTTTCCCCATTCGTGGTCGGCCATCTGATTGGCGAAAATAATTACATGAGCGTTTACACACTTTCATTTATTTTTCTCCTGCTCCTCCTTCCTATCGTCATGTCGAAATTTAAAGGGTTTAAGGACCCCGACTACTCTCCCATGCATGTAGGAAATGCTCTCTCGCATTTCAAAGGAAACGGGAACTTATTCCATATTTATGTGACAAATTTTCTCCTGCATTTTTTCTACGCGGTCATGATCATTTACACCCCGATCTACCTGCACCAATACATTGGTTTCTCATGGGGAACAATCGGAGAAATGTTTAGCATCATGCTTATTCCATTCATCCTTTTTCAGATTCCCGGAGGAGAAATTTCTGATCACTTTGGAGAAAAGGGCATTCTCATCCTGGGACTCATTGTTATGGCGATCTCAACTCTCTTCCTCTCATTCGTCGGACAAAATGTAGTGGCATGGACGATACTCCTCTTTTTCACCCGATGCGGAGCATCACTCGTAGAAATTATGACGGAAACATATTTCTTCAAGCACGTCAAAGGAAAAAACTCCAATATCATTGGATTTTTCAGGACAGCAAGTCCTCTTTCATTCGTCATTACTCCAATCGTAGCAACGCTCTTTTTGCTTGTTTTCCCAATGCAGTATCTCTATCTCCTTGTTGGCATTATGCTCCTTCTCGGGATACAGTTCGCTTACAACATAAAAGACACTATTTAATTCTTGAGTTGAAAATCTTATACGGCAGCTTTTTGTCTGCAAGCGTTTGAAGCCCTCACTCCTTCATTATAGACCGCTGCATCGGCTTGTCTTGTCTCCACGAGTGAGTCGTACTCTGTCACGAGAGCGTTATATTCGACTACTCGCTTGTTGTATGTAGAATCATCGGACGAAGCGTCTATCTCTGCTTTTTTGGCAATAAGGGTTTTCTCCAGACTGGCTATTTCTCCATCTTCAGATTCGATCTTGGCTTTGAGCGTTATGGAAGGTGCTGGGCAAGCAGTAGCAGGCAAGCCAAAGCTTTGCACTGCGATCCATGTTTCTTGTCCCTCGTAGAGACCTTTCCCGACAGCTACTCCGATTTCTTTGTATTTTGGCTGCAAGATATTCTCCTTATGTCCCTCCGACGCCATCCACGCGGCGAGAAGTGTGGCGTCATCTTTAAAATTTCCAAGCGCGAGATTCTCTCCTACAATAATATAATCGTAGCCAACGCTTTTCGCCAGATCTCCCGGACCTACTCCGGAAGGAGAGACATGTTCAAAGTATTGTTTTGCGAACATATCCTGCATTTTTTTCTGTGCATCGATATCAAGCAAAGAGTTTTCTTTGAGAGCAGGTACGGAAACCTTTGCTCTTTCAGCATTGGTGAGAGAGATAACTCCGCTTCGCGTGAGATTTCCGGTTTCCTTGTTGGAGGCAATCCGAAGCGGAGAAGGAGCGAAAATTTTCTCCGAAAGACCCTGGAGCGCAGGAATGATGCCGAGAGGAGACGTGGAGGGGCTTGGATTTTTAGTATTTTTGTTTCCTGTCTGTCCTAGAAATGTCAGAACTTTTTCAGGCACAAGGGCGCGTACATTTTCTAGTGCTCCTTGAAGACGCGACCACGAAAGGGGGACGTGTAGAAAATATGCGAGAATTATTATAACGAATACGATCGACAGTAAAAACTTGAAAAATTTCCACATTGTATATTCTTCAACATATTATATGCCAACCAAATACAAAGGAAAAGGAAGTACTTAGTGTATACGAGTTCCTTTAAATGGTTCCCCCTTGAGATACGCGTCGAGATTAATGAGGTTATTACCATTCATGACTACAACTTCGAGACCGAAACTTTCAGCCTCCTTTGCAGCAATAGGATCAAAGGGAGAACTCATTCCCGGCTCCCATTTTTCAGGAATAATTTTTCGAAATTCAGCCCAAGAAATATCCTCGATTATTTTTGCGTTTGGAAATTTTCTCGGATCTTTATCATACACATAATTGATATTTGAAAGGTTGATGAGCTTTTTTGCGCCAATATTTTTTGCCATAAGGACGGCATCTTCGTCAGTACTGCAGCCCGGCTCATATCCAGCGCCAATGAGAATGGCTTCTTTAAAATCGACAGGGGTGCTCGGATTATCTACAACATGAGGATGGGAAAGAGGCGCGAATATGGCACGCAAAAGCTCTGCATTTAATTTCGTCGCTCCAATTCCAACCCAATCCGCGTCCGTTGCGCTCACTTCCGGAGAGATCGCACGCGCCGCTTCCTGGTAATTTCGAGCAGTCTTTCCGCCCCCGGCAACAATAGCAAAACGTATACCGTTTTTCGTATGGCGGATGATAAGTTCTTTAAATTTTTTTATAGAATCAACATCAATCTGCTGCGGGACCAAGATCGAACCGCCAACAGAGATAATAATTGGGCTTTTGTCCATTTCTGTATGTTAGCAAAAAAAGCCCCTATAAGCTAGGCTTTTTGCCCCTTAATGCTTCTCCATCTCGAATAACAATCATTTTATCTCCCTCGAATCGAACTATCGCGGACGGATCTGCGGTTAATTCTCCCCCGTCCTGATAGAAATCAACTTTTGTAGCAAAATATTTTTCTGCTTCTTCAACTGTCCTTGCAGGAGGGAGACCTTGGATATTCGCGCTCGGAGCGACGAGTGGGCCTGTTTCTTTGAGAATTGCGATGAGATCTTTATTCTGGGGTAATCGAAAAGCCAGCGACTTTCCACCTCGGTGAAGATACGCAAATTTTTCATCTGGCACTGGAAATATAATACTCACTGTCCCGGGCCAAAATTCGGGGAGATGAAGTTCAAGTTTGGGCGGGAGCGTGATCCCAAATGCCGCCAAATCGGCAACGGAAGAAATGAGAACGATGCAGGGTTTATCTTTATCTCTCTGACGTAATTCATAGATCCGCTCGACGGCTCCGGGAGAATATGCAGAACCGACAAGTCCATAGAGGGTATCTGTTGGCATAACTCCCACTCCGCCATTCTTTAAGCTTTTCACTATGGTATCCATATGGGAAAGATTCTAGCACGCGCTCCTCTTAAGAAAAAGAATATGCTAGGATAGGCTTCATGGAAAAAACCCCGAAAGTCGCTTGCATCGCCCTTGATTTTGACGAAACGCTCGCTTTCATAAACAATCCGAAAACAGAACTTTTCAATACATGGGAAAAACGCGGAGTACCGAAAGAGATCGGAGAAAAAGCGTACGAAGAGATTCATGATGGAGAAGGTTTTTCTTATCCGGGAATGAAAATTGTACTCAAAAAATACGGATACGACATGGACGAGGGATTTGAAAAAGAATTGTGGGAACGGCTCGAGAGAGGACTTCAGACATTTACGGAAGTGAAGGAAACTATCGAGAGATGGAAGAAAATGATACCTGTTGTCATTGTCACAGCAGGAGAAGAATCATTTCAGAGAGAGAAAATAAAGAGAACCGGTCTCTCCGATCTCCCCTGCATAGTCACCAGAGTTGGAAATAAAACAAAGGCGCTTCGTACTTTTATCGAAAAATATGGCGAACCAGTTGCCTTCATTGATGATAAAATAAGCGAACTAGAAACACTTAAAAATGCTGGTTTTTCAGAGAAAGAGTTGATTCCAGTGCTTCTTGATAGAACTGGGAAAACAAAAAAGAGCCAGTTTGAGACGATCTCTAGCCTCGATGATCCAAAGCTCTCTGTGATTCTAGGATTTTAGGCTGAGCTTTTGGCGAAGATATGCAAGAGAGCCGATAAGACCTCCGGAATCAGCGAGCTCTGCTTTTTTGATAACGGGTACGGTCGGAAATGCTTTGAGAAGCTTCTCAACGTGTTTCGCAACATTGTCCACAGATATGCCCACCTTCTTTACTACCATACTCCCACCAATGATAACGGCATCTGGAGACCAGAAAAGAAGGGCGTTGTGGACCCCAACAGCAAAAGTCTTTTCAACTTCGTTCCACACTTTTGGATCCGTAATCTCAGCCGGATGTTTGCCGTATTTTGCCGCAATTGCCCTACCGGAAACCAAATCCCCCAGAGAAGAAACTTCGCCGTTATAATCAACAATCTGATAACCTGGCTCGAAATTAAAATGAGTCCGATCTATTTTGCCATCGACGACGCGAGATCCTCCGACACCGGTCGAAACGGTAATGTAAGCGACAATGGGAAATCCTTTGCCGGCTCCATCCATTGCTTCGCCAAGACCAACCATCGCAGTGTCATTTTCAATGAAAACAAATGATTTTGTGATATCCGCTATTGTCCGATGAAGGGGTTGATTAATCCAACCTTGCAGATTTTTACAGACCAAGAGCTTTTCATGGGCTTCATCCAAAGTACCGGGCACACCCCCGGCGACAGCAAGAATTTTTTCTCCATTGCTAATCTCATCAACTGCTTTCTTAAATAAATTTTCGAATTTTGAAAAATCCTTCGGAGTATCGACAATAACCGGAGTCGAAAGTTCCTTCCCATCTTTAGACCCCGCAATTCTCATTTTTGTCCCGCCAATGTCAAATACAATATACATATTTATGAGATGAGTTTTTTAAATTCTTCTACCATTGGAACCTGCTCCGCTTCAACTCCATACAGCATTGCCGTATGATAGGCGGTCCAATCGGCAAGAAGAAGCGAGCTGAAAACTTTTTCACTCCTCGTCGCGCCGGTGAGAGAATATTCGAATACAGTAATTCCTCGATCTTCGTAGAGTTTCTTCGTGACCTTAAATCGCTTGCGGTTTTGCGGATGGTCAGCATCATCAGAGAGAAATACAAAAACAAATTTTTCTGAAAGTGATTTCGTCTTCCCCGCACGATCAAATCCCGTCATCTCATTATGATTCAATTCTGGAAAAACGTTGCAAAATGAGGGTATTTTACCCGTTTCGTTGAGTTTTATTTTCCAGTTGTACGCGACGGACATGTTCTTGTCGGACGCATAGATGACCGGTACAAATCCCGACAGCTTTTTGGCCAGCTCTTTTCCTTTTGTTTCGAGAGCCTTCGGATCAAGCTTTGTTGCGAGAGTATTGAGCTCTTTCAGCAATTTTTTATTTCCCAAAAGCGTGACGAGAGCAAGCAAAGAAAAACCAAGAGCGCTTCTCGGTTGAATTCCAGTATCAGGTAAGACAATTCTCGGAATATCATTTTTCGCTGCAAATTCAATGAGATTTCCTCCAACAGCGATGACCGCAAGATTCAACCCCTTGTCAAAGGCTGATTTTGCAAAATCAATTGTCTCTTCGGTATTTCCAGAATACGAGGATGCAATGTAAAGAGTTTCGCTTCGTTGCGCTTCGGTATAAAAAGGTAATCCGTAATTTCTGTGGATTGTGATGGGAATTTCGACATCAAGTGCCGATAAAAGATCCGCCGAAAGATGCGAACCTCCCATTCCCCCTACTACTACCTGCCCAAACACCTGCAACTTCTCCTCATTCTCTATCTTCGGCTTCCAAGCAAACTGTTTTGCAAAATCTCGAATCGCTTTGTCCATGTTTATAAAAAATTATTTTTTAGTTTCTATTGAATGCCCGCCAAATTGATTACGGAGAGCCGAAAGAATCTTGCCGATGTAACTCGGAGTAGCTCCGGACTCAACTCGAAATTTGAATGAATCTTCAATGACTTTTGCCGGGATACCCAATTCTTTCCCAGCATTCACTGTCCATTCTCCTTCTCCGGTGTGAGAAACAGTTCCAGAGACTTCAGCCAAGTTCTTACCAAATTTTCTATACGCATCGGAAAGCCAGCCGACAAGACGTGATTCGATAACAGAACGATGATTATAGATTTCAGTCACTTTCAAAAGATCGAGATCAAATTCTGATTTTTCGAGAATGGCAAAACCTTCTGCAAGCGATTGCATCATGCCGTATTCGATTCCGTTATGCACCATTTTGGTAAAATGTCCTGCTCCGGCTTTTCCTAAATATGCGTAGGCTTCCGGCGCAGCAATATCTTTAAATAAATCTTCATGTTTCTTAAACACTTCTTCCTCTCCGCCAATCATAAGGCAAGCGCCTTCGCGAGCTCCTTTCGGTCCCCCGGAAGTACCAACATCAAGAAAATGAATCTCTTTCCCCGCGAGTTCTTTCGCTCTCCGCATCGAATCTTTATAAAAAGAATTTCCGCCGTCTATGATAGTATCGCCTTTTTCGAGAAATCCGATAAATTCGGCAATGACAGAATCAACAACGTTATTTGGAACCATGACCCAAACAGTACGAGGAGTGGGAAGTTCGGCAAGAAGTGCTTCATACGAATCTGCCACGCGGAGACCGGCTTTCTTACCCTCTAGACGAGGCTCTGGACTTCGATTATACGCAATGACGTCTTGCTTCTTTTCATGCAGCCGCAAGACCATATTCATTCCCATTTTTCCGAGTCCGATATATCCAAGTTTCATAGGGGTTATTGTAGCATAAACGCTTTATTTACCAGTAAAAACCTCCTTCGCTCCATCCCAAAATTCAGGATGACCGTTTTGCTTCATGTAATACCACCACTCTGCTCCCCAGAGATATTGCTCACCGAAACCTGTGGTTTTTGCGAAAGAAATAATTGTGTTGAATTTGTTAATATCCATTCGCGACAATTGATCAGAAATCGAGGTGTCAACAATTGGATGGAGAAGCCAAGGTTCGAGACCGAGTTCACTCAAAATATCTTTTTTCTTCCCAGCGATAATGTCAGCTACATTTTCTCGAATTCGATAGTATGCGGGAGTGATTGGATAACGGATTTTGCCAAAAATCGGGCTGTCTACGTAGAGGTAAAGGCTGGAGCCGAATACATCGCCCGCTTTGTGCGCACCATACCACACTCCAAGCTCTCCACTATCTGTCACCAACACCTGCCTCGCCGGATCAAGTTTTTTTACCAGAGCAATTTCTTTACCGAAAAAAGCTGTATCGAGAGGTTCGCACGTCTGTCTTGCAAATACAGAAAGAAAAGGCTCATTCTCAACTTGCCAATAAGTAATATTGGGATAATTTTTATAACGATTGACGACTGTCGTAATGTAATCGAAAATTTTCTCCTGCCGTGTTGCTGTATCAAGTTTACTGGCCCAATCTGGCACATGGCATTCTGGCCAGCCAGGCAGACGCTCCCCAACAGCAAAAATCACCCCGGCATCGCGTAATTTTGCTTGCTGCATCTGAAAATCAAGCACAGAGAAATCATACATCCCCTCCTTCGGCTCTGTTCCTGGCCAATGCGCCGAAAGACGGAAATTTCTGACTTTTAGATCGTCAAGAAGCGCAAGATAGACCGTCTTCCAAGGAAGTCCGAGCTCATCTGAATGGAATTTGCTAAATGAAACTCCATAGACTATGTTTTCAGGAACCACTCGAAACGATAGGAGAGAGAGAAACAGAACGAGTGCGATGACTATTATGAGGAGAAATTTAAAAAAACGTCTCATGGGGTATTAAATGAAGAGAAGGAAAAAGCCGGCAACAATAAACGATACCGAAATTATTTTATGAAATATTTCATACGAATGTTTCGGATTGTAAACAAATTCCGAAAATTTCTTCCCGAAGAGAAGACCGAGCAAAAGCAAGAATACATACTGAAGTCCCACAAGCGCATTTACCAAAGACGCACTTGAAAGCTTTATTACGTAGAGAAAAAGCACCGCAGTAATGCCGGCAAGTACTTTATTGGATACGATCATAAGCTTGGTCCCTCGGCTGGAACTTTTAAAACCTTCTCGAATAAGACGCAAATTTTCCGGCCAAATAAATAACATAATTGCTCCAAAGACATTTCCGATCCGCGTCCAGAAAAATCCATTCACAAATGTCGTATCAGAAAGAACCATTTTTACAAGTACAGAGGAAATTCCAAGAAAAATCCCGGATGCGAGGATGTAAAACATGATTTTCGGCTTGAAACTGAAGTGCGACGTGAGAAGCGTACCCAAAACAAGAAAAATTGTTGCAAGAATAAAAAGGCTCGGCAAAAGTTCTTTCAGAAAAATAGACGAAAGAATAAAGGTGGATATTGCCGTCATGGCACCCACAACAGGAATAACGTCCAGTGGATCCGGAGAGCGCCGGAGTGCTTTATAAAGATATACAATCGCTTGAATATACGTAAAACCGCACAGAAGCGAGAAGATAATGATTTTGGTAGTGGGAACAGTAATATTTCCGGTGGGAATAAGGACAAGGACAATCGAAGAGAGAGCGCCGACAAAAAACGCATAAACTACCGAGTGAGGGAGTCTCTTTGTGACAACATATTTATCGATAAGAACGATGACGGCATTCAGAAGTTGAACGAAGACGACAAGAAGAAGCCAAAAGTATTGCATAATTTTAGAGAATGGTATTTGTCTCGCAGATTTTTTTATAAAGCAGGGCGGAGGGGCGAACGATACGTTCCATTGTATCATAATTTATTTTCACCAAGCCGAAGCGTTTGGTAAATCCTTCCGCCCATTCGTAGTTATCAAGAAGCGACCAGTAGAAGAATCCTTTTACATCCGCACCTTGTTCTATCGCCTGATGAACTGCGATAAGATGATCTCTGATGAATTTCCCTCTCTGGCTGTCATTTGCGTCTGCAATGCCGTTTTCTGTTATATAGAGAGGTTTTTTGTACTCTTTCAGTTCCAGGAGCACATTTCGCAGTCCGTCCGGATAAACAGTCCATCCCATATCCGTGCGAGGCAAATTTTCAAGCTTCCCAAATGCAATATGTCGATAATAATTGACGCCGATAAAATCCTGGCACTCCCGGATGCCCTTCAGAAATTTATGATTCCAGAATTTGCGGGAAAAATTTGCCCGAACATCATTCCACCATCCTCCGCCAGAGCCGAAATCCATATTTTGTTTTGCAATGCCGATCTGGATCGAAGGATTTTTCTTTTTCATTTCGATGTATGCAAACCGGTGAGATTTCATCAAAATCTTGAGTGCTCTCCAATATTTTAAAATATCCCTTTTGAATGGTGGCCAGCCTCCGCGAAGATATCCATTCCCAAGCCAGACCATCGGCTCATTCATTGTCATCCAAAATTTCGCTTCGCTTCCAAGTTTTTCCACCACATATGCGCAATATCTGCCGAAAATTTCCGGTGCTTTTTTATTTTCAAATCCGCCCTTATCCCGAAACCAAAGAGGCAGAGTAAAGTGCCAAAGCGTCACAAAAGGCTCAAGCCCTCGCGCTTTGAGTGCGTGAAGAACTTTTCGATAATGCTCAATTTCTGCATCATCAAATTTCCCTTCTTCTGGCTCGATGCGGGCCCACTCGATTGAAAATCTGTGCGTGTTTTGAGAAAGTGATTTCGCAATATCAAAATCTTTTTCGTACAAATTGTAGTGATCGCAAGCTCGCCCGGTAAGAGGCACTTTTTTCTTCCGCCCAGCTTCAGCCCAATCCACATTCTCAATCCCGCCTTCTACCTGGTAAGAAGCCGTTGCACTCCCCCATAAAAACCCTTTCGGAAATTCTCGCGCTTGCGGAGCTGAAACATTTTTTTTCATTATTGAATTATACAAGAAGTCTGTGATTTTGGCATACAAATCATACACAGCAAAACAATGTATTGCTTGTATCACTAGCCAAATCCAATTGAAATCCTTTATTCGCGGATAGAAATGGCCTTTTTAGTCACCTGAATCCATCGAAAAAAGAAAAAACCTATCACTGAAAAGAGAAGACCTATACAAAAGAAGGTAATAGGAGTTCCCCAAAGCCCACCAAATGTATAAATTTTGTGCTGAGAGAAATCAGCAGAATAAATTACTTGAACCCTATCACCAATCTGATAAGGTTCCGCATTAATGCTAGACCCTGAATCGGAGGAGAAAGTCGTCTGATGCCCATCCACGATAAAAGAAACCTGTGGATAATAAGTATATACTGCGATACTCGAATTAGCAGATCTTGATATGACCTGCTTATATCCAACGACCTGTCCGCTTGTAACACTACCTCCCTGAAGAAGTCTGAAGCTAGAAAATGCTACAAAGATAGATACGGAAAGAAAAACTACACCAACAGCACAGAAACAGACCATAAAAATCTTGAGAAATGTCATGGATTGGAAAAGATAATTATGCTATTAGTTTAACATAAAATAGATAAAAAACTATCTGTTTACAAATCCGTACCCTATTCCTTAAATACTATCATATATGATAGTATTTAAGGATACACACACATGACACACGTATCAAGAAAACCGATGAAAAGTAAGGTTTCGAAACGACTCGAAAAAGAACTCTTGGCAGCTCTTGAACTCGCTTTTCATTCCAAACAATCTAAGCCCCTCCTCCAATTACTTCTCACTCATACCGAGAAAATCATGTTGTCGAAACGCCTGGCAATACTGCACATGCTCGGACAAAATATACCGCAAGCAAAGATAGAGAAGGTATTGAAAGTCACAGCAGTTACTGTTTCGCGCTATACTCAAATTCTGAAAAGGGGTAAAAATGAATTGCCGGAAAATAAGCTGAAATTGAAGCGAGGCAGAAGAAAATCAAATGAACCAAACCTCTATAACGCTTTTGGACTCATGCCACCAATCGTCGGCCCAGGACGATGGGATTTTCTTGATCGGTTGTAGACATTCAAATCAAAACTAACCCGACAGAAAATACTATCATATATGATAGTATTTTCTGTATATTTTGAGTTTAAGGGTTTTATTCAATTTAATCGTATCTTTCTCTCTTAAAAAATTAATACTCCAGAGCCTGTTCCATCTTTTTTTCGGCGAGGATCTGCGGAATGCCGTATGCCAGGCGATTCAATGTGACAATTTTATCTTTTATGCGAGAGGCGTATTTTTCTGATTCGGGAGGAATGCCGATGCCAGAGAAAGCGGTGCTTGTTTTCCCGTCGATCATGAGTTTTATATAAAAATGAAAACGAGGAAGCCCCAAAAAGTCATCGACGGTCATCGGTTCAAATTCTTTCTCCAAAATCTCCGCGTCCTCGGCGCCAACTTCAAACGCGAGCATTGTGCCGATGTTTCCAAGCACGGCCTTCATAATCCCTTCTGGAAGTTGCGCCAAATACTGATTGGTAATGTGAATTCCCAACGCATATTTTCGGGATTCACTCAGGAGGCTTGTGAACGTGTCGGTCGTAAAATTTTGAAACTCATCGACGTAAAGATAGAACGGCACACGCCTATTCGCAGATTCATTCGCCCGTCTTTGAATCGCCCCCTGAAGACGCGAAATGAGAATGAGACCGAGCATATGCGCGTTTATATCTCCAATTTTTCCTTTTGAGAGATTCACAAGCAAAATTTTATTACTGTTCATCAAGGTATCGAAATTGAAACTGCTCGTGCGCTGACCGATGATATTTCGCATCAGCTTATTGTTCATAAAATGCCCGAATTTGGAGAGGAAATAGTTGAGCATTTCACTCTTGTGGAAATCCGAAGTCTTCGCCATCTGTTTCGTCCAGAAATCAATCACCATCGGGTCTTTCAATTCTTTCCGCTTTTTCATCTCGAATTCTTTATCAACAAAAAGCTTTGGAATTTCCAATAGGCTTCCACCCTCCGGCCCCGCCATAACAGTCAAAGCGGCATTTCGAAGCCAATGCTCGAATTGAGGGCCGATGATTCCAGTTTTTTCCGGATCAAATAATTTATAGAATATTTGAATACATTCCCCCACCAAAAAATCTTTTTCCTGGTCATCCCGTGCTTCCAAAAGATTTAATCCAAAAGGAAATTCCGTATCGCTTGGGTCAAAAAGGATGACATCTTCAAGCCGCTCTTTCGGAATATGTGAAAGAAGCCAATCAACAGACTCTCCATGCGGATCAATAAAACAAACCCCATGACCCTCTTTGATATCCTGAAGGCACATGTTTTGAAAAACGGTGGACTTCCCCACTCCGGTTTTCCCAATCATATACATGTGTCGAAGACGATCTTTCTCATTCATTCCGATGAGGGTACGTCTGCCGTGATATTCATTTGCGCCGATGGTAATAAATGACATGTTAATTGTAGATGAAATTATGAAAATGATGTTTTTTAAAATATTGCGCAAACTCGCGTGCACGGTCTGTCAACGACCCGCCTCGGGCGGGCTTATTGACAGACGCGAGTTGAGCATAGCAAAAATTCTCGCAGGGAATTTTATGTCGTATTTTAAAAAACATCATTTTCATAATTTCGTAAGTCATATTATTCAAAAAAAGTTAGGTCAAGCGATTTTTCCGTAAAATAATTCTCATCCAAAACTCGTTTTCGATTTTTCTTTGCCTCCTGAAGCTCTTTTTCTTTTTGGATAATAAGAGCAAATTCTTTTGCTTCCCTGCTTATTTTTTCGATAAGCGATTTCTGAAGAGGAATGGAAATATACTCGGAAAGCGAAGAAAGCATTTCTGTTCGTTGTGCGTGCATTTTTTCAAGAGAAGGAGATGCGGCAAGTTTCCCGTCGATTTTCGCCTCCTCCAAACTCATCCCCACTTCCACTGAATGTAATTTTTCGTTTTTTCTCATCCTATTTTTTGTTTAAAAGGGAGCGGGCAAGAAGCGATTCACATGTTTCCTCAATAAATCGCTTTACTGGACGTGCGCCGAAACGCGGGTCAACCATGGTTTTTATTCTTGCTTCGAGAAGTTTCGGATCAATATCAAACTGCACTCTATGTTTCGAAAGTCGTGCTTCAATTTTCTTGATTTCAAGCTGTGCAACCTCGACAAGACCCTTGAGAGAAAGCGGATTGAAAATGAGAATGCTGTCGAAGCGATTCAAAAATTCAAGGCGGAAAGTCTTCGCAAGTGCTGGTATTATTGTTTCTTTGAGAAAGGCTTCGCTTCCCAGATCAGTTCCCTTTTCGAATTCTTTCAGAATTTCATCCACAGCAATATTCGAAGTCGCCATAATGATAGAGTGGCGAGCGTCTACGGTTTCATTTTGTCCTGAAGTGAGACGCCCGTCATCGAGAACCTGAAGAAAAATATCGAATACTTTTGGGTGTGCCTTTTCAATTTCATCGAGAAGAATGAGGCTGTGAGGTTCTTCGCGAAGCGCGTTGGTAAGAGCTCCTCCGTTTTCATATCCGATGTATCCTGCCGGAGCGCCGATAAGCCTCTGTACAGTGTGATCCTGCCCAAATTCCGACATATCAAAACGAATAAATGTTTCGCTTCGTCCGAACATATTTTCTGCAATAAGTTTTGCTGTTTCCGTTTTCCCCACACCGGATGGACCGAGCATAAGGAATGAACCGAGAGGCTTATTCGGATTTCGAATTCCTAGTTTCGCTCTTTGGAGCGTCGCAGCGATTTTCTTTATTGCTCCTTTTTGGTTGATTATTCTTTCGCTCAAAACAGATTCAAGATTTTTGAGCACATGAAGTTCATCGGGCTTTAATTGCGCTTTAGGAATTCCTGTTTTCCCAGCAACAACAGAAGCAATAATGTCGTCCGAAAGCTCTTTCTTTCCAAGCGACACCGCAAAGCCGAGGCTTTCATCAAGAAGACTGACTGCTCCCCGAGGCAATTGCCCTAGTTTCGGAAATCGTTCTACAAAGCCAACAATTTCCTTGAGCACCGTAGCCGAAACCAAAATATGCTCCCCATTCAAATTCGGCAGTGCTCTTTCGAGAATTTGTGCGTATTCAAGCGAAGTTTGATTCTTCACCTGTATCGTTTCAAAAGATTTCACAAACGCTGGATGTTCCCGCTCGAGCCAAGCATATTCATTCGGTTCAAGGGCCAAAACGATTCGCACGTGAGACTTTTTCAGAAGTATCTGGTAGAGGCGAAAAATATTTTTCAAAAGTGAACCGTTGCCAAATACCGCTCTGCCAAAATTATCAATAAATAAAACCGAAGGAGGCAAAGTGATCAGCGCCTGCTCAAAATATTTCGCGTACGTTTCATTTTCAAGTTCGTATAAATGCTCCGCATCAAGTTGGACGAATTGGAGCGAATCAAACTCTTTCTTCCCTGCCATTTTTTTCATCCAGCCATAGACAAGGGTAGTTTTCCCAATGCCATTTGAGCCAACAACAAGTACATTGTTGCTTATCTTTCGAGTTACAACACGAGTCAATCTCTCCATTTCTTCGGTACGACCAATCACATTCGGTAACTTTCCCGCTCGCACTTCTTTGCGAAGATCAAAATATTCAATTTTTTTAAAGTGAAAGTCAGTCATTGCGAATTATTTATGCGGCTCGTCTCATTGTAATACCGCTCGATGGATCACTTTCGGTATAATTTCTCTCCACTTCTACCTCATCTCTTGCCGGAGATTGTGAGCCCGCTGCGCCTCCCAGAATCCCAGTCCTCTCTCGGGATTCCGCAAAACTTACAATTTTTTCTTGCCCGCCTCCAGTCGCAGGCATCTCTAGAGCCATTTGAGACCCATCTTGGTTTTCATTTTCTCGTTCCCGCTCCACACCAACCTTTTGCAGAGATTCTTGTCTTACTTCAGCACGAGAAATGTAAGGAGAAATAATAGGTGCTTTTTCAGAAGTTTCCTTCGCTTCAGATTTTTCAGTTTTTTCTCGGCTTTCAACTTCCGGTTTCTGTTCTTTTACTGGAATAATCTTTTCCTCTTTTATTTGAGGTTTTTCAGCAACAGTTTCTTCGGACTTTTCGACTTTTTCAAGCTTTTTGATTTCTGGTTTTACTAATTTTACTTTTTCAATGACAGGAACGATTTTCACTGGCTCTAATTCTTCTTTAGACTCTTCCATCTTCCTCTCTCGAATAATCGGTTCTTCTTTTGGAATTTCATCCTTAATAACAACATCCTGGGCCTCCACGACGGGAGACACTTCAACTTCTTTCTCCAACACTTCAGGAAGTATCTTTAACTCGATACCCGTAGGCATTTCTTCTTGCACCCGAACGTCAATAATAACCTTCTCAACTTTATCCGTTTCTAATACAACTTCTTCAGGTGTAGTTTGGTCTTGAGAAATTATAGTTTCTTTATCCTCTTCAATTTTTACTTGCGGTTCTTTGGTTTCGATTTCTGGCGCGACATCCTCTATAATAATTTCTTCATCTTTGATTTCAGACATTTCTACCGCAACAACCTTTGTTTCTTCAGTTCTTTCAGTCTTTTTTGTAACAGCAGAAGTATCTGCTTTTTCTTGAGGCTTGAGAACCTCTTTTTGAACTGCTTCTGGTTTAGAAACGGTTTCCGGAGAAGATAGCTGCGCTTTCAAAGTATTAAAGTACGATGTGCCGTTAAACAAAGAGGCGATAGAAAAAGTATCGATGGTATTGGCCTTTTCTACTTCATCGTGTGTGGTTTGGCCTTCTTGAGCATTTGAAAAAGTCCCCACAGAATTTTCCATTCCCAACTGCCCACGCAATTCAGCATTTACATCAATAACAAGCGGTTCGGCCTGCATGAAAGGATCTCCATTATCAAAAGGCATACTTCCTTCATCAGAACCATCATCTTGATTGGCTTCAGTGAGCTTTACGAGTTCTTGTTCTGGATGTAAGTAATGGGAATATTTAATCTCATTATTCTGGCCTTCAAGACGAACAAAAGTTACATGGGTACCTTTTTCATCAACAATTTTAAAAGAATAAGATCCTTTTTCAGCCAGACCCCTTCTCATCTCTTCATCTATCTTTCGAAAATTCTCATTCTCGTTCACAGAACCTTTCCCCTCCTTATCAGTCAGACACTCTTCGGTCGCCAAATCATAGATTTTTCCATCTGTTTCATTTAAGTAAGTTTTATCACCGGAAATATTTATTTCATCATCTACCCCCCACTCCTTACCCCTTCCCCCATGTTCTTTCGCGATAATTGCTCGAATATCTCCGTCTCTCCACTCTCCTCTTTCGTCTTTTCGTGAAGGCTTTTCTCCTAATTCTGTTTTAGACTCTCCTTCGGCCCCAGTCTCTTCAACACGCGAAGCTTCAGGATTGCCAAAATCTTCTCTGTAATCAAAAGCACGAAGAGGCTCTTCCGCGACGAAAGAACCTAAACCTGCCTGTTCTTCTAATTCTGCTGTTGGAGCTGGCTCATCCATTTTGTATAAAAAAATAAAGACAAAAAATCCTTCTCGATGAAAGAAGGTGACGAAGAGACGCACGCGCGCACTCTTTAATCTCACATCCTTTACTCGAGGACTGACGAAACATACTTTCGTGCGCGGTATTCGGACTTCTCTTTTTCAAGAGTTACCGTAGCGGTACTGTGCCGGAATTACACCGGACTTCCCCAACGCAACGAAATAATTTTTCAAACACAACAATCAAAACCGGAAACGTATATGGATATTATATGTCACGGAGAAACACGTGCAAGAGTGGATTACTACGCACAGCACAGATTAAAATAAAAGCTAGGGAAAAATTTTTAAAGCTCATAAAATAAGGAGATTCCTGGAATTAGCTAAGAACACATCTCTTCAATCACTCCGTCCGTTAGATCATTATTACTAGGAAAAATCTCTGTGGCACCGACTTTCTTTGCAATTGCAAGATAAACAGATTGTCCAACGGCAATATTGTCGCAAAACGCCGGATCTTTCGGATACATCTTTTTTAATTCATCGATTGGTGTTCGCCTTAATTTCTGAACATAATCAGAAAAACCATCCGGAGAAAACAGTATTGTGTGCACAGGAAATGTGCCTTGTGTAAAAGATAACTTAAGAGGAGAACTGATTAATTCTACGAAATGCAAGATTCCGGTGACAAAAATAATATCTGCCTTTTCGTTTATGATCATTTCCGCCTCTAAATACTTGTCGAGACTATCCCAATCAATAGCGCCATCACTCCGTAAAAATTTTGCCTTCAAAAATTTAACTCCGAAAGGGAATTTATTAAAGCTTTTTAGATCTTTCTTATATCCAAAAACTAATTCTGTACTTCCTCCGCCAATATTTACTGCTGCAAACTGGATTTTTGATGGAATCATATTAACAAACCCTTTATAGAGATAAAGAGCCTCTTTCTCTTGAGAAATAACCTCTGGCGTCACAGAAAGAATGTCCTCAACCATTCGGCAAAACTCGGGAGCATTTTTTGCTTTTCTCAAAGCCTCTGTGCCAAGGACTTTTAGCATTTTCACGCCTTCTTTTTTATTTCGGGCCAAAGCAACCGAAAGAAGCTCTGAAGCTCTCTGAAATGCCTCGGGAGCAATATTTTCAGCTACACCGAGACCAACATCGGAATATCGTTCAAAATGTATAAGTTTTTTGGGACCTTTTTTTACTTCAAAAATATAATGTTTGAGACTTTGAGTTCCAATATCAATGATCGAGATTTTCATGAATTGAAATAAACTCTTTTTTTCTGGTAATTTTCTAAAATAACTTTCGATCCCGAGAAAAGGGGCTCTGGCAGATTATCGAGCGGATACCAATCCCATTCTCCGCTTTTTTCTGGCTCCATCACCCGCGGCTCTCCGCTTGACCAATCTGCCGACATTCCGATATGAACATAATGCCGAGGGGGATATAATTTCGTCGTACCAACCGAAACAAATCGAATATTTTTTATTTCAATATCGCATTCCTCTTTCGTTTCGCGCATTGCGCACTCTTCAAACGTCTCCATGTACTCCAAATGTCCCCCGGGAAATTGATATTCCCCATTCCCAAATTGCCCTTTTCTTTTAGCTAAAAGAATTTTGCCATCTTTGAAAACAATGACGCCCATCCCCACTCTGGGTTTTAATTCTTTTGAATCAGCCATAAAATTAAAACTTCATATGGAACCAATCAAGCCCGTAAATGTCGTTTATAAGCGCTCTTTCTCCCTTAGCCCATGTTTTATTTTTTGAAAGACCGAGAAGCGCGATTGCTTCTTTCACGTGTTCTTCGCTATTTCCTTCAATTTCGAGATACGCTGGCATTTGGGGATATTGATCGATATCAAATACCCAGTCTTTCAAAACAAAAGAGATCCTATCTTTTTCTTGATGTCCGTACAGTTCAAGACCAAGCTCTACAAAAAGATCGGCTAATTTTTCGGATTCCTCAATATTAAAATTAATTTCTTTGTGCTTGCGAGCAGTTCCCAAAATTTCCGATTTGGCTTTCCACGTCACTTCGCGTTTCCCTTCTGAATTCTGCCTAATTCGAAGAAACCACGGATCATCACCTGCATGAGTAAGTCCCTTCGGGCCGAACCAATCGACAATAAGACGAGTTTCTTTAGTCTTCTTTGCGCCTAATTCTTTGAGCTTCGCGATCAAATCCTTGCTGTCGATATCCAAAACCTTCGTCTCAATTTCATGCGCCATAAAAATTAGGAGAAAATTTTAGCTACCGTGTCTGCAAAAGAAACATCCTTCAGCATGTCCTTTTTCCAACCCTGAACAAACTGTGTGAGAAATTTCTTCGCGATCTTGTCTTCCATGCCTTGTATCATTTTGATAAAAGTCGAGCTAATGAGCTCTACATCAGATTTCATGAATTTATTGGCATACATTTTAAAATGCACAGCCTCAATATAATCAGCAATTTTTGCAATGCGTGATTCGTCTGATTCAAACGCCTGTTCTTCTTTTAAAAGATCTGCAAAATATCCTTTCTGTGCGCCAAAAAGACCGGAAAGATAGCGCTGATTTTCTATTTCAAATTTCTTCGCGTGCTTATAAGCTTCGGGATTTGCTTTCCTGTATCGCATAGAAATATCGCCTCCGAAAAGTTCCCCCAGATCATGCACGAGCGAAAGTTCAAGAACTTTTTTTATGTCGATCTTTGCGCCTTTCGTATTGAGAGAAGCGGCGATCTGCCACGCAAGCATTGCTACCAAATATTGATGCTCTGCCAGATTCGAAAGCGGCATGTCTCCGCCATTTACGGCATACCCATACTGCGGCTGTTTGCGGGTAAGTTCCAAAATATGAAAAAGTTTCGTAAGGTGTTCCATGCCGATTATAGTAGCAAAAATTTAAAAAACAGTCTCAAAATGCTAAGCTTATCTAACACTCATGGAAAATGACGATATCATTCTCATAGAAAAGTCCCTCGAGGGAGATACCTCTGCATTTGAAATTTTGGTAAGTCGATACCTGAAGCATATCTATAATTTCGTTTACCACCTCTCTGGAAACGTCGACGAAGCAAACGACATCTCCCAAGAAGTCTTCGTAAAAGTCTGGAAAAACCTCAAAAAGTTCGACCCAGAGCAGAATTTCAAGACTTGGCTTTTTTCCATTGCAAGAAATACTACGATCGACTATTTCCGAAAGAAAAAGAGTATCTCGTTCGGAGATATGGAAATCGGCGAGAGCACTTCGTTTGAAGATTCTCTAACAGATGAGGAACCGCTTCCTGATGAAATCTTTGAACGGAAAGAGCTCGGAACATTCTTGGAAAAAGCCCTTGAAACCCTGCCTCTAGAGGGGCGGACTATTATTCTTCTCCACGACAAAGAAGACCTGACATTTGAAGAGATATCGAAAATCCTTAAGAAACCCATGAACACCGTGAAAAGCCAGTATCGGAGAGCAATTCTTGCGTTTAGAAAGACAATGAATGCACCAAAATAAGGCCTTTTATCGTATACTTACAAAATGAAAACGTATCGAAATCTTTTTAATAACCTCTCTGAAAAGACTCCTCCTCAAGGATTATGTTTGTCCATTATAAAAAAAGTAAGATCCATCCAAAGCCGTAATGCAAAAATTCGCTTTACACTCTCTTCGATCGTGACTCTGGTGTCTCTTGGCGGTATTTTTGAATCCATTCTCAAACTTATCGAAAGTTCAAACCAGTCAGGCTTTTCACAATATTTCTCTCTCATTTTTTCTGATAGCACCCTCTTCTTTTCATATTGGAAAGAATTCGGGCTTTCTCTTGTCGAATCGCTTCCACTCGTCAGCCTCGTGTTTCTCCTTGGGATTGTCGTCGTCTTTCTTTGGTCAGGAGCTCGGGCACTCAAAGATGCGCGCAGAACTTTTTTACCAGCATAATTTTTCATCATGGATATTAAAAAGATATACGAATCAAAGACGGCACGCTCTATTTTCTTTGGGATCTGCATAGCGATCGTGGCTCTTCTTATTTTTCAAGCGGGAATATTCGTTGGTTTGAGGAAAGCCGAATTTTCAGAGCGATTAGGAGAAAATTATTATCGAGCATTCGGACCATCACGGGACAGAGTGATGGGATTTTTCCGAGAAGAGATAGAGGGAGGTCATGGCGCGTCCGGGAAAATCGTCCGGATAGATCTGCCAACATTTGTCGTAGCTCAGGCAGATAATACTGAAAAGATCGTGATGATCGATAAAACGACAATACTTAGGCGCTTTCGAGAGGAAATAAAAGATACGGACCTCAAAGTTGATGATTCCGTAATTGTACTCGGCTCCCCCAACGAAGCAGGACAGATAGTAGCAAAATTCGTGAGACTCATCCCGGAAATGGCCACAAGTTCTCCCACCTCGACACAGCCAATTATGCATAACTAACAATACCGCTCAATGAATCAAACGATTAAAAACATAAAAAAATATTTTGTCGCGCACAAAGTAATCGGAACAATAGTTGTTCTTGTTATTCTCTTAGGCGCCTACCGGATCTACAAGCATTATACTGCTCCATCGACAGCCCCCCGCTATGTGCTCGGAACTGTGTCGAGAGGAACTATCACCACATCAGTTACGGGTACCGGGCAAGTATCGGCTTCAAATCAAATCGAACTGAAAGCAAAAGCTTCCGGCGATATTGTCTATCTCCCTGCAGCAGTCGGACAGGAAATTCCGGCTGGCACACTTATCGCCCAAATAGACTCTCATGATGCGGCAATTGCTTTGGAAACCGCGCAATTGGCGCTCCAGAAGCTTGTAAAACCAGCTGACGCTGTATCTCTCTCTGAAGCCGAAAATGCCTTAGCAGATGCAAAAGACGCAAACAAGAAAGCGACGGATGACCTCGCCAAAGCATATGACGACAGTCTTAGTGCTATTGCAAATTCTTTTCTTGATTTCTCTCCCACTCTTACAGGTATAGATGATATTTTGGGAAAACAAGACCTTTCTGACAATAACGCACGCATAAGCGGAAGAACTGCACTTGATTTTAGAAATAAAGCTTCAGCTGCGTATTATCTCGCAGATAACGCCGTGCAAAAAGAGACTCGGGATTACCGCACCTTTGACCATAACGCTTCTCCGGAAACAGTTGAAAATATTTTAAATGAAACCTATGATACGGCAAAACTCGTCTCTGAAGCCACAAAAGATACGAGAAATTTTGTCGATTACATGGCTGAAGATTCGCAGAGGAGTTCCGACTTTTCCGGCTACCAGAATACGCTCGCAGGCTATACGGCGGAAATGAACGGGCACGTAGTTGATCTTCTTTCAATTCAAAATACTATTTCGGACGCGAAAAATACTATTTCCAGTTCGGCTCGAAGCATTCAGGAGAAAACTGAAGCGCTCCAGAAGATCAAAGACGGCACAGACGAACTCGATGTCCGTTCACAGGAGCTTTCCGTTCAGCAAAAAGAGTACGCGTACGAAGATTATTTCATCCGAGCGCCTTTTGACGGAGTCCTCGCGAAACTGGATGTGCGAAAAGGAGATTCGATAGGTTCTGGTGGTAGCCTCGGCACATTTTTAAGCAAGAATAAAATCGCCGATATTTCACTGAATGAAGTCGACGTTGCCCGCATAAAAGACGGACAGAAAGTCATGCTGACCTTTGACGCTATTGACGGTCTTACCATTTCAGGAGAGGTGGTAGAAACAGATCTGGTTGGCACAGTCACGCAAGGAGTCGTGAATTACAATGTGAAGATCGCCTTTGATACGGAGGACGATCGAGTGAAAGCGGGAATGAGCGCGAACGCTGCCATTATTACTGACGTAATCCAAGACGTATTAATTGTTCCGAACAGCGCAGTGAAAACTCAAGGAAACACTCATTACGTAGAAATGTTTACAACGCCAATAACAAGCGCAAGTGCAGATACTGCGCAAGGAATTACTTCCGCTACATTGCCCAGTCAACAGGTAGTGGAAATCGGAACCTCAAATGATACTCAAACCGAAATTACTTCGGGACTCAAAGAAGGAGATCAGATCGTAGTGCGAACTATCACCCCTTCAACCACAACTACGACAGCCCAGGCTCCAAGCCTCTTCGGAGGAAATACCCGCGCTGTCACAACTGGCGGAGCGCGCGGAGCCGGAAGATAGTTTTTCCCTTATTGTATGATCGAAATCAAAGATGTCACAAAAACATACTCATCAGGAGATCTCGCCTTTCAAGCTCTTCGCGGAGTGAGCTTTACTATTGCCGACGGAGAATTCGTGGCCATCATGGGACCATCTGGGTCTGGGAAATCAACACTCATGCATATTCTTGGCGCTCTTGATACGCCGACCTCTGGGAAATATTTTCTTGACGGAAAAGATGTTTCAACATTAACCGATGATGAACTAGCGGACATCAGGAGAGACAAAGTCGGTTTCGTTTTTCAAGCTTTTAACCTCCTTCCGCGGGCAACAGTTCTGCGAAATGTAATGCTCCCGCTTGTGTATGAAGGAATAGAAAAAGAAGAACGGGTGAAGCGCGCTGAATCGGCACTCAAAGCAGCAGGGCTCGACGAAGCTCATTTTTCACATCTTTCCAACCAGCTCTCCGGCGGACAAATTCAACGCGTTGCAATTGCCCGGGCGCTTGTGAATAATCCCACCCTCATTCTGGCAGACGAGCCTACTGGAAACCTCGATACAAAAACGGGGGAAATCGTGCTCGGAACATTTCAACGCCTCAATGAAGAACAAGGACGCACGATCATTCTCATCACCCACGAACCCGACGTGGCAGAACACGCAGAAAGAATTATTCATATTAAAGACGGGCTCATTCTAAGCGACAGCAAGAAACATACCCGAAAAATCATTAATAAAAAGCAATGACTTCGCTCGACATTCTTCAAGAAACATACATCGCTCTCTCTTCGAACAAAGTCCGAACAGGACTCACCATGCTCGGCATTGTGATCGGAATTGGCTCTGTCATTGCCATGGTTTCTATCGGCCAAGGCGCAAAAGCGCAGATCCAATCTTCGATCGAGGGACTCGGATCAAATCTTCTCACTATTCTTCCCGGCGTGGTCCAACCGGGGCGAGGACTTGTTTCATCTGGCAGAGGTTCGGCCCAAAGCCTGAAAAATGAAGATGCTACTGCCATCCAGCAAATTGACGGAATTGCAGCGCTTTCTCCGGAACTTTCACGAAGATTCCAGGTGAGCGCCCCAACAGGAAACAACACCAACACAACAGTGAACGGCGTTCTGCCGGCTTACATTACCGTAAGAAATCTTACCGTCGCAGATGGAAACTTTTTAACTGACGCGAGCGTTCGGAGCATCTCGCGCGAGGCGGTGCTCGGAGCGAATGTTGCAAAAGACCTCTTTGCAGACGCGGAACCAGTCGGCAAAACGATTCGAGTTAATAATGCAATTTTCCGAGTTGTCGGAGTGCTTACCGCCAAAGGCGGAGCGGGATTTTCCGGGCCGGATGATCTGGTGATCGTCCCCCTCTCGACCATGCAGAAAGTATTAAGCGGCGTTGATTATCTTTCAGCATTGTACGTGAGCGTTACGGACAAAGACCAGATGAATTCGGTGCGGGATGTGATAACAGAAACACTTCTTGAAAAACACCGGGTCTCCGAAGCTGATTTCTCAATTATTTCTCAAGAAGATATTCTTGGCACACTTTCACAGGTGGTAAATACCTTTACCCTCTTTCTTGCCTCTATCGCGGGCATTTCGCTCGTCGTCGGCGGAATCGGCATTATGAATATGATGCTCACCACCGTAACAGAACGAACGAAAGAGATCGGACTTCGCAAAGCGATCGGAGCAAAAAGCAGCGACATCAATACTCAATTTCTGGTGGAAGCCATCATGCTGACTTTCATTGGAGGGTTTGTGGGAATCGTCCTTGGATGGTCTATTGCATCGGCTGTAACTTACCTCGGTATTGTGCAGACCCAAGTGTCACTTTCTTCGATATTGCTCGCTTTCGGTGTTTCTGCAGCGATCGGAATTATCTTCGGATATTACCCCGCTCGTCGTGCCGGAAAATTAAATCCGATCGAGGCTTTGCGATACGAGTAAAAATTTAATAAATAATGTAATAAAAGATATGAATAAAAAAAT
Source organism: Minisyncoccota bacterium (assembly GCA_028711065.1). Lineage (GTDB taxonomy): Bacteria > Patescibacteriota > Minisyncoccia > Phycocordibacterales > JAQTLZ01 > JAQTLZ01. The sequence continues at coordinate 32,593 of JAQTSY010000005.1, forward strand.
TGTAGGAGTTATTGTAGTCATTATCATCGCAGGAGCGAGTTTCTATGGAGGGATGCAATATGGAAAGAATAGCGTTACAAGCGCATTCAGCGCTCGATTTGGACAAGGTGGAGCGGGTGGAGGACAAAGAGGTGCTCGAGGAGGCGCAAATGGAGGAGGATTTGTGACGGGAACAGTATTATCGCAGGATACGAATGGCATCACTGTTCAACTGCGAAGCGGCGGTTCTCAAATCATTCTCATCTCTTCAAGCACGCCAATCATGAAAAGTGTCGCCGGCGGAGAATCTGACCTGCAAAAAGGACAAAACGTAATGGTCATGGGAACCACAAATCCGGACGGCAGTCTCACTGCTGAGTCAGTTCAGATACGACAAGCGAGCAATTAACCTCACGAGGAAGTAAAGAGCACACCTTCGTATGGCCGGAGGGTAACAGTATTCTCTTTTGAAGAAAGAGGCGTGTTCATGTACGTCGAACATGCAATTTGTAATTTCCTTCCTTCGACAACAAGTTCTTCATTCACTATTTCATTTGAAAAGTTGAGCATGACAAACCACTCTTCTTTCGATGTCTTTCTGCTGTAAAAGAATACATCGGATGATTTCGCGTTTCTCGGAACGTATTCGCCATAGCGAAGAGCCTCCGATGCGTTCCTATAGTAGAGAAGCATTTTATAAAGATAAAACATTGATTCCGGATTCGCCCTTTCTGTTTTCACATTCACCTTCGCGTAGTCTTCAGAGACGGGGAGCCAAGGTTCCACTTCTGAAAAGCCTGCGTTCAAATCATCCGACCATTGCATCGGCGTCCTTTCCGGATCACGAAGAATGGAAGGATTTTCAATGAGCGTGGCGAAGCCGTCTTTCATTTTGTGTTTTGGTATTTCCACATTTTTCATGCCTATTTCTTCTCCGTAATAGACAAAAACAGTACCCCGAAGCGTAAGAAGCATGAGAGCGAGAAGCCGTGTACGAGTCTCTCCAAAGCGCGTAAGTACTCTCCTATGATCATGGTTACCCAGCACATAGGTCGGAACTCTTTTTGGTCCAACAAGCTTATCGAAAGCGTTTATAAATGCTCTGTAAATTTCTGCAGACCACGGCTTTTTAAATAATTCAAAAAGATTGAAATTAAAAGGAGTATGATTCCGATACGTACACCCGTCATAGATCTTTATAAGCTGTGTAAGATCGACATACGATTCTGTCACAATAAAGATGTCCCGATATTTTTTCGAGGATTCGCATATTAGATTAATAACTCCGATTACTTCCGGCTGATTTTCATCATACATATGAAGATACTCATCGTATGGCAAATCAACCCCCTTCACGAAATGAGTATTCACAGGGTCATCCCGAAAACGCTTGTCTTCAACTGTATGCGCGACAGCATCCACACGAAAACCATCGACTCCCCTTTTGAGCCAGAAATCAATTATCTTTTTAAATTCTTTGCGCACCTCATCGTTTCTCCAATTCAAATCTGGCTGATGCGGAAGGAAATGATGAAGATAGCATTGTCCAGTCGATGGGTCAGGTGTCCATGCAGAACCGCCGGAAACAGCAAGCCAATTATTCGGTGGCAAACCTCCTGGAAGCGGATCCTTCCAGACATACCAATCTCTTTTCGGATTGGTTTTCGACATTCTAGCTTCTTGAAACCAAGGATGCTCGCGGGAAGTGTGATTGACCACCAAATCCATAATAATTTTAAGTCCCCGCTTATGCGCCTCCGCAACAAGCTTGTCAAAAATCTCGAGCGTCCCGAATCGAGGATCTATATCGCAATAATCGGTCACATCATAGCCAAAATCTTTCATCGGCGATGGGTAGACGGGTGAAATCCACAAAGCATCAACTCCTAATGAATGCGGGCTGCCCCGGAAATAATCGAGTCTTGAAATAATACCTTCAAGGTCGCCAATACCGTCTCCGTTGGAATCTTGAAAGCTCCACGGATAGATCTGATAGATAACCGCGTTTTCGTACCACTTCGGCCGTTGAAACCAAAACATGGTTTTATTATAACGCAGATTGTAAAATCTATCTCAGCCGTTTTTATGGTCTTTCCAGTGTTTCTCCCAGATGATTGTATGCAGTTTTGCAAAAAGCTTTTCGGCTTTTAATTTTGTCTTTTCATCAGCATTTGCCAGTGAGCGCACCGCGAGAAGAAGCTGTTTCGCTCCCTTCTCTATTTCTGTCGGGTTCCAAGAGACTGGAGAAAATGGGCCAATTTTTCTCTCGCTTGCCCACCACCATGCACAGCTAGCTACTCCTTTGTCGGCATACTTTCTTGCTTTCCCATATTCTAGATCTCCCTGCGCACCCTCGACGGTTTTAAGCACAAAATTCCTAAACAGATTGAGGCGTTTATGAATTATATTTCTCGGGTCGTCCCAGAGCCCAAAAGGAATTTTTTCGGCAAGTTCTTCTTTCGTGGATTCCCAGCTTGCTTCGCGAACCGAAATCGTTTCCTTTTTCGAAAGACGGGAAAGATATTCTGAAGCGGTAAGATTTTGTACCTCTTTGTCAGTGAAGATACGTTCATAAAATCCCCTGTCATCTGTATGCCAATGGCCGTAAAGTTCTCCATCATGAAGGGTGATAATATAATTTGCGAACTTCTCTTTATTTTTTGAAATATATTCGGGAGGAAATGTTTTCGAGAACTCGGAGTTTCGAAAAATGACATTCAGCCCGTTGCCTTTCAAAACGTATCTGACTTCCGGATCCACTTTAACTTCTGCATGGGTTTCATCGAGAACGAGAAAAGTAAATCCAAGCTTTTTCAAGAGAGATGCAATTTTAGGCCCATAGGCAAGTTCAGGCAGATAAAAACCGGCCATTTTGTAGGCGTCTCCGAAATATTTTCTCAAAACATCCTCGTTGAGGCGTATCTGCCGCTCTATCTCTTTTTTCGACAAAAGCGGAAGTATTGGATGATACATCGCACTCCCGAGAAGCTCGATTCTCCCCTCGATGGCATATTTTCGAATACCATCGATGATGTCAGCCCTTCCATATTTTTCTAAAAGCTCCACAAGCGAGCCGTTAATATTCAAAGTAATTTTAAGAGTCGGGTATTTTTCAAGAAGCTTCAAAATAAGCGAGTAGCTTTCGTTTGAAACTTTTTCTATCACCTCCTTTTCCTGCGTCGGCGGCTGATAAATATGCAATATGTTTACCCAATACTTCATACAAGAAATTATTTGCCATTCCCTCCTCCATTCCGCATAAATTTCTTCTTGAGCCGTATGGTGGTCTTGTAAAGCTCAATATATTTTTGCGCTGGAATGATCCATGAATTCGCCTGTTGGAGGCAGAAGACGACAAGGTCTCGCCATGTATCTTTGTATTTATACGTTTCAAGGGCCCGGACGATGGCGATCAAAAGATTTCCGGAGTCGTATCTCGGAAAAGTAAAGCCATTTCCAGTCTGCTCGTACGGATCAAAATCGGTGATGGTATCAGCAAGCCCGCCGATATGGTGAACGATCGGGATACAGCCGTAGCGGAGGGCGATGAGCTGATTGAGACCGCACGGTTCAAAACGCGATGGCAAAAGAAACATATCGGAGCCGGCGTAGAGAGACGTCTCCATATTACTATCAAAAGGTATGAAAGCGAATTTCTTGGGAAATTCTTTTTCGACAGACAAAAGCATATCGCTCAAAGCCTTATCTCCATCTCCCATGATGATGATCTGCGCATTCAAGCGCAAAATAGTAGAGACCACCAAAGAAAAAAGATCGAATCCTTTCTGATTGGTAATGCGGGACGTCATGCAGATGAGCGGGACTGACTCATCGACTTCCAGACCGTACTTTTTCTGAATATAAAGCTTATTATCTTTTTTTCTTCCAGCAGACTTGTCACTGTAATGCTGAACGAGACCGGGATCAGTCAGGGGGTTGTAGTCGTCGTAATCAATACCGTTTACGATTCCAAAGACAATTTTCTCGCGATTTTTAAGAACACGATTCAATTCCTGGCCGAAGTCCTTGGTCATGATTTCCTCTCGATACGTCTCTGATACGGTATTGATCGCATCGGCGTTCATAATTGCTCGTTTGGCGAAATTGATCTTTTCAACCCTATCCACGTCGTCGAAAGTCGGCAATGAAGAAGTTCCGGGATCTCGCTCCCCTTCAGGAATTGCCCACCAGTCGTGGCCCAGCTGGAATGCAAGATTATGTATCGTGAAAAGGCATGCGGTGTCATGCCAAAATTCGTCTTTTTTATATCTGCCTCGCAAAAAATAAGGAATGAGCCCTGTGTGCCAATCGTGACAATGAAGCACATTCGCTTTCAGATTGAGAAGTTTCAGAAGATGGAGCGCTGCCACATCGAAGAAAAAGAAGCGGGCGTTGTCGTTTACGGCACCGTAGAGAGTATTTCGTTCGCCGAAAAATTTCTTGCTCGCGACGAAATACACGGGAACATCGCTTGAAGGAAGCATTCCCTTCAAGAAACTAACTTCTTCCCAAATGCCGGGAGAAAGTTCTACGTGTTCATTTTCTGCAACAACCTCAAGCGTCTGACCTTCGACGTTGATGATATTCTCGTAGTAAGGAGTGATAATGAGAACGTTATGGCCAAGCTCTCGATGAGCGCGAGGAAGGGAGCCTCCAATCGTGGCTAAACCGCCGCTTTTGGAGAATGGCTGGACTTCAGAGATGATATGGGCGATCGTAAGTCGTTGGCGCATAAAATGTGCAAGTGGGTACAATAATACCACATTTTCGGCCTATTTCAAAGGAGCATCAACGAGTGCGGATCGGGTGGAGATGAGCAGCAATACCTATAGCTGCCGCAATAATAGCGATGTTTTTGATGATATATTGGCCTTCGAGAGTGGGGACCAAAACTGACGTCCAGACCATTTTCGGCAAGATAAAAAGGGGAAGAACGGTGGTGATCATGTGGATGAAAAGAAGCGGAATGACTACCCTCTCGAGTCCAGGGATAAGAAAAAGAATTCCGATAAGCATTTCAAAGAGGCCAAAGAATATAAGAAATGTCGGCGGATCCATGAAAGGCATGGTTGAGTGAAGGAGCGTCTTCACCATAACTGACGCTGGACTAAGCCCCAGAACTTTTAAAGCTCCGAACCAAAAGAAAACCAGAAAAATAGAAAACCTTGCGAGAGGAATAGAAATCTTCCTAAGAAAATGAAGGATCTTAAGGTCAATTTTCCTAATGTTCATGCTTTTATTGTATACTGTCCTTATGCTCGAAACAAACACACAAGCCCCAGATTTCACCCTCCCCGATCAAAATGGAAAGGTACATACTCTTTCGGGGTATAAAGGGCAGTACATTCTTGTGTATTTCTATCCCGAAGATGATACCCCAGGCTGTATCAAGGAGGCCTGCGCAATCAGAGAGGTGTACGGAGATTTTGAAAAAAATAATATAAAAGTTTTCGGAATCAGCGCCGATACAGTAGACAGCCACAAAAAATTTGAAGAAAAATATGGACTCCCCTTTACACTTCTTTCCGACCCAGAGAAAAAGGTCATTCTGCCCTATGGCTCGGGCACAATTCTGACAAAAAGAATTTCATATCTCATTAATCCTGAAGGAGTAATCGTCAAAGCATACCCGAAAGTGGATCCCGTCCATCACGGAGAAGAAATACTGAAAGACGTTTATGCTCTCTCAAAATAAAACGGGAGGAGATCTAAATCACACCTTGCCTCTTTTTCGCAAGAAACATATCGAAAGATAATTCCGGAGCATCTGCCATTGCGATAGAGAGTGTCGCCAGTGCTAATCCGACATCTCTTATCGCGACCGAGCCATATCCTAGCGTGTATGCGATATCAAAAATATGAAGCGCTAAAACAAGAGCGACAATTCTTGTTTGAAATCCGACGAGAAGCGCGATACCAAAGATGATCTCAAACCAGCTGTTTATCGCAATGAGAGTAAGCGGAGCGAATGGCAGAGATGTCGTCCAGGGAGGCAATATCTTCACCCACATTTGAGGATGGAGAAGCTGTTGCGTTCCGAACCACAAAAGCACGAAACTAATCGCAATACGAAGCACAAGTGGAGCATATTTTTTCATATTCATATTATAAAATACATTACTTCAAAACTCCAATAAGAAATGTCGCAAGCTCTCTCTCCGGACGTCCTTGTCCTCCATGCATAGCCATAAAAGCACTCGTACCATCTTTCCCGCAGATGGAAAGAATCGCATCACGCCCACCAGGGTGCTGGTCTATCCACATTGTCAAATCATACACATTGCCATTAATTGTCGTATAACAGCTAGTCGCGTCACTATGCGCCGATACATCTGCCAAAGTGTACTGTTTCGGACCACTCGAGACAGGAGAAGCTGCAGTAGTCGCCCCCGGAGTAGAGGAAACTGCAGGCACTTGAGTTGGAGTTGGCACCGTAAGATCAGGAGGAATGGAAGTTTGATTTGAAAACAAAAAGATACCCCCAACGAGTAGAAGCACGACGATAATGGCTACAATGACATAAGATTTCATAATAATAGCGAATATGTATACGATTATACCAGAAAATATGGTGCAAACTTATTTCCTACTTGAGAGAGCAACTTTGATACCGAGAAGAATAAGCACGGCACCAGTAACTCGCTCAATATGATGCTGTACTTTTGAAATCTTTTCTTTGATAAGCGGATTTGAGAAAAATACAGAAACGAGAGAGAACCAAAGGAAGGTCATCACCACCATCTCTACGCCGTAAAGGCCTTCAATAAGTCTTGGTGTCCCGGGATTTATGACTTGAGTGAAAAGGGCCAGCATGAAAAGTGTTGCTTTCGGATTTAATACATTCGTAAGAAATCCGATTCGAATCGCAGACAGTGGACTGATTTCTTTTTCTGCTTTCAGAATCTCTTCCGCTTTTTCTGCTTGGGGCTTTGCTCGGAGAGATTTATATCCAATATAAATAAGATACCCCGCGCCCAGATATTTTATAACATTAAATAAAAGAATGGATTGTGAAATGAGAAGCCCAATACCCAAGAGACAATAGGTGACGTGTACTGCAATTCCAAACCCCAACCCAAGAGAGGTATAGACTCCCACTTTCCTCGAATAAACAAGGCTGTTTCTTGTTACCATGACAAAATCAGGTCCGGGACTCATGACCGCAAGAAGATGGACTATAACAACAGTAAAAAATTGGGCTAAATACATATTTTTATCATAAAGATATTTCCAACAAGAGTCAAAGAAAGACTAAGACCACGCTGGCTTTATGCCAAGTTCAGGTATCGCAAGATGCTCCGGAGTTTCAAGTATAAATTCCATAGCGCGTGCTACTTCTTCCGGTTCCATGCCACTTGTGAGATCTCTTTTTGAATTCTGTTTTTTCCAGAAAGCAGTCTTTATGAGCCCTGGGAAAAAGCCGACAACAGAAATCCCGAAGGGTTTGCAATCCATAGTAAGCGATTTTGTAAATCCGGTAATAGCCCACTTGGAAGTGTTATAGACAACGCGCTCGCTCGTTGCCGTGAGCCCCGCTTGAGAAATCACATTAATAATTCTTCCTTTTTTCTCTTTTTTCATGAAGGGTAAGACTGCTTTCGTAAGAAACATGGTTCCGACTGTATTCACATTCATCACCCGCTGAATATCTTCCGGAGTATTGTTTTCGATAGAACCTTCAACCAATATTCCTGCGTTGTTGATAAGATAATCGATCGTTTTATATTTCCCGATCACTCCTGCGACAGCTTTCTCAAGAGTTTTGTAATCAGAAACATCGCCAATTACATGATCACAGCCGATTTCTTTCGCTACTTCAGAAGTCTTCTTTTCATCTCGGCACAAAATGATCACCTTATATTTCTTTGCAAACTTTTCTGCCATAGCTCTCCCCAACCCTTCGCTTCCGCCGGAAATAAGAATTGTCTTCATATTATTTTATGACTTTATAATGCAGCTGAATTTCATTATCGGTGATCTTCTTAGAATCGATAAATTCAAGTTTCTTCTCGAAATCCAAACCATTGAAAAGAGGGATACCTTTCCCTAAGAGGGTCGGCTCGATATCAAGATACATTTCGTCTACCAAATTCTCTGAGAGAAATGAGGCGTTGAGAACCCCGCCGCCAGCAACGATGACTGTCTTAAAATTTCTTAATAATTCAAGAGCTTCTTTGGGAGAATGCGCAATCGAATGACTAGCGCTTAAAAGTTTAAAATCATTATGCGAAACGGCAATTATTTTAACTCCCGCTTCAAGAAATTCACGAAACTCTGAACCCTTTGAAAGTACCTCATAAGTTCTCCGTCCCACAACAAGGGCGCCGGACTGAGAAACCACGGCCACATAATTCAACAACTCTTCTTTTGTTAAGAAATCGGCCGAATCATCTTTTTTAGCAATCAGACCATTCGGAGTTATGCCCATATAGAGAATTACTTTCATGATAGAAAATTATAGCAGATAGGTCATTTTTATGCTTTTTGCCGGCCAAGAAGTATTGCGCCAGTAATCGCAAGATTAATTAAAAATATGTAGACAGGAAAGGCAAGAAGAACGAGATTAAAATTCCCAACTGCAAGAATTGCGAAAAAACCACTTAAAAAATTTAGAACCCAGGCTAATATCGGTTCAGTAGTCGGATGTTCATAAGACTTAATCATTGTGAGCAAGCCCCCAGTAGCATCAATGAAAATGGCGACAAAAAGCGCTACAGCTGGTTCATTGGTTACATACCAAAGTATCAGACTTATGACAACTGCACAGAGTGCAATTTTATCTCTCTTTTGCATGCCCCCCATTCCGTATTTTGTTGCGAAGAAAAAGACCACAAGATCTCCCAATCCTTGGGTAGCGGGAAGCCAAAGAGAATGAGTTGCTCCTTTCACTAATTGCGTAAAAAAAGAAATACCTCCAAGGAGCGCCCAAATAAACCAAGAAGCTCGCTCCGGTCTCGTCTCATGCCTCAAAATCCCCACAATGTAGGGAATAAAAGCCACCGTCATGAAAATACCAGAAAGGTAACCGGAGTACTGGCTAAGCATCATTTGATTATACCATCCCCAAAAGGAAGTCTTTTCAAGAATAATTCAATCTGATTTTTATGACCAAAAAAGAGTTCTTTCGGAAGATTCTTCAAATCAAACCATTTCCATTCGTAACAAAGTTCTGGTTCGGTAAGCTTCACTTCCCCCTTTACCCCTTCTGCGATCATGCCAACTTGAACATAATGGCGATTGTTCGTCGGGCCATTGTCGTTCGCAAGATTTGTAAACGTAAATTTCTCCGCTTCAAGCGAGGTCTCTTCTTTGAGTTCCCTCCTAGCGCAGTCAATCATATTCTCCCCAGTTTCAAGATGTCCTCCGGGAAGTCCCCAGAGTCCGTCGCCAGAAGTGTTCTTGCGCTGACCAAGCAAAAGTTTTCCGTCTTTTATAACGAAGACGTTTACACCAACTGGAAAAGTGGGACGTTCCTGCATAAACATTAATTCGAATTTGCTAGTAAAAGCTCCGTGAGATTTTCTCCTTTGAGATATACATCCATGATCTTCTCATGTAAAGTATACCTCCATTTTTGTATGTTCGGCCACTTTTCCATTCGGACTACCGACCAAACGCTTCGGCAAAAAATAAAGTCGTTTGCATAATCAGATAGTTTCGGAAGTCCTTTTGATTCATAGAGAGCGTCAATTTCGCTCCAGTAAAGTCCGACCTGCTGTTTTGAAAAAACATATTTCCCCATGTATTCATAATTCCCTTCGTGTGGAAAGAAAAAGATCTGGGTTATATTCGTCACCAAATCATAGCCAGCAGGAGCATGCGCGGTGCGTTCCCAGTCAATAACACCTTTCTCGAAAATATTGTGCGGATTAAAATCACCATGAGTAATGACGGTCGGTAGTTCTTTAATGTGGCTTTCCACTTTTTTCATGCAGCTTTCCGATTTCTCTTTAAGATGCGGAGCTTCTTTGAGAATAGTTTCGAATTGAATAAGTTTCTGAAACGCTTCTTCATTGAAAGGATCTTTTGAAGCGGTTTGAAGCTGTGCTTCGGCATACTTTTTTGTTATTGCCAGGAGGCTCTGGAAAAGAAAGTCTGAAACTGATCCATTTTTAGCGAAATCTTCGGCGCAAAGCTGGCCGAAATGAAATTCGCCGAGAGAATTTTCGATAAAATAGCTTTTGTCTTCGTACTGCCCCTCAGAAATGATTCTTGCCATTGGGTAGCCAAAATGGACCAACTTTTTATGAAATTGAACTTCCTTCTCGATCAATTCTTTCGGACCAATACGAAGGAATGTCCCGTTCCCTTTATAAATAGAAACGGGGACTTGATGCCTTGTACGCACATGAGTGTAGGACTTTCCTAGAACCGTAATTTCAGGTTTTTCCATTGGAACACAATATCACATTCCCGGAAATTACTGATACTGTATGAAGCTTGGCCGAGGAATAAGCTTTAGAACTTCAGCAGGCGTCATCATTCGAGGACTCGGCGGTAAAATATCATTTTTATAGAAAAGTTTGAAGCCGGTGAATTGCACTGGGTTTAGATATTCATACGCATTATAGGTACCCATTTTTTTCCCTGGAGAGCCCCAACCGTCCATATCCATGACAACCTGCACTTCAGGAAGCGGTTTGATCTGCTTATAATTCGTCACCATTGCTTGGGTGTAGCGATGGACGATGAGCACTTTTGGCGGCAAATTATTTGCGCGGACTAGTCCCGCCAAATAATTTGCCGCCCAGTTTATATCTGTCGCATCCACAGTTCCCACGACAGTCCCCGGTCTCGCCTTGCTTGGCGCCATGGCAAATTCTGGATCAATCGCCAAGTGCACCTGTGGCATTTTCAAATATTTTTCAAGAAGCGGGACTTCTGTCTGTACCGTCGAGAGCCCGACTTGAACTTCGAGAATCACGATACCATTCACTTGGGAAGCAAGGTCAAGCGCGTGATCCATCTGGCTCGAAGGCATTCTCGCTCGATATTTTCCATCCGCCCCCGCACTTCCCTGCGCCGTCACGGCAATGTAGTCGATAGCGGGCATTACAGGGGTAACTGGATCGGCAATCTCCCACTTGTGTATTTCACCTTGGAGCTTTGCGAGCATTTCAGCAGGAGGATACTGGCCAAGAACTCCCATGCCTTTCGCGTAGAAATTTCCGTAGTAAGCGATGATGCGCTTGAATGGCAAGATGGCCCCACCAAGCGGGTAGAGAGGCTTTCCATCTGCATTTAGAATTTTTACCGGCCACAATTTGGGAACAACCCTCGGCACTGTGGTGGTAGCTTTTTTTGTCGTCGAAGTGCCCACAAGGGTAGGCGTGGGAATAGTAGAAGAACCAATTTGAGTTCCATTATTCGCGAGTATCGCCATTCTTCTGTCGTAATCAACAAAATCTAGAACAATCGGGGTTGGGGTAGGCGAATCAGTAGATTCGGGGCTTGGCCCAAAACTATTTCTGATTTTCGAAATCGGCTTATAGTCAGCTACCACGTAGTTATTTTGACCAGGCAGCCAATTGGTATACCCCACAACGTATACGACAAAAATACCCACAAGAGAACAAAATGCCACTATAAGAATAGGGAGCAGAACTTTCCTCGCTTTATTCTTCTTTTTCTTTTCCGTAGAAATAGTAAATGAAAAAAAATTTGTAAATGCTTTGCTTAGTGTACCATATCTTTTTCCGCAACTGCCTTTCGCAAATACTCTTTGCATTCCTTGAAACACTCTTCGCAGCAAAGAAGTTTCGGAGAAGGGCGAAGCCTCGTATCAGAGCAATAATTTTCAGTTTGGGCTCCGCAAGAAAAACACTCTCCTATCGTAATTTTCTTCTCGGTTGGCGCGACATCAGTCGTCATTCTGTTATCAAAAACAAAAAGCGTGCCCTTGAAATGTTTGCCGGGGTATTCTTGCATGTAGGTATGAATACCGTCTTTCAATTGATACACATTCTTGAACCCCTCACGTTTTAAAAGACATGTCGCCTTCTCGCATCGGATGCCTCCTGTGCATACTGTTACCACTTTTTTATCTTTAAGATCCGCGAGCTTGCCGAGCTTTTTCGGCAAATCACGGAAATTCGATAATCCTGGATCGATCGTCTTGTCGAATTTCCCGCTTGCGATTTCATAATCATTGCGGAGATCAAGCACAACAAAATCTTCTTGGTCTTCGTACCATTTCTCTAATTCTGCCGAAGGAAGTGCTGGCGCTGTTTCATTTTTCACGTCAAATGTCCCCGCGCCGAGCGTGATGACCTCACTTCGAATTTTTATTTTTAATTTAGGAAATGCTTTTCCATCCCCTGCGCTTTCTTTTACCAAAATGTCGGAAAAAAATGGTTCGCTCCGAAGAAACGCTTTGTAAGCATCTATTGCTCCCCGAGTACCCTCGAACGTTGCATTGACGCCTTCTTCTGCGAGAAGCATGCGCCCAGAAAGTGAGAGCTCGGTACATTTTTCCCTGTGTGCCTCTGCTACTGTCTCCAGATTTGAGAGAGATCCAAATTTATAGAAAAGGATAACGACGTATTCTTTCATACCCGTACTCTAGCAAAATTTCAGCGAAACAGCCACACTTATTTTTCTTTCATATAACTCTCGAATCCTGTGGTCATAACAGCCTGTCCGTCTTTGTCTATTTGATACGCCTCAAACCCAGGAAGTTTTTCTAAAAACTCAATTCCTCTCGTCCCCATTGCAAACGCGGCAGTGGCAAAACGATCAGCCTCATATACATTTGGTCCTATCACAGTAAGACTTAAAATTCCGTCTGAAGGTGCGGCTTTTTTTACGGGATCATAAATATGCGTCCCTCTTTTGTAAGTGCCAGATGTGGCCACTCCTTTATCGTCTAAATAAATAATCTTCACAATATCCCCTCCTCTCTCGTCCTTTCTTTTAAATGGGTTTTCTATACCGACACTCCACAATCCTCCTACAGAATTCTTTCCGCTTACTTGGATATCTCCGCCGATCTCAACGTAAAAGTTTTTAATGCCTTTGCTTTTTATGATCTCTGACGCCTTCCATATCGCCCAGCCTTTCACCATCCCTGAGGGATCAATAAATCCTTTGGGCGTTACGATATCAAAGTATCCTTCTGTCTCTTTTCTTGTTTTTTCAGACAGAGCGATAACTTCTTTCATATCCGCGCTCCATTTCTCTTTTGGAATTTCTCGGCGATTGATGGCGCTTATCTCACTTGTAGTTTTATAAGTGCTAAACTTTTGATCAACATAAGTAAAATAGGAAAAAACTTCCTCGAAAATCCCCGGAATAATTTCCCTATCGTTTATATCGATGCCAACTGGCATTCCCATAATTATCTGTTTCTCTCGCATCAATTTTTCTCTACTTAGGCTTCCACTCCGTCGGTTGCATAAGACCGAGACGATTTCCTTCGGTATCTTTGGCCCCAGCAAACCAGCCGACGTGCGGAATTTCCATCTTTTCTTTGGTTATAGTGCCCCCATTTTTTTTGATTGCTTCCATTGCCTTATCGAGATCCTCAACTTGCACGGTACAATCATAGAGATAAAATTTCTCTCCTTTTTGAGGCCGCTCGTACATCCCGCCGTTTATTCCGGGCCCTTTCCCCGTTTCAATTCCCCAATAATCCATCCCGCCCTCCTCTTTTTTCATCATAAGGCTTATTTTCCAGCCTAATGCTTTCTCGTAAAATTTCTTTGCCCGCTCTACATCATCTGCTTGAATTTCAAAATGTATAACTCTATTGTTCATAGGAGTAAAGTGAGAATTGATAAAATTACTCAAAGACCCTTAAGACCTCCCGGCGACCAGTTAGATAGAGATCGTGATAACCCTTCATTTTCTCTTTCCATTGTTTTTCTTCATCCGCCGTATAGCTTTTCATTCTTGCTTCAAATTCAGCCAGGTCTTTGAATTCGGTCTCCAAAATCACTTGGTTGAAATCGCTCACGAAATCCGTCAAAACTCTGAAATTCCCTTTCATCTTCATACCCTTAAACATCTTTGCCAAGGTTGAAGCTTTCCCAGGCTTCGCAATAAAAATTTCTCGAATGATTATCATTGTAGTGTTTAATTAAACTAATAATAAAAACTATTTTTGTATCATTTTCGGATCCATCCACATCACCTCCCAAATATGACCATCGAGGTCATTTACTGATCTCCCATACATAGAATCTCCCACGTTCATCTCTGGCACAATATTTTCTTTCCCACCCATCGAAATCGCCTTATTCACCCATTCGTCTACTTTTTCTTTGCTTTCGGCCGAAATGCAGATGGCGCACTCAACGTCGGAACTATTATCAACCACACCTCGCTTCGCTAATTTTTTAAAGAAATCATGAACAACAAGCATGACAAAAATATTTTCATCTACAATCATGCATGTCGCATTCTGGTCGGTGAACTGTTTGTTAAACGTATATCCAAGCCCCGTAAAAAACTCGATGGAGTGATTCAAATCTTTCACAGGCAAATTCACAAATATATTTGTTTTCATATACGAATGCTCATATATTTCTAATAAAGACCTTTGGCCCCGCGCCCGAAGGGCGGGGGCATTTCTTTCCCCTTCCCTTTTTATTTCCCTCCTCCAGAATACTTGAAAATATTTTTAACCGCCCCACCAAAAAATTCCTTTGAATAATCGATTCCTTTTTCGAAGAGCATGATAAATCCTGGGCTTCTTCCTACATCATACAATGACGCCCAAATATTATGTCTGCCAAACACTTTGTCGACAACTATCTGCGCAGTAATACCTGCATAGGTCATCCCATTCCCTGAAAATCCGAATGCATACATAACACGCTCACCCGGATGGAGTTCGCCAATGTATGCCAATCCATCAATGGATTCGAGGATCGGCCCGCTCCATCTTCGTACTATTTTATAGGAAAGTTTTGGAAAAGTCGTGGCCACAAAATCCTCGAGAGCTTTGAAACATTTTTCTTCGTTTATATGAATGTCAGCACGATGATCTTCGCCCCCGACAATCATCCGGTCAAATTTTTTCCCTGCATCAACTCTCCAATAATGATAGGGACTTTTCAAATCCTCATATATGCCTTCCGGTAAAACTCCCTTTTCTATTTCAAGTTCAAACACATAGGACGTATAGAGGGCTTTTTTGAAATACAGAGAGGATGGATGCTTGAACGGCTCATACGTAGAAGCGATGACCCAATCCGCTCTGATGTTTCCTGAAGCTGTCCTAACCGCCTGCGCCTTTCCGTGCGAGTTATGCATAATCGAAAGTGCTTCAGTATTCTCATATATTTCCACGCCAAGTTTTCTCGCTCGTTCGAGAAGCGCGCCGATAAATTTCATAGGATGAAACTTTGCTTGGCCCTCTGTTAACAAGTATCCTTCATTTTTAAATCCAAGTTCATTCTCTTCTTTCCCGACAAAAGAAGCTTCTCGCCCAAGAGTCTTCAGCACTCTTAATTCCTCCTTAAGCAGATTTTTTTCTTTGACAGTGGTGGCATAGATACGATTTTCACAGCGAGTGAAATCGCAGTCAATCTTTTCATCGCGGATGATGGATTCGATAAGAAGAATAGCTTCTTCATGAGAATTGAGAATAATACTTGCAGGAATCGTTCCCAAACCTTTTACGAGCTCTGAGGGCCTGGTATCCAAAGATTCAGTAATAAAAGCGGTGGTAACACCCGTAGCGCCGAAGCCAACTTTCCCCTTCTCAACAAGGACAACTTTTTTTCCCCCTTTGGCGAGGAGATACGCCGAAAGTGCTCCAGTAATTCCGCCCCCAATAATGACGACGTGAGCGGAGGTGTCAGCATCGAGCGCAGGATATTTCCTAAGAGTAACGCCTTCATCCCAGGTCAGAACATCCGTTGTGTTTTGATCTTCTCTCTTCATGCTTTACAAAACGTATGAGAAAGATGTTCATTACAAAATTGCAAAATTACAACACTAAAAAACATCTGGCACTATAGTGCCAGATGTTTTTTCTTTCCTCATCGAAATTCCCGCCTATGCATGTACTTTGGATTCAAACATTTTCATCATATCAGCATCCGACATTCCCATTTCCTTCATCTTGTCGGTGTGTGCCTCTTTCATATGCTTCATCATTTTCCCAGCTACCTCTTTCGTGGAATTTCCTGTTGCCTCAAAATGGCAATCTGTCTCGGGATCAAGATCCTTGCATGCAAGTTTCATCATGGTAGTTTTAGCTTAAAGGCTGATAACGACCACAAAACTCTCTTCGAAAAAGAATTAATGATTTTGTGTCTGTTGATAGCAAGCGACATCATACTGGGACACCGCATGGGTGCTATTTGAATGTTCTGCCGACGCTGACCCGTCGCTTCCCGCATACACAGTTTCTGCGTGCGCAAAACCGCCGCTACTGAACCCTTTCGGAGCCATCGTAGCGTTCTCTGCTCCGCACTCAGCTCCAGGTTGTCCGGTGCCAGATGGATTTGGAGCTGCTAAAACTAAAGTCGCCGCAATAAGAGATCCCGCAACGGAAAGACCGACAGCTGTACCAAGAGTGGTAAGAAGTTTTTTTGTTTTCATATTTTTAAAAATAAATTAAATCCGCGGATAATTCCGACCTTTGCTATACAGACGCGGGCTTTTATCTTTCATGACATCTTTCAAAAAAATCGACACAAAAATTCTGCGACCGCAACTGTTTCAGTTCACTGTCATGGGTCAAGGCTCTCGCACGTCATAAGGGAAGAGGCTATGAATACCATCCTACAAACCAATATCTTCTTCATCATTACCTCTGTAGCAGTTGTAGTAGTCCTTTTGTTTCTCATCGTGATTCTCTCGTTCACAATCTTGATCTTGAAGGACCTGAAACACCTCACAAAGAAAGGAAAAGAAGAGGGAGAGAAGATCTTGGATGATATAGGAGGCATGCGAAGCGAAATTAAAGCCAAGAAAACGGCAATTGCTCTTTTTCTTTTCTTCTTAGGACAAAGGATTAAAAAGTTTTTCCATCGAAGACCGCGTGAAGAAGAATATTACTAACTTAATTTCTTAAACACACCATGAAAACAGTAACAAAATTAGGACTCTTAGGAGCTGTAGCGGGAGTTGGATATTATTTGTATGGAAGCGAACATGCAAAAAAGCACCGGGAGGCTGCCAGCTCTTGGATGAAAAAAGCTCAAAAAGAAGTTGCCTCGCAAGTTAAAAAACTGAAAGAGGAAACGTTAACAAAAGAAAATTACGAAAAAATAGTGGAAGAAGTGGGCAAAAAATACCAGCTTCTCCTTTCGCTCAAAAATGAGGAAGTAACAAAATTTGTGGATATCTTGGATGGCGCCTGGGAAGATCTCAAAGGCCAAGCTCACACTACAGCAAAAGTCATCAAAAGAGGGATGAAATAAAAGGGATTCGATTTATCCAAGCAAATCTCGAAGCCGAGGATATTTAGAAAAAATCGAAAGTCCAGAGAACCAATGCTGGAAGCCAAAGGCTCGTCCAGCATTATGGTATGCCAATACCAGAAGCCCAGCTGCATAGATGATATGGTCGTCGACAATAAGTGAGTGAGCGTCTGGATGGAGAATCCCGAGTGGAAGCCAATAAAGAACCATAAGAAGCGCACCCAATTTTGCAGACAGGCGTACGCCAATTCCCAAGATAAGAGAAACGCCGAGAAGCGTGAGTCCCCAAACATTTACAAAATTAACGATCGGGAGAATGCTTGGAGTGGCGAGAAAATGATAAAATCCGACAAATGTCTTTGCTCCGGCAAGATAGCCGCCGGCTGAAAAATTCGGATCAAGAAGATGGGTAATACCGGCATAGAAAAACATCCATCCCATCGTTATCCTCAAAAGAAACAACGAGAGTTTATGAAAATGAGTCATGAAATAAATAATAATGAATTAGAAATAATGCCCGGAACCTTTTTCTTCTGTAGTATGAGTTTTGTCCTCCTCTCTTCTCTTTGGTCTCATTTGCTCCTTCGGTTTCTTTTGTTTGCGCACTGGATTCATCATCGCGTTTTTCACTTTTCCTTCAAGACGGGGAGGGCGAGTAAGATGCCACCCCTCACGAAGCAGTCTTTTTTTATCAATCATGGAAGTAGGAGTTTACAAATAACCCGGCTATAGCAATGCCGATTCGGCCTAGGCGTGGGAGAGAGGTGGTGAGTAGATTTCCTGCATCATCGACTGCCCTCGTCATTCGGCAATACCTGATACATCGTCATCTCTATTATATTCTTCGACCTTTAGATCCGCAAGAAGTTACCCCCTAGCGAATTCCTGTATCGCAAGAAATATTCACCCCGTTTGTAGTCGGAGCTTTTACTGAAACTGTGAGCGGAGAACACCTTGGGTATGGATTTCCGCCAGTGGCTTGAATTGTGTAGTCTCCATACGGAAGGGTGAGACTGAAGCTCCCGTCACTTCCGCTTTGTGTGGTCTTCACTGTTCTTGTATTTGTTGTTGAGTCTGCTTCAATCGTCGTTTGATACGGCTTTGGAGCACAAGCAGGATCAGGCGGGATTTTTTCTACAGGACAAACTGGAGAAAGCGTTACGGAGCCATTCACAACACTTTCTCTTGCACATGTTCCCCCAACATCGCCGAAAGGAAGATGCGACGCAGGATCAGGTACACATTGAAGACCTGCCTGACAGACAGGTGCATTCAGCATATTTCCTCCACAGCGCTCTCCAAGTCCGGCAAGTTTTTGACTCGTAACGTGAAAAGTAATTCGATACTGGCCCGCTGAAATCTCCTTTTGACTTTCTCTAGCTGGAGTTACCGAAGTTATTGATACTTGGTATTTCCCAAAAGAATAGGGTGCGTCGGAGAGAGACATAGTTCTCGTTAGTGTTTGTGTTCCGTCTGAAAGGGTGACGCTTACATTTACTGTACCAGCCTGGATACAAACTACATCTGTAGGACATCGGCTATCTCCGATAATAATGTTGAGAGTAACAGCGAGCGCTCCGATATTTCCTTTTTGTCCAATGCTAAGTGTTACATCTCCACTTGCTGGAGGTATTTGGGTTGAAGTTGGAGTACCTGGACACTCTGCAAATTCACAATTTGGGCCAACACGTCCAACGGAGCTCCCATCAGGACAAATTTTTGCTTCCATTGTGCAGGCGACTGGCGAAGGTGTCGGCGTTCCAATAGGTGCGGTGCCATTCTTCGGCCAGAAAAGAAAAACTGCTCCAATGATGATGAGAAAGATAAGTATCGTAATTGTAAGAGGATTTTTCATGCGATTTCGGAAAAACAACCTTTTATTTTTTAGTAAAAAGTTCTGAAGCCTTAAGCTTGATGACCAAAAAAAGATAAATAATATCGAGAATGCCTGCTGTGTTCACCAAAAGAAGTATTACGAACCACCATTCCTGCCCGCGCCGTCCCGAATGCCAAAGCGCCAGTCCTTTCCAGAAAATACTCCAGAGAGCGAGAAGAATAAATACTGGTCCAAATGGACGGATCCAATTCGGTCCCAAACCCATTCCATTAAAGTTATACATAGGTTGAGTTGTTAAAATGAGTAAATCTCTCTACACATAAGCCGTACAAAAAGCGAAATTCTTACAAAATTATTTCTGCTTCCAGAGGAGGAAAAACTTAAAAAAGTTTCATTTACATATCAGGCGTTCCAGCCCAGGTTTTCATAAAATCTTCACTCCATTTTTTCATCATCGGGTCGTCCTTCGGCATCTTCTTTACATCAGCTGCCATTTTAGGATGCGCTTTTTCTAAGTGCTTCATCCCATTTGCCATAAGCTCCTCCGGAGTCGTGCCTGTTATAGGTTCATCGCACTCACCCCCCATCGCCCTACATGTTATTGTTTTCATGAGTTTACAAAAATTAATTTTTAATATTATTATTCTATCATTATTTTCTCTTTCGGAGTTTTTGTCTCGGCACTTTATCTCCTCCCCTGCGCGCTTCTGAAATTGCGATAGCCACTGCCTGTTTTTGGCTTGTTACTCTTTTGCGAGATGTGCCGCTTTTAAGTTTTCCTTTTCCAAACTCATGCATAACTCGGCTAATTTTCTTTTGGGCTTTTGGTCCATACTTTGTCATATCCATAACGACGAGAAGGAAAGAAAAAATTTACAGCACATATCACCCGCAACATTGTTTGACTATTATTTTTGAATATTGTATTTTAAGTTTCGGCAAACGAACCTTAGGAGGGACTAAATGCAAGCTGGAGAATTGTACGACCTTGCGTACAGTGCGCTAGGAGATACTCTCACACTCGAACCTGCTGTCGCTACGACAATCGCGGTAAAACACGCGGCCAAAGGAAAAGCTTTGGACATAGGATGCGGTCAAGGCAGGGACACTCTGTTCCTTGCCGAGAGCGGGTTCGATGTGGTCGGTATCGACATTTCGAGGGTAGGCATTGAGAGGCTGAACGCAAGAGTTAAGGGCAAGAACCTCAAGCTGAAAACTGTAGTGGGAGACGTCCGCCAGGAGCTTTTAAAAGACGAATACACCCTTATCGTCTGCAATCGCGTCCTACAGGACATCCCGCAAAAAGACAGCTTGTGGATGATCGAGCGTATGCAGTCTAAAACATTGCCTCGAGGCGTCAATTTCATTGCTGCCTACGGCCATGGTACGCTCGAAACAAATCGGCTTCTGGACGAAGAAGGTCATTTTTTTGGGAGTAGTGAGCTCCGCAAGCTCTATGTTGGATGGGAAATACTTTATTACTCATCCGACATGGAGCAGATCGGCAGAGCAACATACAACCCTTTCTTTACCATCGTCGCACAGAAACCAAAGTAACCGAAATGAATGCAACGCAAATTCCCGCGTTGCGTTTTTATTTAACGAAAGAGTCTGCCGAAAAAGCTTTTCGCGCGACCCCAGGCTGTTTGAGGACGGCTTGGCATTGGCATAGTTGTCGGTGCGTCCTCTATTTTTTTAGTTGGAGAAATTTCCCTCAGTTTTGCTCGGGTAAATTCGAGTTCCAAACGCCTTCCTACCTCCGCGCTTTCTGGATTAAAGCTGTAGAATTTTGCTTTTTTCGGGTATTTTTCTATAAAACCTCTTACAGCTTGTTCGATAACTTGTTCTTTGGAGTGTTTTCCTCCTTCGCCTATAACAATACGCGCCACCTCTTTAAAAGCCGGGTCGTCAAACGGATCAGGGTAAATTTTCTCCTTTTCTGGGATATCAAGCTTTTGCCCACGAGATTCAACTTTCGCCCGACGCTCTTTGGCAAATTTCAGAAATTCGGGATCTTCGTTGGGGTTATCACGTACTTTCATTTTCTCCCCCGTAAACGTACCTTCCGTAACCGGAGTCACAAAAGCCTGTGTGTCGGAAAATGTTTCGCCTTCCGCGCCACTCTCCGTTTTAGTATCAAGATTTTCTAGGGGCATAAGATGTTTAATTATTAGAGATAATTATAGTAAAGAATCAGACAAGGGACAATGCGCCGAAAATGGAGCGAAAAAAAACGGAGCCACTTCGTGACTCCAGTTCGTAAACACTCTGCGATCTACGCAACCAGCTCGTAATACCGCTTGTTGTAGTAGGTCAATTTGAGCCGGCCGTTGGACCCTTCATTGGGATAACCCGTGTACAGGGTCGCTCCACAATTAATCGGCTTCTCCTCTTCATCAAGCCGGATGAATTCTTTGTCACCAAGCCGTTCGAAATTCGCCCGAATTCCAAGGATGTTGAGGTGATGAGTTACCGCCAGCACATCCTTTTGGGCAAAATCTCGAATCAGCGTAGTGGTCCAAGACCGATTCCGCTCCCGAACGTCGGGCACATTCTCGCCCTGCGGATACCGATACCAGTACGGTCCCTCCAGTTCGTAGAGAGCGGCTTGATCAGGGTGAAGAGCGTGGAAAACCCGCCAGTCGTTGTAGAGAAGCGCGAGACCGTGTTCCTGTTCTCTGATTCGCTCCTCTTGATAGACCTTGACCGATTTTAGCGCCGGCCAGCCCCGCATCATGTGCTCCAGAGTAAGACACGCGCGAAGGTAAGGCGAGACAAAAATGACATGAGGTGTCGTCTCACAGGCAGACAACGCTCGGCCAGTTTCGAACGCCTGCCGACCCTCGAGGTCAGCGAGCGGTGTATCGGCATCGCCAACGCCGAGCGCGAACTTCTCCTTCACTTTCCGTGCCAACTTCTGCGTCCTCCCGGAATGCTTATCGCGTTCCCAGGCGACAAGGAAATCCTGATACAGCGGATCCTCTTTCTTCTTGCCCCGGAGTTCGTTGAACACCGAGGTATCATGACGAAAGAGACGTATGGAATTCGGCCATTTCATGGCTATTGCTCCTTTCTTTCAATGAGTCTCCAAAATGAATGATTGCCTCCTTTTCTTAATACTACACAAAATTAATGATGTGTCAATATATAATTTCGGGCACAACAAGAAACCAGCCCCGTTTCCTTTAGGAAACGGGGCTGGTTTTAGAGACTCTGTCGAACAAATTATTTCGTCGTCTTGCCGAAGATAAGTCGTGCAGCTGCCCCAAGAGCAAGAAGGACAAGCGCTCCGAGAATATAAGAAGTATAATTTCTTGCTCCGCTTGTTTCTATCGCAGCCAAATCTTTCACAACCAAAGGAGTTGCAGTTGTCGAAACTCCCTGTCCTGCGTTATTCGTTTCCCCCGCGACAGAATTATTTGTTGCTACTGTCGCATTTGAAATTGTGATTTGAACTGGTGCTCCTCCATTAGCAGAGAATACATTTTTGTTTTGAGCGTTGTAAATCTCTGTATCATTCGCTACTGCGAGAGATGCGGTACCCGACTTGAGCGCAGTAAATGTTACTGTACCGAAAATCTTTCCAGCGGAAATTCCTCCGGGATATCCAGCTGTCTTTACAAGCGATCCAGAATCCATACTGTCATAGCCGGGCTGTGAAAGCGGGAGCCATACTGGAGCAAAATTGAACGCGGTCGCTTTCAAAAGATCTTTCGAATAGGAAAGTGCAACTTTAGAAGTATAGACGCTCTCGCCTGCTGGAATCACTGAAACCTGCACAGTAACTGTCTGGCCAGCTTTTACATTGAATGTTGAAGGTATAAGAGAAACATTAGCCGCTGCAGAAGCAAAAGCTGGAACAGCCAGCGCAAGAACAATAAGTGAAAAGATAAATTTCTTCATGATAATTATTTTGCCCAGTTAATGAGTAATTGATTAAAATCCAAAATATCTACGGCACCGTCGAGGTTAAAATCTGCAGGATTTCCCTTCCCTTTCTTACCCCAATTTACTAGAAGAAGATTGAAGTCGAGGATGTTGTATGTATGCGCACCCAAAACTTTTCCTGAACCGCCAGAAGAACCACCGCTGGCTGCATGATGAGTCGGCGTCGGAGATGGAGTCGCTTCGGGAGTAGGTGAAGGCGTTGGAGTCGGCGTAATTTCTGGGGTTGGACTTGGTGTCGGCGTTACTTCAGGAGTCGGCGAAGGTGTGGGTGTAACTTCCGGTGTTGGAGAAGGAGTTGGTTCTGGCGTGACAGTCGGTGTAGGAGTTGGTGTCACTTCAGGCGTTGGTGTTGAAGCTGGAGCGGGATCATCTAAAGTAATGGTACAAGTTTTTGTCTCATCTTTGATGAAAGTCCCTGTACAATCTTCCGAAAAACTTTTTACATAGCCATGAGCATCTACGACATCGATCGTATAGCTCCCCGGATGAATTTGAAAAAGTTGTCCGGGATCCTCTTTCCCTGCCGCATTGCCACTGGTTACAGAATCCGTCGATCTGGTCTGAAAGCTAGGAGCAGTAAGCGTACCGGAATCATCATTAACAACATGAGTAATAACATGAAGCTTTCCACTGCAAGGAGTAGAATTGCTAGAGTAATCGGTTACGTATGAATCATCGGAACCGTGTTCAAGAATTGCCGTCGCTATGCAACCAACGACATATTTATCCGGAGTAGTAGAGAGAAATCGAAAATCATTTGCTCCAGAAGAGAGAGGAAGAAAGTTAGGATGAATAATAACATCTGGTTCACTAGTATGGAGGACGATACGAACTCTGTAGGTACTGATATCAGCAGATGCTGTCAAAAATCCTGAAACAGATATGGCGATAGGGTCAGTGCCTGCTGTGCTCGAAGTGATAAAGACTCTCGGTAGGAGAGCTGCTGCTCCTGCAGTATGAGCAAAAGCGAACACTCCTAGAATAAGAAGACCTGCTGAAATCAATTTGTAACTTTTCATAATTTCGATTAAATAGTAATAAAAGGCATTAAAAAAGGCTCTAAAGAGCCATAAAAACAGATTCGTGTCTAACGGTACTACTATACACTAACAAATATGAAAAGTCAACTAATTCTCTGGATGAGAAACTAGGCTGTTTTGAACGCTATCCGCACGAAGAAATTATTTTTCTGTAGTACTCCTCATACTGCGCGACGATTTTTTCAGAACAAAAGTTTGATCGGGCCCGTTCTTTTGCATTTTCTCCAATTTTTTTCACGAGAGATTCATCATAGGAAAGTTCCAGAAGCTTTTTTGCAAAATCATCTACCTTCCCCACTCCAAATAAATACCCCGTTTTGCCGTCTTGCAGAACTTCTGAAATTCCTCCGGCATTTGTTGCGAGCACTGGCTTACCATATGACATCGTTTCAAGAATTCCCATTCCAAAACTTTCTGTTTCAGAAGTATAGATGCCGATGTCAGCGGCATTAATATAATTTTCGATATCTAGAACATTTCGTTTTATAATTATTTGGTCGCCTATACCTAACTCCTCAACAAGAGGCTTAAAGGGAGCAAAGTCCGCCCCCGCGAGAATTAAAAGCTTTATTTTCTTATTTTCTTTGACCTTTCCGAGAATCGCCAAAAGATCCGGAATTCTTTTCACTTTGCGCAAATTAGAAAGATGGATCGCTAGGAAATCTGTATCCGCCACACCAATCTCTTTTCTTACTTCTTCAGCACTTTTTGCGACAGGTTTCGGAGTATAGAAATTATGAATAACCTCGATATGTTTCTTGGTATCAAGATTTTTTATCGTATCTTTTTTTAAACTTTCTGAAACTGCCGTAACCCCGCATGAACTTTCAATGGAATATTTGATAACCGGCATCACCGTTTTATCCCGCGCGAGAAGGGTAATATCAGTACCGTGAAGGGTCGTGATTATGTTTGGAAAAGGAATTTTTTCTTCATCCGCAATATCTTTTGCCAGAAGTGCGGCGGTAGCATGAGGCACAGCATAATGCACGTGTAAAATATCGAGCTTGAATTCTTTGCAGACATCCACAATTCGGACCGCGAGCGGGAGGGTGTAATCGGGGTATTTGAAAAGCTCGTAGCCGTTGAAATCGACTTTATGGAAAAAAATATTCGGTAATTTCCTATCGAGCGCGAAGGGCGGATCATAGCTTAAAAAATGGACCTCGTGTCCCCTCTTCGCAAGTTCGCTCCCGAGTCCAGTCGCGACAATCCCGCTCCCACCAACAGATGGGTAGCAGACGATTCCTATTTTAAGAGACTTTCCCGTCCCCTTTTTCGAAGTAGTAAAAAATCCCATTTTAATAATTTCTCGCGGAAGATCCCAATTGAGAAAGAGTATCGGCTCGAATAGCATCATTGACCCAAAGCACTGTTGCATATTTCACATCAATCGAGGCGCCATAGGCTTTTGCCCGGCTCTCGATCATATTCACATAATTTTTCGTCTTCATTTGGCTTTCATGAACTGCGACAGCTTTCATCCATGTATCATACTGCGCCGAGACATCGATAATGATATCGGGTTTTTTCTCAAATCCATGACTTGATGGATAGAAGTAAAGACTTTCGATAGAATGCGAAGGAAGTTTTTTTAATTCTTCTAATCCGCCGTAGCGGGCGAGACGAGATGCAGAGCGAGCCATTTGAGAGAGAGCATAATGATCTGGATGCTGATTCTCGAAATAAGAAGTTGAAAGAACAATGTTTGGTTTGTATTCGCGGATGATCTTTGCGAGTTTGAAAGCGTTTTTGGGAGTGTTTTCCATATGTGAATCTCCCCCTAAAGATATGAATTCTATTTCGGCACCAATGATTTTCGCTGCCATTTCTGCCTCTTTCTGGCGGCCTTCCGAAGTCCCATTCGTCCCCGCTTCCCCAAGTGAGCAGACAACAATTTTCACCTGCGAACCTGCTTCAATCTCTTTGATAAGGAGGCCTGCGCAGCCAAATTCGACATCGTCTGGGTGAGCACCAAATGCAAGGATTTTTTTAGACATACAATTTAATGGCAATCTCTATTAATAAGTTTACTACACTTCACCAATATAGGCATACTCGCTTTTTTCTATTTCCTGTCGATCTACAAAAACGACTTCTGGAAAATCTGATTTTTTAAGATATGCGCCTTCTCCTGCTCCAGAAATATAATGTGTGCTGTGAATCACTGATTGCATCCAGGCAAAGCGCTCATCACGTCCTGGATTTTTCTGCCATTTTTCGATTTTTGCAGGCGCAGGAATTGTAAAATATTTTCCTCCGCCTTCATGGAGCCGAAAGTCCCCCTCATGCATTTCAGCGCGAACAATTTCTCCTTCGTATGGGATATCGGCAAAAAACTCTGATAACTCTGACGCTTTCGTTCGGAAATCTTTATCGGATGAGCGCATGACTTCAATTCCCTCGAGAAGTCCCATTCGTGTATACATATCGAGACAGAAATCTGCAGCATTGTCTCCAGCGGCACCCGCGAAAATATCTATCATTTTTTTGCCGACAAAACGGGGCAATTTTCGTAAAGTTTCTTCTTTCCAACCGACAGGAATCTTTTTGAGATACAACGGAGAATATTTCTTTTGAATTTTGTTCTCTTGGGTGAAATTCAATCGCCCTTCCTCCTTCGTTTTCAAATCTTCAAGGATAGTGATTGTTTCCCGATAATCAGCGTCACTGTCGTGATAGAAAAAGACAATTCTCCCTCCGATCTCTTTTTGTAATTTCCGAGCAGTCTGGATTTTGGCATAGAGAAAACGCTTGGGGAAAATCCCGCAGGGTTGCTGGCCGAAGGCTATGATTGGTGTGGACATACATTATTTCTTAA
Source organism: Minisyncoccota bacterium (assembly GCA_028711065.1). Taxonomy (GTDB): domain Bacteria; phylum Patescibacteriota; class Minisyncoccia; order Phycocordibacterales; family JAQTLZ01; genus JAQTLZ01. The sequence goes on from JAQTSY010000005.1 coordinate 59,593, forward strand.
TAAGAGCGGATTCGCTAAAACCATGAGTCCAATAAACCTTTGAATAGAGTTTTGTATAGTCCGTCAATTCTCTTATAAGCCTCTTCCTTCTTTCTCGACTCACTTTTCCAAGCAGTAAAGCCGTTTCGGAAGGAGAAAGAGAAAGGATAAGCGATAAGAGGCGGGAGGTGATGATGTTATCTTTATTATTCATTAATTGCACAAGATACTTTATTCCTTTCTGTTTATATTGATACGCGGTAATTTCTTTCTCGATATTATTTTCAAGCTTCAGGTAAACAAATAAAGAAAGAGATTTTGGCTTCTTTCCAAGAAGCAACTTGCTAGACATTTTCAGGGCAGAGCCAGTCGCAGAAATGTCGTCTATAAGAATAATTCTCTTGTTTCGAACGCGAGGCCCGTAATAATGAAGTTTCTTTTCTAAAATCTTTCTCTTTGCAGTTGGCGAAAGGTCGTAATAAGAAGTGTTTCCAAAATAAATATTTTCTAGTACAATTTCCCCTTTTTGCATTTGTAAGATCCTTGCAATGGAATTGACCAAAGATACGGCAACGCTTGTTTGAGTCGTGGCAGGATGATTGATGATAATATAATCTTTTCTATTCTTACGGAAATCCTTTGGCAGAGTTGACGAAATAGCTTTGGCCATTTCTCGAGCACACTTTTCCACTGCATGGACGTCCCCGAGCTTAAGGGCGGAGAGGAAAAGAAAAAAATCTTTATCCAAGCGAAGATCCCTTCGAGAACATTTTCTTAATGCTGTGATTGGATATTTTTTGCCTTCGATACGAATGTTACTCGGTGACATGATTCTTTGCGGGTCAGGGAGTGTCGGTCGTTACACGACCAGTATCCCGATTCGTTTTTTCTTTCAGAAAAAAGCTGAATCGGGCTTCGAGTCCCTGGGCCAGGAAACTCTTTCCCTACGGGAACAGTATCCCCGATGGATTTTTTAGACGCGCTCACGCGCTTTAAAAAATACTCATCGGGGCTTCGAGTCCCTGCCGAAGTAACCCCCGTTACTTCGGGCAGAAAATTTCCTTCGGAAATTTTGCTGCGGGTCAGGGACTCGAACCCCAATAACATCCTCCAGAGGGATGTGTCCTACCATTAGACGAACCCGCAATATTATAAATTCTCTAAAATTGTCCTACCATTAGCCTGCCCGCGGACGGGCTTTGCCGGCCAGGGACGAACCCGCAATTCAATTACAGAAACAGAACTAAGCCCATAATACTAAACCAGCTTATACGAAAAATGACGAAAAATCCAATCCGCTCAAATAAAAACATGTAATCGAGTAAACCCGACTGCACGCTCATTTCCCAGAAGATGATTCTGTTCACCTAAACGGCAACGCTCTCCCACCTCGAACGCTTGTTCTTCGAACCCGGCGGCCGTCCGCGGCGCGGCTTCGCCGGAAGCACAGGGGCCGAGGTTTCTTCCACGACTGCAGGAGCCGGCTCTTCCGAAACCGTAGCAGACGAAGTTTCCGGCACACTTGCACCCGAATCTTCAACCACAGTGACCTCCGAATCTGTAGCCGATGCGGTCGGCGAATCCGGAACTCCAAGAACCGCTCCCCGCCTGCCCTGAATAGAGCAACGCCCCTTTGCGTGGCGATTGCCCCCAGATGCCACGGGTTTGCGGCACAAATCACATGTACCGTTTGCCAATTGACCCTCCCTCTTGAAATGCGCTCCCATGATTAGGAGCAAGAACCCCTCGTCTCCGGATCGCCAGAGACAGTAAAATCAAGCCACTTTATAGCAAATTTTGAGAAAAATGTCGATGCAATAAAACTGGCCGGGGCCAGTTTTATTGTTTTTATTTTTTGGTCTTAAGACACGCTGTGATAAACGCTGAGAACAGAGGATGCGGAGACAGGGGCCGTGCGAGAAATTCCGGATGGAACTGCGTTCCAAGAAAGAATGGATGCACTGACTCCGGGAGCTCTGCGATTTCCATAAGTTTTCCTGACGGAGACATACCTGAGAAAACAAGACCTTGTTCTTCGATTTGCGTTATGAATTCAGGATTCACTTCGTAGCGATGACGATGCCGTTCGCTTATTTTTGCCTTTCCATACGCTTTCATTGCAACAGTGCCTTTTTTTAAATGTGCTGGATAAGAACCCAAGCGCATCGAACCTCCATAATTCCCATTCGCGAGAAGGACTTTTTGGTCAGACATAATATCAATAACAGGATATTTTGTTTTTGGATTGATTTCTGTAGTATTCGCATCTTTGAGTCCGACAACATTTCGAGCGAATTCCACGACCGCAAGCTGCATCCCGTAACAAAGTCCGAAATATGGAATGCCTTTTTCACGAGCAAAGCGGATAGTTTCGATGACCCCTTCGATACCGGAAGAACCGAAGCCTCCGGGAACGATAATGCCGTCGTACGCTTCCAATGCTTCAATTTTTAATTTCCCTGTTTCAAAATCTTTCGAATTTATCCATGTGAGATTTGCTTTCGCATTCTGCCAATACGCGGAAAACTTCACTGCTTCAATAACAGAAATATACGCGTCAGAAAGAAAGAAATCTCCTGTATCAAAATATTTCCCAACGACCGCAATATTCAAAGTTGAAGTGCCATTTTTGGTCTTAGCAACGAATTTCTTCCAATCTTTGAGAACGTCTCCTTTCTTCGGCGCCGTTAGACCGAGATTTTTAAGAATGATCTCTCCGATTTTATCTTTTTCAAAATTGACCGGAACATCATAGACGCTATCAACGTCGGGAGCCGAAATAACATTTTCCTCTGAAATACTGCACCAAATCGCTATCTTTTGCTTTCTCTTTTGATCAAGCGGAATATGGCTTCGCGCAATGATCATGTCCGGCTGAACTCCGTAGGAATTGAGCTGATGAACAGCATTTTGCGTTGGACGCGTTTTCATCTCGCCGAGTTTTGAAGGGACAGGAAGGTAACTCACCAAAATAAAGAAAACGTCATGAGGATTTCTAATCTTCAATGTTCGAGCCGCTTCGATGAAAAGAATGTTCTGGTAATCCCCAACCGTTCCGCCGATCTCAATGAGAGAGATATCTGATTTATTCACTTTCGCCGAACGAACAATTCTTTCCTTGATTTCATTGGTGATATGCGGAATTGCTTCGACAAATTTACCGCCATAACCCAAGCTACGCTCACGGTCGATCACGGTCTTGTAAACCATCCCGCTTGTCATGTAATCCTCAGGGGTCAGATCTTTTTCCATGAAGCGTTCGTAATTTCCCATATCCTGATCGGTCTCAAGGCCTGAATTTAAAACGAAAACCTCACCGTGTTCAGTGGGGTTCATAGTACCAGCATCGACGTTCAAATACGGATCGATTTTGATGGGATTTACATTGAAGCCTTTGGCTTCAAGAATCCGGCCGATAGAAGATGTGGCAATCCCCTTTCCTACTCCGGACATAACCCCACCTATCACAAATACGTATTTGTGGTTTTGTTTTTTCATATAAATTCGATTAAATTTTCAAATACTTCCTCGTTGCTAAAAAACTTGATACTGCACTAATGAAAATCCCTGACAGCGTAATGATAAGGAAAATCTGTAAAAAATTCGCTTTATAGTAATCAAAAATATTGATTCCCGTAAAGAAATTCTCTGTCTTCGGCCCAAGCCAAAACGTAATCGGATAAAAAAGAACAAGGGTAACCAGCGCGGAGATAAGTCCGTAGAAAATTCCCGTAACAACGAACGGTCCCCGGATGTAGCGGTTGCTTGCACCCACAAGCCTCATCACGGAAATCTCTTCGCGAGCAGTATAGATTGCCAAGCGAATAGTGTTGAATGTGATAAGCACCGATATAATAACTAAAATAATCGTAAGAGTAAACCCAAGCTTCTGCCCGGCCTGGATAATGCGGGTAAGCCTATCGATAGCGATTTTATTTTGAAGATAATTTACTTTATCAATAATGGTGTTTCCATCACTTGAAAGAGCGTTTTTTCCATTAAGGAACGTTGCAATGCCTTCATATTGAGAAGGATCTTTGGCCTTAATATTCAACACTGCACCAAGCGGATTGTCCCCAAGCTCGTCGAGTGCTTGAAGAGTCAGCTGATCTGTTTGATGTTTCGCTTTGAAATTGGCGAGAGCCTGATCTCGAGAAATGTAATCAATGTGGGCAACTTCCGGCAAAGCTTCGAGCGTCTTTTTGAGAGAAAGAATGTCGTCTTCGCTCGCCGTTGTTACAAGATAAACATTAATATCAACTTTATTTTGAATCTGAGTGAGAGTTGATGAAAGGGTTGCAGAAGCGAAAATAAGAGAACCGATTACAAACAAGGTCACGATGAGAACTAGAACCGAAGCGAGAGAAACAAAACCATTTCTCCAGAAACTGGTGAACCCCGCTCGAAATACTCTCTTTATTTTTGTCCAAATCATGAATGATTTTTTATATAGTAAATTTATAGAATATATTTGCCATCTTTATCGTCTCGAACGATCTTGCCCGTATCCATGGTAATTACCCTGCCTCCCACAGAATCAACCACTCCTCTATTATGGGTGGTGAGAATAACCGTTGTACCGAGTTCATGGATCTTCTTCAAAATCTGGACAATGTCGAGCGTGTTTATGGGATCAAGATTTCCAGTCGGTTCATCGGCGATCAAAATATCGGGTTGATTGACTATCGCCCGAGCGATAGCTACACGCTGTTTTTCCCCGCCCGAGAGCTCTCGCGGGAAATTCAATACTTTATCGCCAAGCCCCACAAGCTCAAGCACATGGGGAACATCAGCGGCAATTTCTTCATCTGTTCTTCCCGAAGCTTCCATGGCGAACGCAATATTTTCGTAGGCTGTTTTGTCAGGAAGAAGCCTGAAATCTTGGAAAACTGTGCCGATTCGGCGACGAAGCTGGCTTACCTCTTTTCTCCTGAGCCTCTGAAGATCGACAGATTCGAGAAAAACCCTGCCGGAAGTTGGCCTCTCTTCAGCAAATATCATCTTGAGAAGGGTCGTTTTGCCCGCGCCAGAATGTCCGACGATAGATACAAATTCTTTAGGGTGTACTTTAAAACTCACATCCGAAAGAGCCACTGAATTATCGCCATATACCTTCGAGACTTTTTCAAAATATATCATGAAAGAAAAGCTTCGCGAGTTAGAGAAGCCCCTTTAGTTTAACATGTTTTGCATCCATGCCAAACCTCTTTTATAGACTATCGGAACCGAAAAAATCCTTTTAAAGAGCCTTTTCTGCTTCGATAAAAAGATCGAGGTCGCCTGCAAGCACTTTGTCAGCATTCGAGGTTTCTGCTTCGGTACGATGATCTTTCACCATCTTGTACGGATGGAGCACATACGAGCGAATCTGGCTTCCCCATTCAATATCTGTTGAAGAGCTTATTGCCATCCCTTTTTCTTTTTTCTTCCTGTCATCTTCCTGTTTTTTGTAGATCTTCGCTTTTATCATTGCGATAGCTTTCTCGCGATTTTGCTGCTGGCTTCGCTCGCTCGTTACGTGCACGGAAAATCCTGTTGGAATATAGACTGCACGAACCGCAGTCTCCCGCTTATTCACATTTTGTCCTCCAGGACCGCCAGCTTTTGCAGTTTCAATTTTAATATCCTGCGCAGGTATTTCGATCTCATCCATTTTTTCGAATTTCGGCAAAACTTCAACAAGCGAAAAGGAAGTTTGTCGTATGCCTTTTGCACCAAAGGGTGAGATGCGAACGAGACGATGCACTCCCGATTCATTCTTCAGCGTTCCGTACGCCCCCTTCCCTTCAATCTCGAAGGAAATATTGCGGTATCCGCCGTGGTCATTTTCATTTTGAGAGAGAATTGTCATTCCCCATCCCTTTTTGTCGGCATATTTGGTGTACATCTGAAAGAGCATTCCAGAAAAATCTTCCGCGTCATCTCCGCCGGCGCCGGAAAAGATGGTGATGATAGCATCGCCCTTGTCGAATTTCCCCACACCAGAAAGCTCCTCTTTGAGCGTTTGGATTTCTTTAATGACCACCTGAGCCCGATTTTTGTCAGCCCAAAAATCGGGCTCTGACATACTCGCCTCGAGTTCCCTTATTTTCTCTTCTTTTGTCTGTTTTATTTCTGGCATATTTTTCCGGAGCCATCCCCGAGGATCGAACTCGGGACCCCCACTTTACGAAAGTGGTGCTCTACCAACTGAGCTAGGATGGCGATATGGAGCCGATGTCCGGGATTGAACCGGAGACCTCGTCATTCATCTATACCTTTATTTCACCTGACTGGGCTTATAAAAGGATTAGACTGTATCTTGCGCATACCTTTTCGGTTTAGCGTCCCTTGTCAGTCGTTCGAGCGCGTAGAGCGCTACGGTCTTATCCACTTGAATGGACTTTAACCGTAATTCGGGTTTCAACATTTCGTTTCCAAAATGAAGGGCAATTTTTGTTTACCAATGACGTGCTCTACCAACTGAGCTACATCGGCTTATAAATTCACATGTAAAGAACTACGTAAGAATAGTCTATTTATGCTACATTTTCAATCAATACAAAAACCGCCTTCGGGCGGTTTTCGTACATCTCTCTAAGATGGAAATCAAAGATTTTACTTATCCACTTCCGAGGGTACGACTTTGCAGTTTGCTGTGGCAGTTTGTGTCACTCTGTCACCGTCCCGCACGGGATTCGGCGATTCCACTCCATTCCAAGAAGTACATGAGAGTGAGTAGACTTGCGCATTCTGAATCCCTCCACTCACATTAGACGCTCGAGCGTCAGAGAACTTAAATCCTGGAGGAGGAATGACAACAGCATCTCCTTTTGTCGCAGAGAAATTAGCATTTGTCGAATCGAATCCGACCCCAGTTATGGTGCAGGTTGGAGTATAATTGCTTTCGAGATTTGTCAGAAGATTACATTGATCGCCTTTCGGAATGAGCGCTGGATCTGCTCTGAATGTCATATTTTGAATCACCGCAGGAGCTGGTCTCGGTACACATACGTTGTTGACGATAATATGGTCATCAAAATCACACGGAGGTGGTGTTGGGGTTGGCGATGTGGCACAGCTATTGTCTGCTTCGCATCCCGGCGTCGGGGTAATCTCATCCGTAGGTGTTGGAGTAGGACCGTCATAACTACAAGGTGCTGGTTCTCCTTCGTTGTTAGCATTGGCATCGGTACAGAGATCGTCATACGTACAGTCTCCCACTTCACCGTTATTGTTCGCCTGTGAATCGGTACAAACATTCTCCGCGGGAACAGTAATAGTAAGATGGAAATCGGTAACCCCCACTCGTTGTCCCAGATTCACTTTATTCGTCACCCTACCGACAATATCGTTGTCTCCTGGGGTAGTCGGCATATCAAATGGTCCGAAAGAGAATGTGGACTGGCTTACGATAAACGAATGTCCCGAGGCTCTTTTTGTTTTCGTCTTGAGTGCTGCCGGCACAGAATTCCCGGGCACGCTCAGAAGTTCCGCTGTAATATCTCCAGGAGAGTTTCCGCAAGCAGGGCTGAAGACAGAAAGAAGGACGGTGAATTTCGTACCGTCGGCACTCGGTACCACTGTGCCATATACTGCAGGAGCGATTTCATGAGCGGTCGCTTTTCCATTTTTCTGATTCACGCTTTCAGTACTATCAACATCAGCCGGCGGCACCCCCAAGCCTGCCTCTACGCTTGCAACAATATCTTCCCAGGCTGGTTTTTTGCCTTTTGCAACTTGTTTTGTCGTTGCAGCAAATACTTTCTTCCCATCCACTTTCAGAAAAGTAGCGAGAATGGGTTTCGATGCTGCCTTCGCCGCCTTCTTTGCCGCTGCAGCATCTTTTCTTGCTTGAATTGCCGCCGCCCTCTCTGCCGCAGTCAGGGCTGCCACATTGGAATTTCTACTCGCAATTCCATTTACCGCTTTCAGTGAGGGAGACCCGCCAAAGAATACAAGACCTAAAACTCCGACCGCGAAGAGAAGTACAAGTGCTGTTGGTTCTACTTTTTTCTTGAAGACAGCGATCACAATCAAAATCCCCAGAAGAACGATGCCCCCAACTACCACGATAGGCAGAATAGGCAATCTATTGGCTTCCTTTATAAGTGCATTTGCCTTTTCCTCATCATAATTGCTCGATAAAGGCTGATTATAAGAAGAAAGAACTGTACCGTGAGAAGAAAGGGTTGCTTCTACCCGTAAAGCTTTTGCGGCTACGTCTGCTTCAATCTGAACAGCCTGAGCAATAGAATCACTTAAATCTATAGTAGTTGGAGCGTTTTTTCCGACAAGCTCATCTTTCTCATTAAAAAGTAAGATGCTTAGCTGTGCTGTACCCGTCGCAATACTCTCTCCCGTTTCAATATCATAAGGAACACCGGTAATGTTTGCTACAAGAGAGATGGTGTCTCCAGGCTGTGCAGAAGTTGTCTTGGCAGTAATCGACTGAATGCTGCCGATATCCCCCGCTACGATGTAGCGAAACGATACTGTCGGAGCTCTCGCAACGCCACTCTGATCAAGAAAAGAAACGCTTCCTGCATACACCCCACCGGCATAATTAAAAACCGGCAACAAAAGAGTCGCTGTTTTTCCGCTCTTTGCGGGCAGATCAAGAGGAGTCCCGGTTTGCGTGGTGAGTTCTTTTCCAAGCATTGATTTTTCAAAGATTGAAACGTGAGGGGTAACAGAAATCGCGGTGGTGCCAGTATTAGAAAGAGCGACAACTAACGAAATTGACTGATCTCTTTTCACTACCGGACCTTCCTGCACGCCAAATTGTCTCTGTCCAATCGCCACATACGCATCAGTCACTTTTGCAAAAGCGCTTCCGCCAGTTACCGTGATGAGAGCATCTTTCCAGCCCATAGGCACGCCACTCTTTAAAAAGTTTTGAATCTGAATGCCAAGATTGGTACCGCTTATGGCTTCAGGAAGTTTGTAAGAAAAAGGAACACTTCTGACTTCTTGCGCTTTCAACGAAATCGGTCCGAATGTTTTTGTGTCGTAATTGTCTGTCGGAATTCCATCTTGATAATTCCCCATGAGTGAAATGGTGTAAGAGATTTGAGATACAGCGAATGCGTTGGCATTTACGATAGTAAACGTACCAACAACAGTGTCCCCGCTTTTAAAAGAGTCGGAAAGAAGGTTGATATTAGCAACATTCACTTGCGGATTGTCGAGATAGTCGTCAGCAAAGACAGGAGATGCCGACTGGACAAAAACAGAGCCAGTGACCAAAAGAGAGAGAAGAGATACGAAGAATAGTTTTTTCATTATTTTTTATGAGCTCTTTAAAAACGCCGACGAGACGTTCTTTTTTTCTCTTTTATTATACCGTGATACCCTACTGGGACAAAGGAAAGCTGTGGAAAGAAAAAAGCTTAGCTGACTTCATTTAAGAGCAAAATTGTGCTACTCTCTCGTATGTTCAGGCACAAGATCGCGATATTTAAAATGTCGGTGTAGTTCAATGGTAGAACGAGGGACTCATAAGCCCTAGACAGTGGTCCGATTCCACTCATCGACACCTTTTTGCGAAAGAGCAGTAAATCTGCTACATTTATATTCCACGAATGCGGCTGTAGTTCAACGGTAGAACGCTCCCCTGTCACGGGAGAGGTCGTGGGGTCAGCACCCATCAGCCGCGCCAACAAAAACCCCGAAAGGGGTTTTTCGTTTGGCGCGGCTAGAAAGCGCGGGACGCTTTCGTGATGGGTGCTGACGCCCCGATGAGTAGATTTTGTCGCGCGAAGGCGCGAACAAAATCTCCATCGGGGATACTGTTCCCGTAGGGAAAAGCACCCGTGGGTGCTGACGACCTTTTGAGCCTAAAATTTGCGAAGCAAAATTTTAGCCAAAAGGTGTACTGCGGCTGTAAGCCGAAGCGCCCATCTAATTAAAAGCACCCATCAGTCAACCGACCACATTCAAAAATTATTTCCTGCTATAATGAATCAATGAAAAAAGTACATATTGAAATAGCACTAAGCGCGATGTTTGTCGTTTTGGGTACTCTTTTTGTCTACAGCCGCCTAGTCGGATTCAATATTTTTTGGAACTCCCAGGTCATTTGGAGCCTTGTACTTGCTTTTGGTTGGGTAATTGTAGCCATCGGATATTACAACCAGGGCTGGATAGTCCACACAAGTAAAAGCGCCGATCATGTTTCGATTATTCTGCCCGTGGCGGTTTTCATCGTCCAATGTGTTCTTTTTGTAAAAGGTATTTATTACCACGATTGGTCTCTCACTACTGGCGCGGTTATGGTAAATTCAGGAGTTGTCTTCAGCTTGTATCAAATTTTGAAAGTGAGACGAAAACGAAGATAATCACTCCAGGACAGTCACGGTACTCTCCGAAAGAGCGAAATCCTTTTTGAAAAAGACTTGGGCAATATGATGAATCGAGTAGGTAATGAAAAATGCTGAAAGTACATCAATCGTGTAATGGAGATGCGCGAGAAGCACTACGCCTCCAAAAAAGATCGCGGAAAGCACAAAAAATATTCTGAGGAACTTATTCTTCCAGAAGATGAGAGCCATAAGAAACGGAATGCCTGTGTGAGCGGAAAAGAAGAGATCTCCGCCAAAGGTAAAATCATACACGATACTCTGCGGACTCACATCGAGCATAGCGTGTGCTGGAAAAGGACCGATATGAGTAAGAGTAATAAAAAGTGCGCGAATGGCTACAAAGAGAGCTATGCTTTTGAGCGTAAATGGAATTTTCTGCGGGGCGTAACTTATAAGCACCAAAGCTATGAATATCCAAAAACTGACAAACCCATAGATAAAAAGTCCATCAAGATCATAGCTTCGGGTATTGCTCAAAATGATATCGGTAACCGAACTGCTCGCCTTCTCTGCCGCATAAGTGCCGGCATAAAAATTGATGAAAAGACTTCCTATGAGCAATAGAAAACCAAGAATTACAGAAAAAAGAAATCCTTTATTCTGAAGACAAAGTCTGTATTTTCCAGTAAATGTTTTCATAAAAAGAATTATCTTATCTTACCCCATGACAGATGTTCTTCAAAACAGTGAAATCATCTCACATCTTTATATTCCTTTGTCACCGGCCTGTGAAGAACCGCCTCTGAAAGAAAATTGGAGACATAGAGTTTCGCGGTTTTTATAATTCCATGATGAGTAAGGCGCCGGCCGGAGGTATGCATAGCGAAACTTGGCTTGAATTTTACTTTGCCAAACTTATACGCCCGCCTAGCGATATCAGTATCTTCTCCGTAAAATTCGATCGAGGTATCGAAGCCTCCCATTTTCTCAAGTACCTCTCTCCGAATCACAAAATTACCTCCCACAAGCATATAGCGAGTGAACAGATATGCCGGATAAGCAAGTATCATCCACCAAAGAGAGACGAGGGTTCTCTGCCACATCGGAAGATCGTAATAGATATAAGGGCCGCTTAATGAGGCGAGATTTGCATTTTTTTCAAACTCCCTGAGAGCTGATTCGATCCATCCTGCGGACATTTTGGTGTCAGCATCAATATAAGCGATAATGTCCCCTTTTGCTTCTTCAAATCCGCGCTGGCGGGCTCGAGTAAGTCCTTTCCTCTTCTCATAAACCACCCTAACGCCGGGAAAACCCTCCGCGATATCTTTTGTCCTGTCGGTACTTGCGTTGTCGATCACAATAATCTCGAAGAATCGGTCTTTTGAATTCTTCTTCACATGCTCCAAACATACTCCAATATGCTTTTCTTCATTATGAGCACAGATGACGAGACTCGAAGAAGGTTGCTTATTCTGTCGGCGAGTGGAATACTCTTCTATTCCCTTGCGGAAAATTTCCTCCCAAGCATCTGCGATTTTTGATGGAGCAAGTTCGTGTGTGTAGGCAATACCAGCTTCTCCCATTCTTTTCGCTACTTCATTATTCTCAAAAAGGAATTTGATTTTCTCTGCAAGCACCTCGTCATCATTTGGCTCGATCTGGTAGCCACACTCCGGTTTCAAATATTCTTTGAGTCCATGTGCACTCGCTCCGATAGACGGAAGACCTGTGGCGAAAGCTTGCATGAGAGCGAGAGACTGAGTTTCAGCAGTGCTCATGATGACAAAAATATCAGATGCTCTGTAGTACTCCGCAAGTTTCGGCAACGTGAGAAAACCAGTGAATCGAACATTTTTTTCTAAGCCCAGCTCTCGTGTAAGTTTTTTTAGGCTCTCTCCGGCAGAACCATGCCCCGTGAGCACAAGAAGAATGTTTGGTATCGTCGCAACCAGTCTTTGAACTGCTCTAATCGTCACATCAATATGTTTTTCTGGAGCAAGTCTTCCTGCGTAGATAATAACTTTCTCCGGCAGATCAAATACTTTTTTTAGCCTCTCCTTTTCCCCTTTCTCGGGTTGTCGGAAGAGATTGAGAGAAACGGGATTCGCCAGTGCAAAACAGGGAGCTTTGAAACCGCTTTTTTTCATGTTCTCGAGAAGTCCGTTCGAAGGCGCGGTAATAAATCTGCAGCGATTGTAATACCACGAAAAATATTTCTGGGCGCAGCGGACTACGAAAGGACCATTCACTGGACCATAAGCCATGAATTCTTCTATCGGAGTATGATTTGTGCCAATAAGCGGAACGCGCAAAATTTTTGCCACAAGAAGCGCTTCGATACCCACCCCAAACGGAGAATGGGTATGGATGACATCGGGAGCAAATCTTTTTATAAAAGGCAGAGAGTGCCCAAAAGGGATTGCGATACGAGACTGGCCCGTGGGAGAACCGGGAAGTGCAACCGAAGGAATGCGATGAAATTCAAAACCCGCGAGAGTGGGGTTATCTTTTTCAGATGGAAGCCCGGCCTTTTCATAGTCCTTTTTCGCGTAGCGAGGATAAATGAAAGCGACACTGTGCCCGCGCTTCTCTAGTTCGCGCGCGGTAATAAGGACAGTATCGGTAATGCCACTTATCTCGGGATAAAAATTGTCGGTAAAAAAAGCTATTCTCATTTTGTCTTTATCTCTTCTTCTATCTCCATCTCGGTAATCTTTTTCTTGGCGTATCGAGCAAAATATCTATACAAAAATATGAATGCTGTCAAAATAACGAGAGCTATGATAATCCCTGCATCTTGAATATATTTCGCGGCGACAAAATACGAAGATCCCAGAAAATACCCCGCGGTCATAAAAACAGCATACTGAAAAATCGTCACGGGTAGAGCATACGAAATAAACCTTCTCCATTTCATATTCACAAGTCCTGCGGAAACGAGAAATGGCGTGCTTAGTCCATAAGCGAGCTTTGAAAAGAACATGGTTTTTTTACCGTGATCTCTCCAGAGATATTCGATAAGTTTAATATTTTTTGAAACAAATTCAAATTTGGAACCGTATTTTGCAAAAAGTTTGCTTTTATTTCCATATCGGCCAATAAAATAATAGACACTGTCGGGGATGATGTCGCCAAAGAGGAGCACAATATAAGCGGGTAAAAAATTAATATATCCAGCGTAAACCATAAATCCAACGAAAAGGGAGATGATAGGACCTTCAAAACATGCCAGCGGAAAGAGAATTGCGTATTTGTAAGTGACGAGGAGGTGGAAAAGGGTACCTGAAATCATGGGATAAATATAGCATGAAAAAAGTGGGCTGGTCTTCATCGACGCCAGCCCACAAGTTCATTTCCCCTTTTTTACCCACCACAGTGTCACCATTCCAAAGATGAATGCTGTGTATTCCGAAACCGAGATCCAAGTCCACGATAGATAAACCCCGGAAAACCAGTCTTCTTTTCCGTACGTCTTCACTACTTGAGCTTGCTCTTTCGGCCACCTGATCTGCATGCTTGGCGGCCAGAAGACATCACGATTTTCGCTGTCAGAGAACAGCTTCACGGTTACATCCGAGAATGGAGCAAAAGGTTTGATACCATGCCCAATTCCAAACGAATCATGAAAGATATGCCATGCCACACAGACAATAAAGAGCGCCGCCCACATCTTCCCCCACTTTAGCCAAATAAAGGAGAAAATGAGAAGATGCAAGATGAGCCAATGCCCAAATTCGCGATGCTCATGCGAATCCGCACCGTGGAAATTCCCACTGCTTGAAATCTTGCTCCAAACCCAAAATGGATTCGGTATGAGGTCCGGAAGAATCACAAACAACAACCCCCAGATGAAATGTTTCCATTCCACCTGTACTCCAGACAAATGAGTAACCAAGAGAACAAGAAAGACACTGATTCCCCAGTCTCCCACTTCCGGGAGAATCCATTTTGCTACGGTAAGCATTCGAGGCCTCCCCAGAGTTGCGAAAATGAGGCTCGAAATGAGCTCTCTATTTATGATGGTAACACGATGCTCCTGTATCGTCAACTATATACATTGACTTATTATTTAAATGCGGTATAATACAGGCTTCGGAACATTGACGTTCAAATAGAAACTTAGGCGACTAAACCATGGGAGGTGTAGCATGCTTTTTCGAGGCATCGCAGTTTTACTTGTAGGACTGTCGTTCACACTGTTGCAGTTGGTGCTTGCATGGGCAAACAACTTCGCGACAGTGGAACAAATGCAAGCAGGTGGAGTTCAGAAGGGACTTCCCTTTCTCTGGCATGGCGCAATGTGGACAGACTTTTTCATTGTCTCTCCGCTGATCGCCATAATCGTAGCAAGGTGCTCCGCGGAGTGGACTGGAGGAATGTGGGCAAGAATGCTTGTTATTGGATTCTTCATGAGCGTTGCTATGCACTATACGTACAAAATGAGCAACGTGATGGAAGCCCATGTGCAAAATCACCTGCTGACTTCAACCGGTATCATCCACTTCTTTTATATGTGGATGGCCTTGACGATATTGGTGCTCTTCTATTTTCAAACGGAGAGAGCATCGCCAGAGCTAGTGTGGTGGTGTACTGGGTTATTAATTTTCCACGTGATCGTGGGAACCCACGTACCTCTCCGACTCTGGTCGCCAGAGTGGTATCCGGAGCATTCAGCCTTCGACGTTCCAACGGTTGCGACAATCATTGGATGTTCTTTGATTCTTATATGGCGGTCATACATAATGACACGCTGAAAAATATAAACCCGCACGCAGACAAGGGAATCTGCTTTGCGGGTTTCTTTGTATACAAAAGAATTGCGGGGGTCGTCGGTCACGAGTTACTAAAGTCTTTTATTTCGCAAGGCTCATAAAAGCCTAAGTACTCTCGACCCCAGCTCACCTGTTTTGCTCAGCAAAACATGATTCCGCTTTGCGATTCCGACCGAAGGCAAAGCAGTTTGCCTTCTCCCTCCGCAACAAGAATAGAAAAATGCCACACGAAAGTGGCATTTTTCTATTCTTGTTGCGGGGGTCGGAATCGCACCGACAATCTTCAGGTTATGCAGATCACTTCGATTTTCATCGCGCTTGCGCGTGTGACATGGACTATGCCTTCACCGGTTCTCGGTGTTCGCCGTCTAGTCTCTACACCTTCAAGTCCCTTTCGAGACGAGCTTGGCTCGGCGTTGCCATCGCAACTTTCGCGGAAGGTTTCACCGAATTTGACGAATTATCATTGAGACGTTCCCATCTCATGAGCCCTATAAGTTGAGCCTGACGGGATACTGTTACCCTACCCCGCTAT
>JAQTSY010000021.1 GCA_028711065.1 Minisyncoccota bacterium
CAGCTCTCGGTCTTAATGACAAAGAGCGTGCTGATTTTATTGAATTCTGGGAACCAAGAATGACGGGCGCTCCATATTTCTTCGTGACATTTCTTGGAACTCAAGCGATGAATAAACTTGCTCCGCTTACTATTACCCCAAAGCCGGACACAATTATCCGCGTGCTTATGGATTTCACACCGCTCCAGAAACCAATTGAAGTCTCTTCGCTTGTCATTCATACGCCTGTTCGGAAAGGATTCACTGTCTTCGAGTGGGGCGGAGTTCTTAGGTAAATCTCCCAATAAACTTGTAAAAAAGGCAAATTATATTTCTGCTAAAAGCGGCATCTTTCAGCGTGGTAAACTATCAATCGAGCGCATATTATAAATTTAACAATCAATTCGCATGGCCAGTATCAAAGCTGAATACATTTGGATAGACGGTGTGAAGCCGACGGCGGGACTTCGTTCAAAAACAAAAATTCTTCCCGGACCTGTGCAACTTTTGAATCAAATTCCGAGTTGGGGGTTTGACGGCTCGAGCACTGAACAGGCAGATGGCCATTCAAGCGATTGTCTCCTTATTCCCGTTCGATTCGTAAAAGATCCGATTCGCGGAGGAAGCCATATCCTCGTTCTTTGCGAAGTCATGAATCCGGATGGAAGCGTGCATGTGAGTAACACTCGTGCAAAAACTCGCGAGATCGCAGAAAAATATAAAGAGCATGATTCGTGGTTTGGAATCGAGCAGGAATATAATCTTTTTCTTGGAGAGAGGCCTTTTGGTTTTCCGAAAGAAGGCTATCCTGCTCCGCAGGGTCCATATTATTGCGGAGTGGGCGCAGATAAAATTTTCGGCCGACAGCTTGTCGAGGCACATTTGGAAAGCTGTATTCAGGCAGGGCTTACTATTTCTGGAATTAATTCCGAAGTGATGCCGGGGCAGTGGGAATTTCAGGTGGGACCAGTTGGGGCGCTTGCCGCTTCCGATGAACTCTGGCTCGGGCGCTGGCTTCTCGCACGAATCGGCGAGAATTTCGGATTAACCGTGCATTTTTCTCCGAAACCAATGCTTGGCGATTGGAATGGTGCCGGAGCGCATACGAATTTCAGTACCAAAGCAATGCGAGAAGAGGGCGGAATAAAAGTCATTGAGGAGGCTTGCAGAGCTCTTGAAGCGAAGCATAGCGAACACATCGCTGTGTATGGAGCAGGGAATGGCGCTCGGCTTACAGGAAAGCACGAGACCTGCAGTATTGACGAATTCCGTTTCGGAGAGAGTGATAGAGGAGCATCCATCCGCATTCCTGTGTTTACGACGAAAAATAAAAAAGGATATCTCGAAGATCGCCGACCTGCGGCGAATATGGATCCATATCAGGTAACTGCGCGTATTATTGAAACAGTTTGCGCGAAACCAACTTCACTTAAGAAAGAAGAAAAGCCTGTAAAGATTGCCCAGAAAAAAGTTGCGGGAAAAAAGTAAAATTTTCAACTAGACGAACGAACTTGACCAAAAAAGAGGCTTTGTTACTATAAAGAAGCAATGAATTTCAAATCAATTCCAACCATCACACGAATCGTCCCTACTCCTAAGAGCGGGAGGTTTATTGTTATGTAAGGAATTCCTAAAATACCATTACAGATAACAAAAACTCCCGCTCAAACGGGAGTTTTTGTTATCTGGAGGTTTAGGAGAAGTACATTGTCCCAAACCTCCAGATAATGTGTCTGGCTTGCGAAAGCAAGAGTGTAAACACAGGGACAAGGAGGATTTGTCATGCCAGAGCTTGGTTCTGATGTACAAAGACGTAAAGTTGTTCCGGGAACACAGTTGTTCTTTCTCATCTCCGCGCAGTCGTAGACGACGTCGGCGCGGGTGCTTCGGGCGATCGAAGAGCTTGCAAAGAAAAAGGGAGTGGAAGGTCTTACCTTTTCCACCTCGCAAGATGTGACTTCGCATGGGCTGGTGCTCTGCGATGTGCCGGGCCGGAATTTTTCGCTTCGCTACAGCGAGCGCGGATCCAAGCACTCTGCTCTGCTTCCGGTTGGTGCGGATCTTTCACAAAGTTGCATCGAGGGCGCTGCTTCAAACATTCTTGCGATGGTTTTGCGGGGAGAGGGATGGCAGGATCGCTGTGGCGGGCATCATCCTCATCCCTACGATAAGCGCCGGATGAAGAACCCCCGCCCGTGGCAAGGGAAAAGACGTGATAGCTCGCGTGGCAACAATATGAATTGTCCGCTCTGATTCCAGAGCAAAGTCAAAAGCCGTTCGAACCTTCAAAAGTTCAAACGGTTTTTTTATTTTAAATTTATTTTATTTAGCGTGAATTGCGAGATAGATGTCTTCGAGAGCTTTCACTGCATCACCCGCCGCAATGTTGTTTTGATGATATTTGCCATCAGTGCAGTCTCCTGCGGCCCAGATGCCTTCCTGCGATGTTTTTTGCGTTCTTGGATCGACGACGATATGGTTGAATTCATCTCGCTTGACAATATCCTTTGCGAAATCAGTTGTCGGAATGAGTCCAATTTCTACGAAGATTCCTGTCGTTTTTATTTCTGTTTCCGCATCTTCTGTTTTTTCGGCGTCTTTGTATGTGATTCCTGTGACGAATTTTTCTCCAGATACTTTTACTGGGATAGCATTTCGAATTGCCCGCATTTTTGGATTCAAAAGAATTTTCTGTACTGTCACAGGATCAGCACGGAATTCTGGTCCGCGATTTAAAAGAGTGACGCTCTTGCAGTAGGCGAGAAGCTGTGCCGCTGTCTCAAATGCGGCATTTCCTCCGCCAATGACTACCACATCTTGGTCGGCAAAAAGGGGCCCATCGCAAGATGCGCAGTAAGTAATGCCTTTATTTTCAAACTCTTCGGCGCCAGGAACCTGGAGTTTTCTTCGGGTGCTTCCGGTCGCAATGAGTACAGTTTTTGCTTCATACGAAGCTCTTCCTGTCTTTACGCTAAATCCTGAAGCGGTTTTTGTTATATTTTCAGCTCTTTCGCCTGTCTTTATATCAACGATATCTTCCGCATAAGCGCGAGTGTGAGCTTCAAGATCTTTTGCGAGCTTGTCACCGGAAATAGAAACAGTTCCGATCCAGTTTTGAATGTCGGTCGATACTACGCTCTGGCCTCCGAAGCTCTCTGTTATGAAAACAGTCTTGAGCCGTTTTCGCGCAGCATACACAGCTGCGGCGGCCCCAGCAGGTCCTCCTCCTATTATTGCTAAATCATATATCATGTTAGAACTTGCAGATTTAGCACATTTCATCGTTGCGAGCTACGTTTGCTCCCGCAATGTACATTTGTACATTTTAGTCGCAAGCCTCGCTCGCGCCTCGAACTGTATCTAAATCTGAAAGTTCTAGTAGTATAACGCAAAAAATAAGAATGATAAAGTTTTTTAAGTTTTGCTATACTGTTTCTATGACAAATTCGGAAAAATTAGGTGATTCTCCTGAACAGAAAAGAGAAAAATTTGATCGTTTAGCACAGGGTCTTGAAAAATACGGGGCTGCTGTCACTTCAGAAAAACGTGAAGTTGGAGCATATCGAATTAGTTTTCAATCTGGAGAAGCGGTGACTACGGTGAGAATTGTGCTTGGAGATTACAGCGGATCAGGTTTGGTTATTACCAATATGACAACTTTACCTGATCGAGAGAAAGGGAAGGGATTTGGGAGTAAAGCCATTGAGACAATTAAAGAATGGGCGAAGGAGAATAATTTGGGCGAAGTCCGGGCAACTCAAGTTTCAGATCCAGATGCCCAAAGATTCTGGATGAAAAATGGATTTGTTCGAGAGGGAGGTGAAAATAAAACGAGCGATTATATCTTTCAAGCAAAATAAAATCCCAGTTATAACTGGGATTTTATTTTGCTTATTTAATTTTACTTCGTCGCAAGAATGCCGGTACTGCGCCCCACTCATCATCACTGTCGTCCACCACTTTGATTTCAGGTTTCTTTTCTTCAACAGGCTTTGGAACTTCTTTTACCACTACCGGTGCTGGAGTCGAAGAGCTGAAAAGTTTGCTTTTCTTTTCTTCCTTTGGTTCGCTTGATTCAAAATGGAACAGTCCTTTTTTCGGCATTCCTTCTGGGAAACCAGAGGCGATAACAGTAACTTTCACTTCGCCTTTCTTTAATTTTTCGT
>JAQTSY010000022.1 GCA_028711065.1 Minisyncoccota bacterium
AGCTGATAGTTTGCCGCGTGAGACTTTATTTCAAAGTCCTTAGCCATGCCTACAAGCCCGATTACAAGAATCACTGCGATTGAAAGCGCATAAATGAATGAACTCAGCCTATACACCTGCGCTTTTTTGGAAATTGTTTTTTTCATTTTTTTACCTTGTCAAAACAAATAATTGTGCATAGCCTGCGATGCCATAATAGCCATACGGGCTGTAAACAGGCATTGAACAAAGGCGGGTAGCCTCAAAATCATTCGGTATCTTCTTTGCTGCGGCAGGAGTCGCGATATAGCCCTGTATGCCCAGTATTTTTACAGGCACTGACTGGAGATTGACATTTCCCAGATTGTCCTTGAAATAGTTTATTGTGCTGTTGAACTCAGACGATACAGACTCATACTTTGAGGAATCAAGGTATCCGCGAAGCAGGGTATACTGGTTCAGGCTGAGCGAACTAATCTGCTCTGGCGTGTAACCCGCGCGTATGTATTCGTCCTTCATCATCGGAAGCAGCATGAAAACGCATTCCTGTTCAGTCTCCGCGTCAATAATCGAAATGAGCCCGTTAAGGGAAAGGCTGCTGACAAAAGTGTTCAGGAAAAATACTCCGCCGAGCCCGAGTATTGCTATCAGTAGGAAGCCCACCAATAAGTCAGGGCCGAACTGCGCTTTTTTATTTTTAAAAATTAATCCCATCAGTCGCACACCTTTCCTGCCTCGGGCGTTATAACCACATTTTCAAGAGTTGTAATCCCGTCGTATTTGTCTCCCTTAATCACGCAGGATGCAAATATAAAAATGCCTGGATGCGTCTGGGCGCCTACTTTCAGCATCACAGGAGATATTGTGCGCTTGAGCGTCTCCTGGTCGCTGCAGCCCAAATTGTATTCCATGCTGTAAGAAGATAAGGGGTTCTCAGGGTCAACATAAACAGGGTCATCCTGAACCCATGTTGATGTCCTGTAATCATTTGAAGGCATAACCAGATAGGTGTCAAAGACAGTGCGCTCGGGAGTGAGGATATCATAATAGGGTTTTATGTCAGTGCCTTCCTCGCTTGAACCTGTCTGGTATTCACATCGGTCTACCTTGCATTTTGGATAAACCGGGCTGTCAGAAGCGCACTGGGCTTCAGTGCAGTACTGAATTACGTCCCATCTGCTGCCATATCTTCCAGCACAACGGTCTGATGCCTGAGAGGGGTCCCCTTCCTGCTTGTGCATGCGAAGGATGAATGAATTTATTTCATGAGCAGAAAAAGTTGCTGTGTTACCAAACCTGTCTGTGGCTGAGTAGTGCACATACTGGTTTGTGGCCAAATCAAAAACAGCAATGGCATACCTGAAGGATGCGCCGGTACCCTCTTCAGCATCCCAGATTCCTTCGTCCTGATACTGTTCTTTGTAATCATCATACTTGTCCTTGCGCATGCAGTTGAAAAAATCTATGTCATTGAGCTTTTCAACATCAACAAGCCCGGGATAAACGCGCGAGCCAAGCAGAAGCTTTCCGTCGTCTGTAAATGCAATCTCCCTTTCGTCTGCAGCAAAGCAGTCTGCGCTTGCGAGCACGCGCTGCTGAGCCATCAGGGACATTGTCTCTGCATTAAATTCGTCTGCAGTGAACCTGAGATTTTTTGCCATTGAAAGAAGCGAAAGCACAACAATGAAAAATATGAGCAGGGCTACAAGGTTCAGGGCGAAAAACGGCAAAACCGCCTGCGCCTTCCTGTTCTGCAATACTGAATTTTTCATAGTCTCACGGTTCAAAATAACTGACTGCAGTCCCTGTCTTGTCGATTGTAAAGTTGACTTTCATTCCATCAGGGCCTGCGGGATTATAAGCTGCGTTCGCAGTGTTGCCCCACCAGCTTAAATCATAAGTGCAAGTTTTCGGCATCTGGCTGAAATCAAAACAATAAATTGTGTTTGTGGTGAACTCTTCTCCGCTGAGAACGTACTGGTCATAAGTGGGGATATAATAAAGTGTTGAAGACATCCAGTCTTCACAAAGGGTTTGTTCTGTTGTCGCATCTTCCATAACCATGTAGTGAGTTACATCAGGGAAAATCATTGCCTTGTAAATGCAGAGTTCAGTATTCCCGGATGTGCGCATGAAATATCCCGGCTTCAGGGTTATGCTGCTTTCAAAATTAAAAGAGCCGCTGCAGCGCTGGTATGAAACATTTACAAGATATGCAAGAGGGTCTGTGCTTTGGAGATTAAAAGAGCCTGCAGGCATCAGGGTGTCATAAATTCCCTCGCGGGTTTTTTCAAAGACAACACCCTTGTCAGTGACTTCAAGCGCAACTTCAGCCTGCCTGTTGAATTCAAAGTCCCCGAAGTTTGCGAAAGACGAGTACTGGATGTTTGTGCTCTGGGATGTTGTGCCTGGAAGCGCTTGAGCAAAAGTAACTGATGTCTGCAGTATGTTTGCGTATGGAATATTGCGTGTGCCGCGCTGTATTGAATTCTTTTCTAAAAAGAGTTCGTAGCCTGATGTGCAAAGGCCTTCGTCATCATAGTCTCCTGACGGGCAAAGCCATGCGTCCGCAGCCTGGACAGCAGGGAACTCAGTTTCAAAAGAACCCGGCACAATCCTTATCTCTGAAGAGACATTCATGAATCCGTTGAAGCACGAAATTATGTTTGCGCCCTGAACATCCTTTGCCATTTTGCAGTTTGATGCGGGAGCATAGATGATTCGTATGCTGTCAGAAGCTGAATACGCGATATCAGTCATTGTTGCAAGGTCATGGGTGAGCAATCCTGCTGTGCGTCCGGCATCAGTGACAGGAGAAATCATCGCCCAGGCAAAGATAAGCGCGCCGAGCAGAACTGCAACAGGTACAACTATTGAGCCGAGTATGAGTGCAATATCAACCTGCGCTTTTCTGTTGTTCAAGTTATCATTCCTTATAAATCAGCGAACCTGCTCCGTATGTAATCTGGGTCTCCGGATACTCAACACCTTTCAGCGCTGAGAATTCAAGCTGCGGAAATAATCCGTGCGAGTTCATTGTTGCGTAAGATTCCACGCTTATCAGTATTGTTTCAAAATCCAAATACTCTTCGCTAGAGGCGCTCAGCCACACCATTGGCTTGCTGTTATAATGGGGTATGCAGGCTTTTGAAGCGCCATCGCTTTCAAGGTAAAAACATCCGTTGTTCAAAAGCGGCTCGCAGGAAACTATTTTTGTGTTTTTGATGTAGCTGACTGTAACAGAGGACATCTGTGTTGCGAGCCATTCCTCTGCCTTCTGAAGCTCGGCAGCATACCTGTCCTCAGGCTGAGGTTCAGGGTCCCCAAGCACTATGACATTATAATCAGGAATATTATCTTTTGAACTGTACTCAAGCTTGAAAAGGCATAAGCACGCCTCATCAGGCTGAGCGCATTTGGCAAGCTGGTCAGCGCTCTGCAAGTCAATCCTGCTGATAAAAGAATCTGAACCCCGGTCCGCCTTAATGATGGACTCTGCGGATTTTGCAGGAACAAAAATAATTGAATACACAAAATCTGAATATCCTGCCATTCTCCACAAGCTCACAGTATTCTCCCCCCCGCTAGTCTGGAAGTTCATTGCCTGCGCCATTGCAGGGACAAGAACTGAGAGGGATTTTTGGTTCGCAATATCCAGCGTATTGGAGCTTACTGCAGAGACAGCTGTAACAAAGCCAAACACAATCATCAGGCATACAACTGTGCCTAACAGAATCTCCGGCAAAAATTTCGTGGTTCCAGAGTCGTCGGATGCTTTTTTGTTCATTTGAATCACCAATCAATTTAAACCAATCTGCGTGCTGAGGCCGGGCATATAAGACGCAATAAGCGCTCTTGATGTGAGTTCGGGAGATGTGTAGCTCAGGATAATATTCTCAAAATTTCCTGAGGCATCTATCGGGCGCACAAATGTGTACGAATCAAATTTGAGAGAGGTGCTGTCCCCAGGCTTAAGCCC
>JAQTSY010000023.1 GCA_028711065.1 Minisyncoccota bacterium
TGGGATCAAAAGTCAGAGCAATTTCAGCTTGAAACAACCAGAGTCGTTCGAGCTTGGCAGAACTGGAACAATTTCAATTATCTTTTGCCGTTGGAAGATATTCTGTTCGGTCATGCTCAGGCTGGATACACGGACACGGTTGACTGGAGGCCAACATTCTGGCGTTCAGACGATTGCGTGTTTCCAGATGGAACAGGTCAGAACCCGGAAGAAGTTCCGTTGATGACTTTAAAGCAAAACTGGCAAATTCATCAGTTGGCAAAATATCTGAGAGATCCAGAGATTTCGAGGAAAAGCGGATGGCAGATTGATAACATCGTAAAGGCAATCAACGACGCGCAGCCTGAAAACAAACAGAAAGGCACGTCAGAGAATGCCAGAAAGGTTGAGGATGCAGTCCGAGAGACAACGATGGGCAGGTCGTACAGCGACGGAGTGAATGTCGTAGAAACGAATCACCTTTTCATTCAGGAAGCAACAGGAAAGGTTTCGCATTACCTGTACAATGCAAAGAATGGAGACTTGCTGTTCATTTTTGAGGATCAATTCGACCAGATAAAGCATTGTCTGCCGAGCATCTTCACGCTGGAAGTTGGCAATGGAACGATATATGGAGCAAAGGGAGCTGGCCGAGTCCTTTACAATACGCACGTTGCAATCGAACAGGCACGCAACCTAATTGCAGACGCTCTTTACCTTTCAGGATTGTTGATCCTCAAAACAACCACGGCAAATAAAAAGAAAATTGCGCTGACGGTTACTCATCCATTTTGCGTGCTTGGAGATGGTTACGAGGTTGTGGAACATAACTTCAAGGTGGATGCAGAAGCCTTTTTCGCGCTGGACAGGCATATGTCTTCACTGGCCGAAGTGCAGATTGGCGTATTCATGCCCGGAATGTTCCTGACCAGTAAGGATGCGAAGGATGTAACGGCTTCCGCAATCAATTACACGGCAGCGGTGGAAGCTCAAATCAAAGAAGGCGTCCTTGCCAGATACCGGTTCCAGTTCAATAACCTCATGGCCGAAATTCAGCGCAGAATGTACAGCGAAGAAAACATTAAGCGCGGCATCGAGCTTTTAAATCTCAGAAAGAAAACCGGAATCAAACTCGTGACAACGCGAGTAATGAATTTCATCAAAAGGATAAATGCGTTTCTGGGAGTCGGGCAGGCGTTCTCAACTCCTCCTGTTCCAGAATCGAAAGCGGATGATCCCGGAGCGCAGGCCGCAGAAGCTGTGGCCAACCTACTTGAAAGAGGAGTTTCGCCAACTGAAATCTTTGTTCTGGCAAATACGCCTCCTGATAAATTTACGGAAGATCCGATGGCAAACAACCCAGAGAACATCAGCGCGGTATCCGCTCAGTACGGAAACGATCCTTCAGTCGATAAGGAAGAACTGAAGAAGTTGAACATTGGCCAGAAACTCGGAAAGAAACTTGCAGATAGATTGGTTATTCCGGGCTTGGATCAAACCATCACTCAGGAAGCCGTGGCAAAGCAGCTCATGGAAAACTTGGTGCTGGCATCAGGAGAAGACATCCCGGTTTCACCAAGGGATGCGCATCGGGTTCATATGGGTGTCATCATGGAAACGGCTGGAAAATTACTCGAAACTGCAAATGAAAACTCAATCACTCAAAATTCGCTTGACGTGATTGGCAGATTTGTGGCTCACTTCGATCAACACTTGCAAGGAGCTTTTGCAGGAGGAGAAAAACCAGAAACACTCAAAACAGAACAAGAATTCGTGGAAACTGCAAAAAATCTAGTCATGAGCTTGCAAGGAAAGTTGCCAGAAACGCCACAAGGCGGAGGAGCAATGCTTCCACAAGGAGCGGCTCCGATGGGTGAAATCCTGAGATCCGAAGCTGGCCAAGCACCAATGATAACCGGCCAAGGCGTTCCTTTGGAAGCCATCGGAATGGCCGCAGTTTCAGCGGCAAACAAACCTTTGAGCCGTGAAGTTGCTCTGCCAACAGTAAATCCATTATGAGCATAAGCACTGACGGCAAAATCTTGTGGGCTGAACTCCTTAACAAAAACAAGCCGTTGGTGGCGGAAGTGGTGGCGGAGGCTTTGAAGATGTGTCCTGACTATCCATCCGGCGTTCTGGATAGAGATTCAATATCCATGATTGCCATGAGAAAAAAAGGCTTTGAGGAAGCCCTGACAGCAATCTTTGCAACAATCCCGGGAGATCGAACAGTACCAAACGAGTCCAAATTCATGGACATGACGCAGTAAACCTAAAAACCAAACAGAGAAAATTATGGCACGACCAATGCAGGCAATCGGCAATGAGAATATTGCGAACAGTCCAAACTTCAGCCAAAAGACTGGAGAAGCAACTGGAATTCCTCCTACAGAAAATGAACTGAGTGCGCTGGATAAGGCGATGGATGACGCCGGAGTAACGGATAAGCCTGTAGAGGAAGTTGAAAGAGAGATTACTCGCAAAGCTGCCGGCAAACCAACTGAGAAAAAAACAGATGAAACGCAAACGCCAAATCCGAAGGAAACGCCTTCAACTGATGACAAAGAAGAGCAGGGTCGAAAGATCGACGAAACGCCAAAGCCAGATCCCGCAACGAAAGTCGATCCTGCAACTCCAAAGGTTGCACCAACGCCTGAAGTTAAGCCAACTCCAAAGGACGATGAAATTGATTCCATCCAAGAACCTCGTGGACTCAATCCTTCAAATAAAGATAATTGGAAAAAGCTTCAGGAAACGGCGAAGCGGTATAAGTCTCAATCGGCGGAGGTTAATAGCAAGTATGCGGAGGCGGTGGCAAAAGTAAATCAACTCCTCAAAGAGCGCAGTCAGTTACCAGAAGAAGTCCAGAAAGAGATTGGCGAACTTCGCAACTTCAAAAAAACCTTCGACTACGAAAATGACAAGGAATTCACCGACAAATTCGTAAAGCCAATTACCGATACCGAAACTCAGATATTCAAACTTCTGAAGGATAATAAGCTGGACGATGCCATTCTGGAAAACATCCAGAAAAAAGGTGTTTCTAATATTCCAGAATCAACATGGAAAGAGATGATTAAAGTCTTGGTTGACAGCAACAATCAGGATGAACGAGAAGCCGGAATCATTCTTCGCAAACTGGTTAATACTCACGCCGAAAAAGTTGTGGATCGAAAGCAGGAAGTTGAGAAGATGAAGTTGGGTCAGTCCGATATGGTTAAAAAGCGTGAGGAAATGACAAAGGCCGAACAGCAAAAAGAAGTCAGCTATGTCAAAGACAGTCTAGATCAACTGGAAAAGGAATATCCTCAATTGCTTCAAAAGGTCAACGTTCCAGCCGATGCGACTCCTGAGCAAAAGTCTGCAATCGAAAACCACAATCAATTCGTGGATGTACTGAAGCAGCAATATGTAGTTGCCTATCGTCCAAAAGACCACGAGCAACGCCACGAGGTTGCTGTCAAAGCAGCTTACGCTCTCATTGCAGATCGTGAATTGGTAAAGGCAAATGCAAAGCTGGCTCAAACCACAGAACAGCTCAAAGCGGCAAACGAGGAGTTGGACAAAATCAAGAATTCAACGCGAATGAACGGTGGAGGAGGAAGTGACGATTCCAAAAACAGCGACAAAGGAAAACCCTCAAAAGCGGAAGAATTTATTGGGATGAGATCAGATGAAGCGGTTGAAGCTGCCATGCAAAAAGCCGGCCTGTAAACTGCCATCGGAGAATTATGAAGTTGTACGAGACTTTTCTGGATTGGTGTCGTAAATTCGGCAACAAGGAGGCTGCGAAGGAATTTCGCACCTATCCAAGTGTCGTTCAGAGATGGCTCAATGGCTCGCACGAGGTCAGCACGCGAGTTTTAGGTGAATTCTTCGATAAA
>JAQTSY010000024.1 GCA_028711065.1 Minisyncoccota bacterium
GGATTTGTCAAAGATGGGATTGGGTTTCTGCCAGTTACAATCTCCCAAGAATAATCACAATGAGGAGGTAGAGCTGGAGGAACGGGCGCACGGAGATTGTCCGTAGGAATGGAAACTACCCAGGAGAAAGGAACGGAGAGACCAGAAGAAGTCATTATCACGCTTTTATTGGGACAGGTCCCGACGAAAGCCTCTTTAACAGTCGCTGAACAACTTCTGTTGCCAGTCTCGTGTGTTACATTATCAGTCACAGTGACACTCACTGTCTTCTGAGGACTCGGCGAAAGCGATGTATAGGTAACCTGCGGAGAAGGATCGTCATAATTAGGATTTGCACCTGTTGTTGTTATACCATCGCCAGACCAACTATAACTGTAAGATCCCGAGCCACCATGCTGAATTGCGACCCAATTCATTGGAAGATTTAAGATCGGACTTGTAGGATTTGCCTCGCAATCTGTTACAGAAAGGGGTGTCGGAGGAGGGGTAGGAGAAGGATCTGCTGTAATAGTGCAGGTAGGATTGACCGAACCACCTGCGCTATCAGTTACTGTAACAAATGCTTGTTTTGGACCTGTTGTTGTATAAGTAGCAGTAACAGAAGGAGCATCTGCTGCTGGCGTGACTATACCTTCTCCAGACCATGCATAATGATAAGGAGCTGTGCCGTTAATAGGTGCAGTCAAAGACCATGTCACGGGAGTTCCGACGTATACCGTACCACTTGGACTTGAAGAACACGTAGTGCTGATCTGTGCAGGAATAGTTCCAGTGTAGTTTACATCCCAAAACTTTACCCAACCCAATCCCCCAGAACCAACACCAGCATTCCATCCGAAACCGATAAATTTCTTTGTTGTTCTGTTAAATGTCACTCCTTGCATGCCATAATCAGGAGAAGAGGTATTGGCAAGATTCGGATCCGGAGAGACGTGATTCGTCCCCGACAATTCGATCCAACCGTCGCCAGCGCCACCAATCATAGAAAGAGCTCTCGCCCAACCGGTAACTTTTCCAGTATTGAAATCAACTTGTGGCTGACAAGGAAGAAGAGGAGACGGAAGTGAGGTTGGACACCCAGAAGTCTGTTCAAAATCTATCCAACCGACAGTGTCACTCCACGCCTGGCCTGAAAAAGTTCCCATATTTCCGCTAACAGTGATATTGACTCCATAATCATGCGCTCCGCAAATACTTCCTCCACCAGCTTTTCCTGTCAAACAATTCATGCTCCCCCAACCAACACCTTCGTCATTCGCTGAGTTTGAATCCGATCCATCAGCCTCCCAAAGCCAACCGTTCACATTCGTTGCAACACCGAGGTCATCATCATTGCTTGTTACTGGAACATCAGCAACAGGAACGCCCGCAAAAACTCCACCGGCACTCTGTTGCGCAGCTCCTGTTTGGATAGTTGAGAATTGAGTATCGTTATTTGTTTGGTCGTTCACAGTGGTTACAGTAACGGTCGTTGAAAGAGTATTCGCGGGAATGAAAGCATTAGCTGGCACTGTAATTCGAGCTGTCGCAGGAACGGGCTGGCCGGGGGTCGCAACGACCGAAAGAGGGATGGTGACGGAAAGCGGAGAAGTTTTCGAAAGCGTTATCGTAAAGGTTGGATTCACACTCTGATTTACTCCCCCCGCTCCAGTCACTTCTGTCGTGGTAAGTGAAGCCGGACTAACTGTTATTGTTGCCGGGAACCAGCAAGCATCATTAGTACTAAGACCACTCACAAAATTATCAACGGAATTCGCGGGCGAAATTGCCGGAGTAAGAGCTGTACATCCTCCATAAGAAACATCTAGGTAACTCACACTCTTCGAACCGAAAGAGGGATTAATGAACCATTTTGTTGTTGGCGCGCTTATGGAAGGACGCAGAGAAATAAGACCTGCTGGTGAACCATCCGCTGTAAATTTGCCCAAAATTTGTATGGCATTTGCGTTGGAGCTCGTAAAATAGAAAAGTTTCGGTGTACCAGCAGGAGCAAGAAGCGTAAGATTATTGAAAGCTATTGGTGCGTAGAAAATAACTGAAACCGAAGCGTTGGAAGGATTCAAGGTAACTGTGCCAGAACGAGCCACGACTGCACCGCTATTGGTAAAATTTCCAGCGACAGAAAGCGTCGGAGTGGGGCTGTATGTTCCGGCGTCATAGCTGACTCCAGCGCTATTTAGAAAATCCCCTCTCGCAATGATCGCTCCTCCTGCGGTTTTTGTTCCGCTTCCAGAGAGCCAAAGATTGGCATACCCAGGCGAGACCAAGGGAGTAATCGTCTGATTTCCATTTGCATTGTAGTCTACGGTAGTACCCGAAGCGATGGTATAGCTAGCGAATGTAGGCATAGTTGAAGCCTTTACTCTATAGATACCACTGGTAAAAGTAAGTGACGCGCTTCCAGCGGTGATAGTCTTGCCCCCATCGTCAAAAAGAGCGTTCGAGACAAGGTCGCCAATGTAGAGCTTGGAGAGAGAAGGAATGTTCCCCGCCAAGGTGGCACCAGACCCAGTGGCATTAATTTTGAGCGTGTTGTAGCCGACACCTTGTACAGAACATCCCGAGCTTGTATAGTTGACGACATTATTTGACGCAGTTGCTGTGAAAGCATTAGTACTATTACAAGTATTAAGAGTGCTACCCGAACCCTGCGTCCACGTTCCAGTTCCTGAAATAGCGAGAATGTTGACCGCTCCAATATTGGTAATTGCGCCATTATTGGTAAATCCGGAGTTCATGGTAAGCCCTGTAGCGGCCATTGTGAAATTGCCTGCTCCTATAGTAACCGCGCTGGCAATTGTTCCACTGCCACCAAGAGTTCCGCCATTTGGAAAATAGAATGGAGATGGAATCCCGGCACGCAAGGCATACCCACCACCACCACCAAAAGTACCGTCTATCCCAGCAGTACCTGTAACTTTGACAGATGCGAAGCCTTTGCCCGAATGCAGAAGGAGGGTTGAACCAGCATTCACACCAAAGTTAGTTATTGTCAGGAGGTCATCAATATCGAGCGTTGCGTTGTTGTACACAGTCACATTACCGAGTGTCCTGCCTCCAGGAAGATCCATGTGAGAGTATGAACCGATAGTAACATTATCGCCATTTGCGGGGACACCGGAGGGAGACCAACATGCCGCATTTGACCAAAGATTTGTATTACATCCTATCCAAGTCTTCTCTGCAGCATGACTCGTATTCGGAGAGATGAAAAAAAGCCCAGCAAAGAAAAAGATAAAAAGAAATGATTTCACCAATAGAGATTTTTTAGAAAAAATCATTTCCGTAAATTATACCACAGGGTATTTGACAGATGGGAGATATATCCTGTATACTGTGGACAACAGTTCGCCTTCCGGCGGGCTTCTTTTTTACCCAAAAGGGCAAAAATCATACAAATTATCAATTTAAAAGAAAAAGCATGTTTGATCTTAAAATAATCAATTCAGTCATTGACCAGCTCGGCGAAGAGCGTGGCATTCCGAAAGATAAACTCATCGAAGCGATCGAGGTTGCTTTGGCGACTGCCTACAAAAAAGAGTACGGGAAAAAGGGACAGATTGTCCGCGCAAAATTTGATTTGAACAGCGGAAAAGTAGAATTCCTGCAAGTGAAAATTGTTGTTGATCCAGAAAAAGTTATCTTCCCTGAAGAAGAGGAAGGCGAATCAAAAGTAGAAGAAGGAGTAGAGGATGACAGAATCCGATTCAATCCAGACCATCACATTCTCCTCGCTGATGCGAAGAAAATAAAAAAAGACGCACAAGTTGAAGAAGAAATCGTTTTCCCACTCGAATCAAAAGATGATTACGGACGAATCTCTGCGCAGACCGCAAAACAGGTC
>JAQTSY010000011.1 GCA_028711065.1 Minisyncoccota bacterium
ATGTTCCTGATTCGTCCAGATAATCATAAGTCTTTACAACCTTGCTCATAGCTTTCCCCCCGCTGATTGCATAACCTCAAAGGTTTTTCTGTCGGGTGCTCCGGCAACTAACCATTCAGCAATGGTGCTTTCAGCCCAGCGTACCGAACCACCTATGCGAATCGGAGCAGGTAGCTTTCCGCAACTGTTGAGGCGAAAGATTTGACGCTTTGATAAGCTTAACAGACCGCCCAACTGTTTTGCCGTGAGTAATTGGATTTCAGATTTTGTGTTCTTTGTTTCCATAATTCAGTACCTTTCAATAAATTGTTGTTCTTTGCAACCAAAGGCACTGAAATAAACCTTTTACTCAACCACTTAAGAAAAAGATGCTTGCAATTTCAGCCGTAACAAAGGCTTATGAAAATTGAGAAAATTGTTACGAGGTTGATTTCGAGGTTTGACAGGATGGTTTGGGGCTATTGCTCTTCTTCTAATGGGTCTTCAGAAAGTTGTACCTGGCCTCTATTATCTTCAGGTAACTTTCGAGTTTTATCCCAATTTATAGAGTGGGAACGCCGTGCTTTGATTTTTGCCTCTGCTTTTGTTAAGAGGTTAGATACATTTTGGGGTGAGCATTGCATTTCAATCGCAGCCTGTTGTGGAGTTTTTTTCTGGACGTGTATCAGGGTAAAAACTTCAGTTTCCTTTGGGGTTAAGTCTGACGATACTTTTCTATTTCTCTTTTTGGTTTTCTTTTTTGTATAACCCAAAGCTTCAAGCTTTTCACCGCTAATTTCCCATTGCCTTAGCCGGTTAAGGTCAACTTCAATTCGGCCTATATCTGGATTTCGGGTACAGACAAAAACACCCGTTGTTTTGCCGGTATCCGGATTGGTTCTTACGTATGGCTCTATGAAACAATTTTCTTCACATTCATTGCATACCACACCTTTGGAATGTTGGATTTCTACTAACACCCCCTCTCCTACAAGCTCGTCAAGTTTTCCGGTCGGCCAGTCTGCTGTTTCATCCGCTGAAATTATATCAGCACCAAAAACTTGTAATCTTTCTGCCAGCTTTGCTAACAATTTATCCATAGAACTATTTTTGCTTAATACGCAATTTCACATACGCAAGTGATTAGATTAGTGTTAATGTGACCGCTGAAGCAAAGGCGAATAAAATAATGGCCACAACTTCCCATACCAAATTTGTCCATTTAATTCCTTCCGCTGCAAACGGTTTCCCAAACAAGTTAATCTTCTTAATGTCTTCTCCATTTATTAAGGCTTCAATAGCACTCTCCGACCGCTCAGCAATTGATTTATTTGCATAATTTGCATTATGAACAGACCGCAGAAATATAGATGAAACAACAACAAGAATAAGAAAAGCACTCCACAATATGACCTTAAACCAGCACGGCAAGCTGACCGGAAACTCCCCAGTAAAACGAGATGCGCCTGCTAAGACATAAAATGTGATTACTGTAATAACTATCTTAAACTCATAACGCCGTCTCTCACTCAGTTCTCGACGGTGTGTTTCTGACATAAATTTGAGTGAATCAATTTTCTCTTTATTTTCCATAACAACCTCCAGATTAAAAATGCTTTTGTGTCATTCCAATCTTTCTAATCCACTAAACTCCCACCATCATCCACCTACAAAACCCCATCTTTCAAGATATTTTTTTGCAATCTGATGAATCGGGTCGTCTTTCAATGTGCAACGGTCAGGGTGGGATATTTCAAAGGTTAAGGATTTTCCTTTTTTGCCGTCTCTTGCAGCAAAATTGATTTGTATCTTCGCTCGTGTAATAAGGGCTTTTTCAAGAGGGATATGGGACTTATTCAATGCCTTTTCAATCAGCGCATAAACTGGTTGTTCCTCATTAGATGGGCTTGCCTCAAGTGTTATCCGCCTGTTGCCGATTCCTGGTAAATCAAGACGTAACATCGTAACTGTAACCTTTTCAATACAATCTGTTGGTTCTGTAACAAATTGCAGGGTCTTATCTTTAAGCTTCGATAAGTCAAAGGGTCTTTTCTCCAGACTTGGTAATTCATCGAGTCCCAAAATTGCTTTACAGAAAATTTCCTGTAAGCGTTCAATGTCTTTCTTTCCGCCCTTAGCACTTACTTCTAAAATACCGCTTTCAGGTCTATAAATAAAAACCAATTCAAAAGCTGGCTTTCTTAACCTATGATAAAACTTGTCTTCATCATCAAAGCCTAATTCTGTAGTAGCATAATCTTCGGGATATACAAAATAGCAATGTCTTTCCGGCTGTTGTCTCAAATAGTTGTCAACGTGACATCGCTTTCCTCGTCCCTGTTTTTTGTAAAATTCGCTTACTCCATCAGCCAAATTCTGCTTGTCCTTTTCCTCTACGGCAGGAACTAATCCGGCTCCTACTTTACGGCTTCTCCACGAGCCGAGGCTTTCCATATAGGCCAAATCGCTGGCAATATCAAAAACTTTCCTGTTATTCAGAAAAACCCAGAAGGCTTTTTCGTAGTGGTTTTTCATCGGCTCAAAGGTCGGCAATAAGTCTACGTTGTGAAAAACAGAACCAGCTTCCTCAATCAGAATCAGAATCCCCTTTTCAAAGGCCATTTCGTTTATCCGCCGAAAATCCGCCTCGATTTTATTCTGCTCCTTTATGTCCAGTTTATCCATCGCTTCAAAGATAGGGTTTATCTCTGTTTCGCCAAGCTTGTCAAATTCAATGTCTTTGAGCAGGTCGTTACGGCGGAAATACTCTTTGAGTATATGATTAGGTGTCTGCCTTAAAAACGTTTTTGGTGAATAATTACGGCTCATTTTAACCCCCTAAATCTTCGTTAATAGCAATTTCACTTACACGCCTAAACAGTTCTTCTTCAAGGTCTTCAATGAGTGTCTTTATTGCAAAGAAGTCGGTTAGCTCATCAATATCATCTTCAAGATACAGCTCATCCCGTCCTGCCCAAAGGAGTTTAACTTCGTGCTCAGGCATTTTCAAAATTACTTTCCGGCACAAGTCGCGTATTGTCTGCTCATACGCTTCCATAAAAATAGATTGCTCATATTGCAGTTGGTGTGCCCACTCCTTCCATACTGAATCCAGAGTAGAATCATCTCCGCTCTGACAACACTCTTTAGGCAGAGCCTTAATCTCGTTGATTATTCTCTCAGCATAGAAGGCATACTTCTCATTTATGGCCTTCCTAATCAATGCTTCTCTGCCGCTTTCGCTCATTTTATCCCCCTCCCTTATCCCCCCAAATCCTCATAAATACTGTTAAACTGGCTCAGAGCGGTTTGAAGGTTTTCGGATATATCCTGGGCAATGACTTTGGGGTCTGGTAAGTTTTCGGAGTCCTCAATACTCTCGTCCTTAAGCCAGAAAATATCAAGGCTGACCTTGTCCCGCTGCATTAAATCATCGTAGCTGAATGCCTTGAACCGCTCCGTCTCTTTACGTTCTCTGCGATTAGCCGGATTGTAACACTTAATAAAGTCTTGAAGGTCTTCAAGCCGAAGCGGGTTTTCCTTCAAGGTAAAGTGCATATTCGTTCGCAGGTCATAAATCCACAGCTTTTCCGTCCAGGGTTTTTCGCTTGCCGGTTTTTTGTCAAAGAACAAAACGTTTGCCTTTACTCCCTGAGCATAAAAAAGACCTGTCGGCAATCGCAGCAAAGTATGCACATCACATTCAGCTAAAAATCTTTTCCTTATAGTCTCACCCGCTCCACCCTCAAACAGCACATTATCCGGCACAACAATTCCGCACCTGCCGTTTATTTTCAAAATGGTCTTTACGTGCTGTAAAAAGTTAAGCTGCTTATTTGACGTTGTCGCTGCAAAGTCCTCACGTTCATAAGTCAATGACTCTTTATCCGCTTTTCCTTCACCGTTTACAATCGTGATACTGCTTTTTTTGCCGAATGGCGGATTAGTCATTACAATCTCAAATCTATCCTTCGGGTCTGAAAGCAAACTGTCGCCGCTCTCAACCGGCACAACATCACCGCCGATACCGTGCAAAAAGAGATTCATAACGCATAGCCTGACAACAGCGTCAACAATATCCTTTCCTTTGAAAGTGCCGAATCGCAGGAATTTCTTCTGCTCTTTATCGAGTCTATATTTTTCAGACAGATATTTATGAGCGGCAAGGAAAAAACCACCCGTCCCGCAGGCAGGGTCGCATATCGTCTCTTTGGGCTTTGGCTGGATAACTTCTACAATAGCTTTGATTAAGGCTCTTGGCGTAAAGTATTGCCCTGCACCGCTTTTTGTATCTTCTGCGTTCTTTTGTAAAAGCCCTTCGTAAATTTCGCCTTTAACGTCAATATCAAGACCTGTCCACGTCTCATCGTTAATCATACTAATAAGCCGTTTGAGTTTGGCGGGGTCTTGAATCTTGTTCTGCGCCTTTTTGAAAATCACCCCCAGCATCCCGTTCTTTTTGCCAAGCGAATCAAGTATATGCCGGTAGTGTATCTCAAGCTCATCACCTTCTTTGGGGGTTAAACTCTGCCAATCAGAACCGGCTGGAATAGCACTTTGCTTGCCGAGAATTTTAGCTTGCTCATCTGCCATTTTCAAAAAGAGCAGATACGTCAACTGCTCGACATAATCGCCGTAACTAACACCATCATCACGCAGGACATTACAGTAATTCCATAACTTCTGAACGATTTGTTGCGAACCGTTTGGCATAATCAACACCTCTTGCCCTCTTATGGTCACTTTTTACCTAATTGATTATCTTTCCGCCGATAAGACCTAAGATTGCACCAAAGCCACTTTGCCAACCTACGCAAAGATACTTAAACAAATCTTTTTGCATTTCGTTTGGTGAAGCTATAAACGAAAGTCCTATCGCCACAAGCAAGCAAAAAAGGGACAAGAAAAACACGGCGGCAAAAACACAATTATAGGAAAAACCAAAGTTTAATAGTCGCTTCGGGGAATCATTAGTCTTCTTACCCATTCTTTGCTCCTCCCTTTGTCGTTCCATTATCTTGCTTGACAATAACATCATTCTTCCTTTTGTGCTCAATTGCAATATCCTTAATAGGCATTTGCTTTTTCATTTCTCTGATGTCAACAATGCAGCGTGCTATTTCGTCGAATGAATGAGGATTCTTTTCAAACTCTTTAAGTGCTTCTGATTCAGCTTTTTCAAGTTCTTCCAAAGTAAGTTTATGAAGCGCAAGCAACTTGGGTATTCTTGCGTAGGAATGTGCCAGCATTTGTATCGCCCGAAGTCTATCAATTTCACTTGTTTCTTCGGCAACGATGTTCTCTATACCATATGGCACAAAGGGCTTACCCTTTTCAGGGATAATCACCTGAAACTCACGCCAGGGCGTAAATACAATTTTTGGCAAGGCCAAAGCAAATGCATACAACATTTTCCACATAGTTTTTATCTCCTTCGATTAACTTTACGCTTTTTGTTTTTATTTATCGCTTTCTTCTTTGTTACCTTTATCCGCTCCTTCGGTTTTTCTGCCGATTCGTCTTCCAAGTCTTTGAAAGAGTTTGACTTGTCGTTTCTTGATTCGGGTTTTAACCAGTTTTCTGGGTAAAGAAAAATTTTCCGATTTCTTTTATCCCTCTCTATCTTTATCCTCTCCAGCAGTTTTTCTGCCGGTTCATCGTTTGGGTCTTGCGGAACTAATTTGCCTTCAAACGCCCGTTTCAATATGCTCCGTCTTAGCCGCTGGGATTGCTTCAACGCCTTATCAGCTATCTGCTCCACCTCGTCTGTGATTGAAAAATGACGCTCGATTTCAGAAACGATTTGCCGCTGCTCCAACAAAGAAGCCACCGGAATAAGAAGGTTGCGCAAATCCGTCAGGCTTATGTTTGGTCGTGCAGTCTCAACTTTGCTTGAGTGAATGGCCTTTTGGATAGCTGGAGAGATAAGCAAGTGCATTAAGAAACCAGGCAACAGCACTTCGTTCAATCTAATCAAACCTACTGCTTGATTCAGGTTGGCTCGTGCAACTGTTGACGGCACTACGCAGCACCGTCCTATGGAAGCACCTACAAGATTAACCAACACATCAAAGGGTTTAATGTGAGAACGTGCTAACTTATTGTGAAACGCTTCGGGTATATTAGCAACCCCGCAAATATCCAGAGTACCCCAGAGAACATTTTCACTTCTGATAAATGGGACTCCTTCTTGGACATAGTTAAAACCCTGCCATTTTGGAGATTCCCCTTTAGTAATTAGAACGGCACAATCCTCAATTCTTGCCCACTCCCAGCCTTCAGGTAATTCGGGCAGTTCGGATTTATTCAGCGTTGGGAGCTTTTTAGCTTTGCCTTCAGCAGTTTTCTCACGCTCTTTGGCTATACGCTCAAGCAGTTCGCTGGCCGGTTCGATTTTTTCTTTGTTTTCTTTTCGCCATTGCTCTGTCAGTTTTCCTTCAAAGGCGTATTTCAAAACGGCCTGCCGATAGCGTTTTAATTCTCTTTTGATTTTCTCAAGTGCCTCAACACCGGCATCGAGCCTCGTAAAAAGCTCCTCAATCTTGGCAACTATCCGACGCTGTTCATTAAGCGGTGACGTGACAAGTTGTATCTCTTTTAGCCTGTTGGTATTGACGTTAGAGATGTTCGTTGTTGTCGAAGCACAAGCTCTTATGCTTGCTTGTATATCGGAGGAAGCAATTTGGAAGTAGAAAAACTTCGGGTTCACTAAAGGCGAAATACGTATGGCAGCAATGAAAGCTCCTAATGTTGCAGGATGGGGTAGTATCTGCACTTGGCACACTTTGCCTACGAGTTCCAAGCTGTTCGCCGTTGATATTAGAATATCGTGCTTCTGAAGCAATTGCTGGTCTCGCCTGACAAATTCTTTCGGTACAAACCAAAGGTCAGACCATTCAACTTCTCGCTGCACGTTTGTAGTCCGAAGACAAGCGATATGCCCCTTTTGGTAAGTTTTAGTTTTTGCGTCTTTGGGGAAAGAAATACCACGAACAATATCCGATATGTCATCAAGACGAGCCGAAGCCCATCCTTTAGGCAAACTACCTATTTCAAATTGTGATGCACTGAGGTTCATCCGTAAGAATATCACCTGTCTGGGTCGTCGTGATTTTTCCAATAGTCAAGCAGTGCTCTTATCTCTCTTAAATAAAAAGCGTCGGGGTCTTCATCGAAACGTTTCCTATGCAGCTCTTTAGCAAGCGAAAAGAAACCTGGGCCTGGCTTGTGTTCCTCGTTTACGACTATCGCAGATAACATAGGGCGGCCTTGAGCACCTTCATATTCGCTGATATGGCACAGCATATCGTGGAAAAGGCCGCGTTCATACTCGTTATCTTGGGGATAGCTAATCTCAAATTTGTCAGCTAACGGAGTATACCTGATAAAAATTTTATTCTCATCTCCTATTTTGACAATACGAATAAGTTCCTTGCGTATTTTTCGTTCGAGTTCAGTCATAATTCAAACTTTTTAACCTTTTCAAAAAACTTATGCTGCTAATACCTCATTAAGTTCGGAAAGTATCTTGTCAAGCTGGTTTCCGAAGACCTGTTGCGCCTTGACCTGTCCGCCTTTTTCGGCAAACGGTGTATACTCAAAGTCATCTTTTTCGATTTTTAAGCTCGTTGTTATATGGTCTTTTATCATAGTAAGCCATCCAAGCTGCTGTGCTGTAAACTGTTTGCCCTGTTTTTGCTGCTGCTCTAACCACTGGGCAAATTTTTGGTCTTCTATGTCGCTAAATGGCTCAAGGTAAACGTCCTTGCCTATGGCAAAGCGGACAAGCGATATTATGTCAGTAAGCAGTTTGTCCGGTCTTGCCTTTTTGACCTTCGATTTTTCCAGTTGTTCGTAAGCAGTCCAGATAAGCTGCTGCGTTAAACCATAAGGCGGTTTTGCCAGTACCTCAGTCAGTGCCTTTATCTGCTCGTATGTTACGTGTTTTTTACCGAACGGTATGTTATAGAGAATCTGCAAGGCAAGTATCTGGTCTTTGTTATCTTCAATAAACTTCTTAAACGAATCAATAACACCTTTTGCTTTTTGTTTGGCCTGCTCATTAAAACCGGCAGCAACAACCTCATCTTTGCTTACCGTGTCGATTATCTGCTCATTTTTTCTTTTTATCTCAATAAGTGTGTTTCTAAAATCAGGGCTGTCGAACGGCTGACAGGCAGTTGCAGTTAATCGCTCTGCTGCTTTTTGCAGTTGTTCTTCTGTCGGTGTATCAGTGTTAAAAGTATCTTTTGCCTTTTGGGATTGTTTGTCGGGGTCTATGGCATCGAGCAGGCCGTTGATTATCTGTTTAAGGTTTTGTCCGCCGCTTAGTTTGGTTATCTGTTTATCTTCCTCTGGTTCAAGCGTTCTGTCTATTCGGGCAAGAC
This sequence comes from Minisyncoccota bacterium, assembly GCA_028711065.1. Lineage (GTDB taxonomy): Bacteria > Patescibacteriota > Minisyncoccia > Phycocordibacterales > JAQTLZ01 > JAQTLZ01. The sequence continues at coordinate 8,367 of JAQTSY010000011.1, forward strand.
GGTCTGCAAGTGAGCTTATTGTATCTTTATCACGTTTGCCCAGAGCGATACCCAGTAGCAGCTTATCAAACGGAGTAGTCTTGCACCGCTCCAAAGGCCGTGAATCAGTCTTATCGCTTTCACAGACACCAACAGCATCTACAATTACAAAATGGGTCTTATTTTGCGCATCGGGTGTTACTGCGTTAAAGTCGGTTGAGTTAATTACCCTTGTACCCCTGCCCTTCATCTGCTCAAAGTATGTCCGTGAGCGTATGTCCCGCATAAAGATTATACATTCAAGCGGCTTTATGTCCGTGCCGGTCGCAACCATATCGACCGTTACCGCTATTCGGGGATTGTATGAATTGCGAAAGCTGGCTATCAGGTCTTCGGGGTCTTCGCCGGTGGTTTTGTATGTAATTTTCTTTGCAAAGTCGTTGCCTTTGGCAAATTCCTCTCTGATGATATGTAAAATATCCTCTGCGTGTGAATCGTCTTTGGCATAAATTAAGGTCTTCGGCACGTCTTTTCTACCAGGAAAAATCTCGGTAAAAAGTTTTTCTTTGAAAGTTTTAATGATGGTTCTAATCTGGTCTTTGGCAACAACGCTCCGGTCGAGTTCGTCATTGGCATATTGTAAATCATCATCAAGCTGTTCCCAGCGTATTTCTCTTGTGAGTTTATCCCGCTTGTCTATGTAGTTGCCCGCTTCGACAGTGCTTCCCTGTTTGGTGATTTTTGTCCGAATAATATAAACCTCGTAGCCAACGTTTACACCGTCTGCCATAGCTCTGTCGTGGCTGTATTCGGTAACAAGGTTTTGATTGAAAAAGCCAAGTGTTTGTTTAGATGGTGTAGCGGTAAGACCTATGAGAAAAGCGTCAAAGTATTCAAGCACCTGCCGCCAGAGATTGTAAATTGAGCGGTGGCACTCATCGGTAACAATAAAGTCAAAGGTTTCAATCGGTATTTGCGGATTGTATTCAACCTGTCTGGGTTCTGGGTAAGCCGCTGACAGTTCAAAGGTCGAATGTTCCTCAATTTCGGGGTCAAGCTCCTCACCCTTTAACATAGAATATACCCGCTGGATTGTTGTAATAACAACCTTGCATACGGGGTCAATTTGATTAGAGGTCAGCCGCTGGACGTTGTAGAGTTCTGTAAACTTTCGTCTGTCGTCCGGTGTTATGTATTGCTGAAATTCTTTAAGCGTTTGCCTGCCAAGATGGTTTCTATCGACCAGAAACAGTATCCGTCTTGCTTTGGCAAATTTAACCAAACGATAAGCAGTAGTTACTGCGGTGAACGTCTTACCACCACCGGAAGCCATTTGTATTAGTGCTCGTGGCCTGGCATCTGAAAAAGAATCTTCAAGGTTTGTTACCGCTTCAATCTGGCAGTTGCGCAGTCCTTCTGTAATTAGTGGCGGAAGCTCTTTTAGTTTTGCTCTGAGGGTTTTATCTTGCAGGATTTGTTCTTGTAGTGTTTCCGGCTTGAAGAAGGTAAAAACCCGCCGTGAGCACGGTTCGGGGTCTCTTAGGTCTCTGAAAAGTGTTTCCTTGCCGGTGCTTTCATAAACAAAGGGCAAAGGTTTCTGATAGTGGGGTAAGTTATCCGGCAAACCTACCGAGTATTTTCCGCTCTGCCAGTCAACACCGCCCAAAGTTGCGCCGACAGGTTTAGCTTCAATAACTCCAGCGGCTTTTCGGTCAACAAAGAGCAGATAATCGGCTGAGCCGGTCTTTAGCGGAAATTCCCGAACCGCAACGCCCAGACTTGCTCCGAGATTGATTTTGCGGTAGTCCTGAACCTTCCAGCCCGCTGCTTCCAGCAAACCGTCAATGACTCCTCTTGCTTCTTCTTCTGGTGTCATATCGCTAACCCTGCCAAACGTAACAAGTTAGGTTATATTATACGCTATTGCGTATGTTTGGCAACGATTTTCAATATCTTGCCTTGCTTTTAGACCACTCTACCCTTTACAATATCCATAGAAGCGATAATTCGCTTTAGAAAGGAGTTACAAATGTTAAAACACATTTTGACTCCTGCCCCAAAACCCATTGAACAGCGGGATAACCACAGACTGGGTTGTCGGATTAAACTCTGACCTGGTGACCACTCGCCAGAAAAGTCGGGAAATTGTGGCTTCGCAGCACGGCAAAGAATAGGGTCTTAGAAGTGGGTCTAAGACCCATTTTTCTGCAACCATCACTTAAAGGCCGTGTGGCCTACCGACACCCTTCCCTATCAAAACCCTTGAAAAAATCTACGTTGCTCGCCTGCGTTTGCCAAGTCAAAAGGTTGTAGAGATTAACTCCCCCCTCCCCACCCCCTTGCCGTGTCAAAATCCCCCCATCCGCCATATTCTATCGTAAGCTTCCATCCTTTGCTGTAGAGCGTGAATCCTTCTTGCTTTCCTTGTCAGTCTGCCCCCATACGTCCAGCGTTTTGTTTGGTTGCTAAGCTTCTCTATTCGCTTATCAATGTTCAAGACACCACCGAAAATACCAAATATACCGTGACGGCATTCGTTCCGGCTTTCATAAGACAGGTTATGGCAATGCCGACAGCCATAGTAATTCCTGCCTGGCGCACAATAGAGCTTCGCTACTCTCCGTCCACAATAAACACCATTCCTGCTAAGAGGGCAGATGAACCAGTATCGAACCCCGCCGAAATTGCAAGGCGTAGTTGTAAGCTGAACCTTGTAGTCGTAATCGGTCTTTTCCCCAGAGCTTCGGTCTGTAACCGTGTAGCTAAGCTTTACATACGGCTCACTCAGCACGTCCACAACTATCCCTATACTGCTTTTATGACCCGATAGCGAGCGTGTCCAAGTTAAAGTCGTACTACAACAGCCCCCCAACAAACCAAATTCCTTCAGCTTAACAATACTCAAGCAGGTGCAATCTTCTACCGTGTTCTTCTTGTCCCAGTAGTATCTACCCATCTTTTATTTCTCTTTTTTGCCGAAATCATTAGAGATTCCGCACACTTTCTTAGGATTGAATTAGCCCTTTGAAGCGGTTATATGTGCCTGAATCAAGGTTTTTATTGTTTCTCTGATATGCTCCGGTAGTTTCGGCCAAACCGCTACAATTTCCGCAAGGTCAGCCGGTAGGTTTTCAGGCTGATTTGGGGCTGTTTTTGGACTTTCTTTGTAAGCTGGTGTGTAAGCGCCGCTTTCGGCTTGTTGTAAGTCTTTGCCTTTACAATCGTTACTGTTTTCGGGCGTCGGTTTCCTAAACCGAAGGTCACGTGTTCGACTCACGTCGGGCGTATTGCTTTTTTGAGCAGTGTCATTAGTAGACACCTGTTCGTTTTGTATCCCTAACTGTGCCACTGGTAAAGACTTAAGCTCTCCCACTATTTGCTTGGCATTAATTTTTTCTTGTGCTCCATCAGAGCCAACCAAAGACATTGATTTACTATCAAAGTCAGTATTTTTTGTAAGTGTTTTGTAAGCTGGTTTGTAAGCAACATCAACTGGCAATTCATCTGTTCCAGTAGCTTTTTGACTTTTACTACTTGGCAATGACAAATCTGGCAAACCAGCAACGGCTTCGGATTCCTGCCCCCTGAAAATATGCGTGTATCGGTTCATAGTCAGATTTATATCAGAATGCCTCATAATTGACTGAACAACTTTTGGGTGCGCTCCGCTTGCCGCTAACAGGGAGCCTGTCGAGTGCCTAAGTGAGTGAAAATCGCAATAACGTCCAGCATCATCAATATAAGGAATTTTTACCGCTTCCAAATCAGCTTTGAGCATCTCTGCTGTTTTCTCCGGCATATTGAACACCTGCACGTTTGGCAATTTGCCCGCCATAAAGCTTTGTAATTCGGCTGCTGTATCTTTTCTTAAAGGTAATATGCTTTGCTTACGATTCTTGCTACAGGCTGCTTCGACCATAACCAAGCAGTTTTCAAAATCAAACGATGATACTCTTAGACTTCGCAATTCTGAGGCTCTCAGCCCTGTTTCTACAGCTAAACGATACAGCATAGCCCTTTGGTGTCCGGTCATACCAAAACGCATTGGTGCTGCTTTTGTTGCTTCTAACAGCATTCTTATCTCATCCGGTTCAAGTGCCCTTCGGTCATGTCGCCTATCAGCCCTAACATTTATCGTCTGCAAATGCTCAACTGGCGATTCGCTGGCGCGACCATCCTGCACCATCCATTTACAGAACTGCTTGACAGCCTTCAAGTAGAAGTTATATGTCTGAGCAGATATTTCGCCAAGGTCTTTTAACTCTTTTTTCTTTACCTTTTCACCATTAATTACTTCTGTTTTTACAACTTCAACCTGCCTGCGCAAACCAGAGACAGCATACTGGACTTTGCTGGCCTGAATATCATCCCAAAAAGTGAATTTACATTCTCCGAATACCCGCTTTACCCTTGTTTTCACTTGTTTGGCATTCTTAGCCGTCCCCCCTTTTGCCAGTAGCGATTGCTCAAAATCTTCAATATGCTCTGCCAGAGGTCTTTTGCGGTGTTCTTTGTATTTGTCGATGATACCCGACTCAGCAAGCTCAGATTCTTTCTCCAGTTTAGCTGCTAATTGGGTAGTAGCGGTCTTATCTTTGAAAGCCTTTACCCGCTTTCTCGTCCCATCAGCGGTCTTATAGTCGATATACCAGTATTGCGACTGCTTGCGTATGGTTTTGCCGCTCTCGTCTTTTTCTGTGTATTTCTGCTTAAATACGCTTGCCATAATATCACCTTGAGATTGAATTTTTTGATTTTAAGCTAAGAATTACTTTTTTTATGCCGTAGCAAACAACATAGGATTCAGTTATAACCCCAATCGAATTGATAATACAAACAACACTATAGATTGTTGACTTAGATAGACTATTAAATTCATTCTTCAAGTTTTCAACATCTTGCCCAGTTGCCATTATGTCAGGAATGAGATAAAATACTAAATCATAAACTGCAAGTAGTGCTAATAAAACGGCTGCCCACGTCTTTTTCTTCCAAGCAAATATTCCCCCTATCAGCCAGAGCATAGCCCCACATATATCACGAAGGTCAAAGCCCTGTTTAGATGGTAGAAAATTCAAAAACGCAATGAATATGGCAATGAATGTAACCACCTTTTCATTAAACAATCTTAAAAAAATGGATTTCTTCTCATTCATTTCTTCCATCCCTTTATCTCTAACAATTCAAGCCCTAAAACTTTCGCCAATTTAGCTGCTGCCGGTAGCGTCAAAGTTCGCTTGCGATTGACAAACAAAGAAAGCTGTGCTTGGCCTACCCCTGATAACTGGCTGATTCTGTACCGGCTCATTTCTGACTTAACTATTGCAGCACGTAATTTCTGTTCAATATCTTTGCTCATACTACAAATTATATATCAATGCTTATGCTTTGCAAGCGAAAAGTATGAATTTTCTAAACTTTTATGTCATTCCTTTACGTATTTCTTTGGCACGGTTGGCCTTCTTGGCACTCTTCGTTTTTTTCGCTTACTATCAAGGATTTCCTCCGTTGGTTTGGCACTCTTGAATCGCCATTTTTAGGCCAAATTCGCTAAGAGTGCCAACAGTGCCAAGAGGGTCAACTTCTTTTTAACCCGCTTTTGTATCAGAACGGTATAGTTTCCGGTAACTCCATCATCCAACCTGAAGGTGACTTCTCGCTTACTATACCTAAATTGGCTTTTGCTCTTTTGAGCGTTCTTTCAGCAATCTTATTTTCGGCAGCTTCTTTCCAAACGTCTCTTGAAAGCATAGCTCCTTCCTTCAATACTTCACGAAGGAAATCCTCGGCCTCTTGCAATGCTCCCTTATCCTCACCTGGCTCTGTTGAAAGTGCTTCGTCCGTGCTTATGTTCAATTGTTCCGGCTCAAAGCAAACCATACCATCTATAATACTGAAGGCCAGACTTGTCGACTCAATAGAAAGATTAGACTTACAGGGTGTAAATAGCCTTCGGTTTGGGTTATCTTTATCTTTTGATACTACCCAGACCGCTCTTGCCGCTGCGGTGAAGGCCAGCGAACCCATTGTCCTGTATATGGCCTTAATTCCCTGATTCTTGGTCAAGTGGCTAACACCTACTACCGCTACTCTGTATTTTCCGGCTAATGCTGCCAGCGGTGCTAATGCGCCTCTGACCTCTGCGTTCTTGTTGGAATCCGTCTTTCCCAGGTACGCCGTAATCGGGTCGATGATAACCAAACGACTTTCAGGAGTCTGGATAATGGCTTGCTCAAGGGCTGGCAGATGAGCTATTAAGTTAAAGTAACATTGTCCCTCTATATCAGGACACTTAACACCCTGAATTGCCACAACTTTGCTAACGTCTGCTTCGTTTGTTTTCAGTCGTGGTAGCACAGTATCAGCTATGTCGTCTTCGGCTGTTAAAATGATAACAGCCCCTTTAAGTATGGATTGTTTAAGCGGGTCGTCTGGCCAGGGTGAACCCGTCGTTATTCTGGCAGCCATATACAGGGTAAGGAAACTTTTGCCGAGGCCAGGGTCACCTACAAGCAAAGACAGCTTACCTATCGGCACTCGATTTTCCCAAAGCCATTCTATCTTTTCAGGTTTTACGTCAGCAAGCTGGACAAGAACCGGTTTCATTTCGGTTTGTTCATCAGAGCTTATCTGATTTGCTGGCACAAAAGGTTTTGATTGGTCGATTAGCCGTAATAGCTCAGTTTTATCGTGTCCAGCATCAAGCCAATCGCTTACATCGCCTTTTTCCGGCAGCCCTGGCAATTCAAGTATCCTTGCCTTCACCCCTACACGAGCCAAACTTTCAGCCACCTGCCGAGCGTGCCTTCTGCCAGGCTCATCATTGTCAGGTATGACAACTACTTTGGAGCGGTCGTTTAGAAATTCACTGTAATTATCATCCCATTTACCAGCACCCATCGGACAAGTTGTAGCAACCAAGCCCTCATCATAAAGACGGTCAACATCCTTCTCCCCCTCGACAATAAAAACCCAGTCGGCGGGATTTACTCTCAGCAGTTCCGGCAACCGGTATAACACCCGCCTGACACCTTCCAAGTTCCATATCCAGCCGCCTTTGCCGTCCGGTCTGCATTGCCTGAAGTCTTTTGGTTCATAGCGTACCGCTTGAAATAGTAATGTTCCTGATTCGTCCAGATAATCATAAGTCTTTACAACCTTGCTCATAGCTTTCCCCCCGCTGATTGCATAACCTCAAAGGTTTTTCTGTCGGGTGCTCCGGCAACTAACCATTCAGCAATGGTG
>JAQTSY010000006.1 GCA_028711065.1 Minisyncoccota bacterium
TGAGGGTAAGAGGTATGACTTTGCCTGCGCGGGTAACTTCATGTTTCTTGCTGTCGAGAATGATGTCAGAAACTTTGAGTATTGTTGATTCGGTTGTTTTTCGTCGGCGGAGTATCGCTCGGATTCTTGCAAAAAGTTCGTTCATGCCGAATGGCTTTACGAGATAGTCGTCTGCACCCAAGTCGAGCCCCGCAACCCGGTCTTCAACCATGCTCCGTGCAGTGAGCATCATGATAGGAGTGTGCACCGAATGAAAGCGAAGCTCGTAGCAAATTTCCATGCCGTCCATCCGGGGGAGCATGATGTCGAGAATGATGAGTTCGTAGTTTCCTTTGAGTGCTTTTTCGTAGCCGATCTTTCCATCAAGTGCAGTGTCAACAGCGTAGCGCTCTCCTTTGAGTGCCTTTTTTAAAATATCCGATAATTTTTTATCATCCTCAACAATTAGAATGGTCATAAAGGCATAATAACATGCTTTACTTTTTTTGTTAAGTTTGGATTAAGAAATAAAGAGAGTAAAAATTTCCTGTCGTTTCAAGGGGAAAAGAGGGAAGCGGGGTTGACGCATCTCCTGATGTAATTTCTATTGTTAAATTCAGGTTAAATATGCTTGACTTCATCTGCCATACCAACTAACATTAACTTTATGTTAAATAACACCCTAACCGTTATGACGATCGAGCAAAAAATTACTCAAGCGTACAATAACTATCAGAAGGGCCTGAGCAGATATTCGTTTTCTAAGATCAGCAATCGCGCGACTGGAGAGGACTTGGTTCAGGATACGTTTATGAAGACATGGACGTATCTTGTGAAAGGAGGACGAGTTGATTCAATGAAAGCATTTCTTTATCACGTGCTCAATAACTTGATCGTTGATCAGTATCGGAAGAAGAAGACATCCTCGCTTGATGTGCTTCTTGAAAAGGGATATGAACCGAAGTCACCAGAGGGCGAACGCCTCATCAACACTCTTGATGGAAAGTCAGCGTGTCTTCTTATTGAAAAGCTTCCAAAAACATATCAAAAGGTGATGCGAATGAGATACGTTCAAGACCTTTCACTTGCAGAAATGGCATCTGCGACAGGCCAGTCAAAAAATGCTATCGCAGTACAGCTCCACCGAGGACTTGAGAAGCTCAAACTCCTCTATAATCGAACATAGACCCTTATTCTGAAAGGGCTTTTAAAATCTCTTCGCGCCCTTCTTTTTTCTTGGCAGAACAGGGAATTATCTCAATTCCAGGCATCAGGTTTGAAATGGCTTTCAATTTTCTGCTCCGCTCCTTTTGGTTCAAGAGATCAATTTTGTTTGCTACCACGACCAAGTCTCTATTGTGTTCACGAAGCAAGCGGAGCATTTCCATATCCATATCGCTTGGGCCGGCTTTTGCGTCCAGAACAAGCACTATTTTTCTTTCGAACACTTCAACGTCAAAAAGATACCACTGGATCATCCTTCCCAGTTGATTTCGCATTTCGACGGACTTTTTCGCATAGCCGTAGCCAGGAAGATCAACGAAATAAAATTCTTTATTAACGAGGAAAAAATTGATCTCGAGCGTTTTACCGGGTGTTTTTCCGGATTTTACGAGATTTTTCCGATTCAGGACAAAATTCATAAGGCTCGACTTTCCCACGTTCGAACGGCCTATGAAGGGGATTTGAAGCCGGAGTTCCCCAAGGATCTTATCAGTCCCCCGAATGCCTTTTTTGAACTCTGCACTCGTAATTTTCATTTTTGTATAGTAACCGAAAGCGTGTTTTTTGTCATCATTTTTGCTAGAATGACAAAATGAATCCCGTTCGAAGCAACAAATATTTACAAACCATGCTTAATTTGAATATTTACCAGATAATCGAAGCTAGCTTCTAACGGGATGAACAAATTTCTTTCTCAATTAGGCAAGAAAATAAAGCGAAATTGGATTTTGCTTCTTGTTCTTTTGATTTTACTTTGTGGAATTGGTTATGGCGGATTTCGTTTTTCTAAACTCAATAATCAGAAAATTGCTCTCGAGGAGAAAGTAAAAGGACTTGAGGTCGATCTCAAAGAAACCCAAGATACTTTGGCCCAAATTAAAAATGAAAAAGAGGGTCTTTCAACAACACTGAACGGCGTGAAGGAGGAGAACAAAGCTTATTCAGAAAAAGTGAATGATCTTTCGGGAACAGTCGATAAATTAACCGGAACTGTCGATGTGCTCCATAAGGTTATCGAGACTGACCCGCAGCTTCTCATAAAATATTCAAAAGTATATTTTTTGAGTGAAAATTATGTCCCAACTGGGCTTGCTACCATTACGCCGAAATATATTTTCAATAAAGCGTATTCGCTTCAGATTCACGACAAAGTTCAGCCTTTTTTGGAGGATATGCTGAAAGACGCGAATGCGGATAAAATGCCGCTTTTAGTTGCGTCCGGGTATCGCTCCTTCCAAGTGCAGTCTCAAATTAAGTCGAGATACGCAGTTATTTATGGAGCGGGGACTGCAAATTCATTTTCTGCTGATCAGGGATATTCAGAACATCAGCTCGGCACTACGGTGGACCTCACTATACCAAGTATAGGTGGCGGGCTTACTGGGTTTGAAACGACGCAATCGTATCAGTGGCTTCTCAAGAATGCTTACAAATACGGTTTCATCCTTTCCTATCCGCCAAATAATGCCTATTACATCTACGAGCCGTGGCATTGGAGATTTGTCGGACTTGATCTCGCACTTCGTCTTCATGATGAAGGGAAACATTTCTACGATTTGGATCAGCGAGATATCAACCACTATCTCCTCTACATTTTCAATACAAAATTGACTCCTGATGCCGGCACAACTGTGCAGTAGAGTATGCATGTTCACGTTAAAGTAAAAGCAGGGGCGAAGAGGGAATTAACCGAGAAAATTTCCGACGACCATTTCGCTGTTTCTGTGCGCGAAAAGCCGGAGCGAAATATGGCAAATAAAAGAGTTTGTGAAATGATAGCCGAGCATTTCGGCGTTTTGCCCAATAAAATAAAAATCATAAGCGGGCATCACTCGCCCTCAAAAATTCTTTCGGTTGTAATTATCTAACTCCTCGTGCTAGAGTTTGAGTGAAAATTGGTTCTTCATTTTGGAAAGGGACTCTTGAGAAAGGAGCAAGCCGTGAAAGGATTAAATGGTGTTGTGGGGGTTGAAGAATGTCTCTCCAGCGAACCGGCACGTCGAGGTCGCAGACCAAAGATGGTCAAAATGGAATTCCTCATTATCCCAGAAATTCCTGCACTGGGTTATGGGGTAAAGATGTGCCGGCCATACAATAGCAATGGCCCTTTCATTCTTTCTCCATGGGGTTCTGTCCTGGATCAGACCTTCCTGAACGTTGCTGGGAGAAAGAGGGAAGTTGTGGTTCCGCGTTCGCTGATTAATTTGCTGAAGCGGTTCATAAAATCACAACAGGATCTCCAGCAGGAGGCGGAAGCACTTTTCAGATGATTTTTCCGCAGGCGCGGAAACTGTCGGCTTTAGAGCTCGACAGTTTTTATTTGTCCCAGAGAAAATTATTCCCAAAATGCCCGTACTCGGCGGTTTTACGGAATTGGGGTTTGCGAAGCTCTAAATATTTTATGATTGCGGACGGGCGCAGGTCATACCCCTTTACATTTTCCTGCTTTCCATCAATATCCACTACGGCCATAAGCGGTTCTGCTACGCCGATTGCGTAGGCAATGTGGACAAACACTTCCTTTGCTTTTCTTTTTTTCAAATAATCAACAGCGATTTTGCGAGCCATATAAGCGGCGCTTCGGTCTACTTTTGTGGCATCTTTGCCGGAAAATGCTCCGCCTCCGACAGGAATGTTCGGACCATAATTATCAACCGCTAGTTTTCTACCGGTCAGTCCCGTGTCCGCATGGAATCCTCCGATAGTCCATTTGCCGTTTGGATTTTGGAGCCAAATGCTTTTGATGTTCTTTACTTGTTTTGGCAAATATTTCTTGAAGCTCATCACTGTCTGCTCGAGCTTCACGTCTTTCATATTTCCGCTAGTGCAGAGCGATGTCAGGATTTTTTCAATTTTTCCGTCTTTCACTGTGACCTGTGCTTTGCCATCATGCGCACCCATTGCTTTACAAAGTTTTCGTGAAAGTACTACTTCAAGCGGGAGCATTTCAGGAGTTTCGTTTGTTGCATAGCCAACCATGATGCCTTGGTCTCCTGCGCCCTCATTATCAACACCCTTGCTGATTTCAGGACTTTGCTCGACGACATTCACTACAACCCCAATATCTTCTTTATATCCACAATCTTTGTATACGTTTTTAGCGATATCGCGGATGTTTACGTATGCTTTAGTAGTGAGCTCTCCGCAGACAGTAATGACCCCGTGCCCGCCCAAGGTCTCAATAGCAACGCGGGACTTTGGGTCCTGCGCAAGACAAGCATCCAAAATTGCATCTGATATTTGGTCGCAGACTTTATCTGGATGGGATTTCGTCACTGATTCTGCCGTTTTTAACATCTTAGTTGAAAAATTTATAAATAAAATTCTCTCCAAGAGGAGAGTTTTTGGCCGACTTGCCTTATCTCTCCAAAGGGGGATTAACCCTATGGGTCGGAGGGAGCACTAACTCGATTACTCGAAAGTTGCTGGATGGATCACAAAGCCGATTCTTTCCCCATCACTCTTGATATTGCTTCTTATTTAGTTGTATTTCCAGTGTACTTTTTTGCTGTAATATTGCAACTGTGTTATCGGCATTTATTTTGTGATAGTATAAACTCATGAGAACAAATATTAAATATACACGTGTTGCAAATACTCCCGATATCGAAAGACATATCGCGAGCTGTATGCAGACAATTGAAAAATTGATTGATGAAAAAGATGAGAGCGCTTTAGCTCAAGTTGAACTTGCGAAAACCTCTGCGCAGAAGACGGGGGATGTGTATCGGGCCGAGATAAATATGCACATTGCGGGAGCAGATTTCTTCGCTTTTTCCGAAAAGTCAGATTTCATGAGTGCTCTCGATACTGTCCGGGACGAAATCCTCCGAAAAATGAAGACTCGCAAAGACAAGAGGGTAAGTTTTATGAGGCGAGGAGGCAGAAAAATCAAAGATTATTTGAAAGGCATTAAAAGCATAATTAGAAGAAGACAATAAAAAATGAGCGATAAATTTAGTCCAATTGGGATAGCGGTTTTTCTTGTGTTATTTGTTGGAATAGGTTTTCTTTTGTATCGAGGAATTAGTAAAAATCCGAATCCGACACCGAATGTAACAGCGACAGCGACTCCTTCGCCAAGCCAACCCGCTTCTCCTATTACTTCTCAAAAAACATCAAATACTATGGTAACTCTTAAAACAAGCATGGGCGACATCGTTCTCGAACTTTTCGCAGATAAAGCGCCAAAGACAGTAGATAATTTTATCGCTCTCGCCAAAAAAGGATTTTACGATGGCACGAAATTCCATCGAGTCATCAGAGATTTTATGATCCAAGGAGGCGATCCTCTTTCAAAAGGCGATGATACGTCTCGTTACGGCACTGGCGGTCCGGGGTATACATTTTCTGATGAGATAAATGCAGAATCTCTCGGTCTTTCCGCTGACGCGATCGCACAACTTGTGGCTATGGGATATAAATTCCAAACTGACATCACTTCAGTCCATCTCACGCAAGGTATTATTGCCATGGCTAATTCTGGTCCGAATACCAACGGGAGCCAGTTCTTTATTGTTACCGCGAAAGCAACGCCTTGGCTTGATGGGCATCACACTCCGTTTGGAAAAGTTGTTTCTGGCCTAGATATTGTGCTCGCGATAAGCAAAGTAAAAACCGGCCCGAATGATTTGCCGGTTACTCCTGTGGTTGTGAATCAGGTTGTGGTGGGGGCGAAGTAGATCGTATAACGAACTTTTCAAAAACCCAGAAAACTGCCCCAGCGGGCAGTTTTCCTTGTGCTGGGCGCCGGCTGCTTTGTGGTATAGTTTTTGCCCGAAGCAAAAATTACACCACAAAGACCATGCCAGCCTGGCGTGCGCGGGTTTTTGAAAAGTTGTTATTCGATCTTGTGGTGTGTCTGGTGAGTTTTGAAAAAACAGATCTTATCTTTTTCGTGATTTTTGCGACAAAAGGAAAGTGTTATAATGCACTTATCTATGAAAAATGTTTTGCCTAAAGTGCTGGGTGTCAACAACTGTGTAGAATTGAAGAATGGCAAAGAAGCGAGAGTGATCTTGCTCAATAATGCGGCAACAACCCCGCCTTTTGAGGTTACTTTAGAGACGGTAAATAAATTTTTGCAAACATACGGTGCGCTTCATCGCGGAGCAGGGCCGAATGCCAGTGTTACTTTTCAAAAGGTGCAGGCTGCAGTCAACACTTTGCATAAATTTCTAGGCATGCCCGAAGACCATGCCATGCTTTTCACCTCAAATGCAAGCGCTGCGATTAATCTTTTTATTCGATTACTGCGACTGAAAAAGAATGACGTGATCATTACCTCAATTATTGAGCATACCTCCAATAATTTGCCGTGGAAATATAATACTGAGGCGAGAACTGTTTACATTAACGCTTTCGATGATGGCTCGCTTGATTATGAAGATTTAGAAAAGAAAGTTGCAGAGAACGCCACGCACTTAAAACTTATCGCGATAACTGGCGCATCAAATCTTACAGGGTATATTCCTGATATTGAAAGGATTTCAAAACTTGCTCATTCATATAATGCTCTCTTGTTTATCGATGCGGCCCAGCTTGCACCGCATCGTCCTATTGATATGGGAAAACAAGGTATAGATGCGTTAGCGTTTTCTGCCCATAAAGTGTATGCACCGTTTGGTCTTGGCGTATTGGCTTTGTCGAAAGATATCCTAAAGACTGATCCGGTCGATCCGGGTGGAGGCTCGATTGATATGATTAGTGAAACTGATATTGTGTGGGCTCCGCCTATTGCTCGTCATCAGACGGGTACATGGAATGTAACTGGTATAATCGCAGCTGCTGCAAGTTGCAAGATAATAATGGAAACTGGTTGGGACACGATTGTCGCGCACGAAAAAGAGCTGGTTCGTTATATGGCACAAGAATTACAAACCGTCCCAAACATCATCTTGTATGTTCCGCCAGAAAAATATCTTACAGAAGACCGCATTGGAACTTTCGCTTTTAATCTAAAGGGTTATCATCATGCGTTACTTTCGGCAATTTTAGAAAATGAATATGGTATTGAAACCCGAGCAGGGACAATATGCAATCATCGGCTTGTTCGCCGGTGGTTTCATGTAGACGATGTTGCACAGAAAGAAATCGAAAAGAAAATCGCTGGTGGCGACAGATTGGCTTCATACGGAATTGTGCGCGCGAGCTTGGCTATTCATAATACAAAAGAGGATATTGATGCCCTTGTTTCTGCACTGAAATTTATTGCTGTAAATGGACACAAGCTCAAGTATAAGCCAGTGCCGGTTGAGGAGATTTATGTATGCGAAGAATAATTTTCCAGCATTATGTAAATTGGAGCCGACAGCTTTGGGTCTATCTTTGAAACCCTGCTAGAAAATCTTTGTAACTCATCTCCTTTTTTCCTTCGGGAATGATGCGGAGAATTTCGAATTTTCCTTCCTTGAAAGTCGCTTCTTTGATCACAATACGCATCTTTTTCCCATTTCTTTCCATAAAGAAATATGTCCCGGGCCAGCCGTAATATGCTCTGAATTTTCGATAATTTTGTATGGGATCGTCTGCGAGGTCTAGAAGTCCGTCCTCTTTTTTGATCTTTTTGCAGAGCGTTGCCTTGTTATCGTCTTGTTTTTCAAATGAAGCAGTACCGTCGGCGATCTTTCCCACAGCTTTTACTAAAAGTTTTTTTGCAATCTCGTTGAGGCGATTTCGAAGCTCCGGTGCTGTTTCTTTTTCACCAATGCGCACTTCTTCTTTTTCGATTACGTCTCCCGCATCAAGCTCATATACCATTTTCTGAATTACGACTCCTGTCATATCGTCACCATTTAAAATCGCTGATTCTACTGGAGTAGCTCCTCGATATTTTGGGAGAAGCGAATAGTGGACATTTATCATCCCAAGACGGGGGAGTTCCAGAAGTGCTTTAGGCAAGATTTTTCCGTATGCAACCACAATGCCGAGGTCAATGTCATATTTTTTAAATGCTTCGAGAAATTGCGCATTAATTTTTTCTGGCTGAAAAGCGGGGATATTTTTTTGTTCCGCCCAAATTTTAGGTGCAGGTTTTTTTACAAGCATCTTTCGTCCCTGCGGTTCATCTTTTCCTGTGACAATAACTTTCGGGAGAAGGTCGGCGCTTTGAAGCTCTTCGAGAATTGGTAGAACAAGCTCCGGCGTGCCAAAAAATGCAATATTGAGTTTAGGCATTGGAAGTCTCTTTTTTAAGCCGAGAGGGAATTTTTTCGGGAGGAAGTTCGTGGAGATCCTCCGCGTTGTCTATAAACAGGACTCCGTCTAGGTGATCTGTTTCGTGCTGGAAAATTTGAGCAATCAGGCCACTTCCTCCTCGTTCAAATTTCTCACCTTTTTCGTCGTATGCTGAAACAGTTGCCTTTGTGGAGCGAACTTTTTTGCCGTACAGCCATCGGACAGAAAGACAGCCTTCCTCTAATAATTTCTGTTCCTTTGAAAGTTTGGTGATTTTTGGATTGATATACACAAGATTTATTTTTCCTTTTTTACCTTTTTCTTCCGGATACAGAATGTCATAAATTTTTTCTGTGATGATGAAAACGCGGAGCGACACTCCGATCTGGGGTGCTGCAAGAGCGACGCCATCATCTTGGGACGCGAGCGCTTCTTTCATGTCTTTAATGACCTTTTTTATTTTGAGGCTCTTAATATCCTTGAGATGCACTTCTTTTGCCTTTTCTCTAAGTACCGGAGCATCCCGTTGCACTATCTCTTTCATTGCTTCATTTAAACACGAAATAAGCCACTTTTCCAGCTTTTAAAGAATGCTTTCCGGATTGATTTTCACAGAAAAATAGGCGGGGAGCCGAGAAAGTTTTTGCTTCAAATCCTCTTGCGGCCATTCGTTATGTGGAATTTTAAGGATTCCTTTCAGTGTATACGTGCCTCTTGCTTCTGGAATGAAAGCGGGAAAGACCTCAAGCTCGTATCCTTTTAAATATATTTCTTTTATCTTTTTCATTTCTGCTTCTACTTGCCCTTTTCCGCCGGAAAGGGAAATTTCGATGAGAACCGAAAAGGGCGGATAATTGAATTGTTCTCGTTCTGTAATTTCTGATTGATAAAAATCAAGAACATTTCCTTCCTGTGCGAGGGAGAGGATTTTTTCTTCGGGATTTCTCGTTTGTATGATGCATTGCCCATCGGTAAGCGAGCGCATTTTTGAGACGAGATGCATTATCTTCTCATTGATACGGAAATTTGGCAGAGCGAAGAGGGAATCGGGCGAAAGAATTGCTACCCCGTCGAGCTTGTCTTCCAGGGCGGAAAAAACGGCTTCTGTTCCAAGAAGCACCCCCCATTCTGAATGAAGAAAGCGAGAAAGTATTTTTTTTACTTGTACTGATGTTTTTGCTTTTTCTTTGTCTATCACAAAGATGGATTCTTTAGGAATTTTTTCAGCGAGCTCTTCCTCTATCCGGTCAATGC
This sequence comes from Minisyncoccota bacterium, assembly GCA_028711065.1. Lineage (GTDB taxonomy): Bacteria > Patescibacteriota > Minisyncoccia > Phycocordibacterales > JAQTLZ01 > JAQTLZ01. Next base: position 9,634 of record JAQTSY010000006.1, read on the forward strand.
CAATTCCCGACGGGTCAAGCCTCCAGCTCCCACAGGTGAGGCAAAGTTCATCTGCCGGACGGGTTCTTTTACATCTGTGGCACAAAAAGAAATTTGTTTTTTCATCTTTGCCTTTGTAAAAAGCGATAGGAGCGTGGCACGTAAGGCACAAAGCGAAATTTCTGCAATCTCGGCAGATGATCGAGGACGCATATCCCTTTTTTGTCGAGTAAAGAAAAATATGTTTTTTATAAGTTTTGGCATTTTCTATCATCCCAAAGACGGCATCCCCCACTGTATGAAATTTTTTATCCCCTTTCGATTCTTCCAATTTCATATTCACCAAAAGGGTCCGCTCATCTTTTCCCGATTTCCATTGGATTGGCTGGATTGCCGTATATTCGCCTTTTTCTTTTTTCCACAATGTTTCGATCCGAAGAAGGGTGTCTCCGAGTACGAGCCGGGCTCCTAGTATTTTTGCGTACATTTCCGCGAAAACGCGGATATCGAGATAAGGTCTCCTTTGTGTTTTGAAAGTTCCCGAAGATTCCTCATCTATGATAATGGTGCCGATGTCGAAGCGCCGAAGCGAAAGACAGGCTCCCGTTCCGACGACAAGTATGGGGTGCGGCGTTTCAGCCGCTTCCTTCCAAACTCTTAAAAATTCTTTTTTTGAGAGGCTTCCGGAAACGAAAAAAGAATGCATCTCTATTCCCCTCGAAAGATTTTTGAAATAGGTTTTCGCCTCCTCGATGGTGGGCAGACAGCAATACACCGAGCGGGATTTTGCGAATTCTTCTCGTATGATGCTTCGATACTGAAGAAGCCTCTCTTCTCTTCCTGTTTGAATAACTGAAGTGCGGACATTTCCTCGACTTTTTTCCTCTATCTGCTTTTCTCCCAGTTTTTCGATTTCTCCTATGCTTTCTAGTAATACTTTGGGAATAAGGGCCGATAGCACGCTTCCCGTCGTGGTTGCGTAATACTGTGCGCACACTTTCGCGCTTCGAAGATATTTTTCGCTGAAAAAAGAGGGGGAGAGGACGCGCTCTACTTTCCGCATTCCAAAAGGCAGAGATTTTATCTCCGATTTCATGATTCCGATATTTTGAGCTTCTGCCACCAGTCCGGGTATTTTTCTCGCACGGACAGAAATTTCTACAAGAGCGCCTTCCTTTACAGGAAGAGCGGTAAAGTACGACAGGACTTCTTTTGAAATGCCTCTGCCGATAGGAATGACTTGAATGATTTTCATCGCCTTGGATGTATCATCCCAGAGAACGGCTTTAGTTTCAACTTGCTAGTCGAAAATGTCCTGCGCCTTCAGCTGGACATCTTTCGACATGATTTTTGTGTGTCAAAAATCAGAAACTCTGAAGTATGCTGATATTTGCTCCTATTTTGTTGAGCCTATTTGCCAAGTCTTCATAACCGCGATTGATGCTGTATACATTTCGAAGAATGGATGTGCCTTCAGCCGCGAGCATTCCAATGAGAAGAATTGCCGCTGGACGAAGCGCGGGAGGACAGATAACTTCAGCTGCTTTTAATTTTGTCGGACCGTTTATGTAACAACGATGAGGATCGGCAAGAATGGTGTCAGCTCCCAACTTGTCGAGGTCTTTATAATAGATTGCGCGTTTTTCATAGCTCCAGTCGTGGATGAACGTCTGGCCTTCGGCCTGTGTGGCAATGACAGCGAAGAAGGGAAGATTATCCATATTGATTCCCGGATATGGCTGGGCGTGGATTTTATCTTCGAGGGCTCGCAACTTGGACGGATATGTTTCAATGTCGGCAAGATTGGTTCTTTCGTTCTCTGCCTTGTATCGGCGAAGAATTTTATAACGAAAGCCCATCTTTTCCAGTTTCAAAAGTTCAAGCTCCAAAAAATCAATCGGACATCGCATAATTTGAATTTTTGATTTTGTGACGATTGCAGCGGAGAGAAGGAACATTGATTCAATAGGATCTTCGCTCACTGCGTAGATGATCGGCTTGTCTATAGATGCAACGCCGTGAACGACAAGCGTAGATGAGCCGATTCCGTCGATCTTTACTCCAAGCGCTTCGAGGAAGAAGCAGACGTCTTGGACTTGATAGTTCGCGGAAGCAAATTTTATCGTCGTCTTGCCGGGAATTAAGCTTGCTGCCATGATCGCATTTTCTGTCACAGTATCTCCAGCTTCGTACAAAACAATATTTCCCGGTTTTACTTTTTCAGTTTTAATCTCGTAATAGGTCGAGTGTGTGTCTATCTCCACTCCCATTTTTTCGAGAGCATAAAAATGAGGTTTGACGGTTCGAGAGCCAAGACGGCATCCGCCTGGCTGGGGGAGACGGAATTTCTTGAAAAAGTGAACAAGGGGGCCGATGAGCATGATAACGCTTCGGGTCTTCATTCCAGCTTCAGTATCGAGTTTTTTAATGTCGAATTTTGCAGGAGGTTTAATTTCAAGATCATTGCCGTCCCATTTAATTCCCACACCGATTGACTGAAGCACCTCGATCATTCTGTACGCCTCTTCGATCTTCGGCATATTGCGGAGAATTGTTTTATTTTTGTTGAGGAGCGATGCAGAAAGAAGTCCCATCGCCGAGTTTTTTGAGGATTTGGTTACTATGGAGCCTGAAAGCTTTCTTCCTCCTTCGATGCGCAGATTCAAGGAGCCCGTAGAAAGATTTATGATTTCTTTATTGAGAGCCTTTCCGATTTTTGAAAGAGTTTCAGTTGAGAGATTTTGTTCGCCATTTTCAATGCGGGCAATAGCGCTTTGGGTAGTGCCAAGCATTTTGCCAAGCTCTGACTGGGTGATTCCCCGGTCATCGCGAAGCCTCGCAATGAGGTTTCCTATCTGGACGAGCTTTTGGTCGCCTTCTGGTTCTTTAGTAATTGGCATGATTATCTAACATACCATATACGCTATAATTTTACAATGTGTAAAACTTTGCCCAGGCACTCACTTTTAAAAACAAGCTGCGAAAAGTAAAAGTGAGTGCATGGGTAAATTTGTAAAATTTACTTGAAAAGCTTACTATAAGCCCCATGGGATTTTTCGCTCCAAAACTTGGAATTGATTTGGGTACGGCTAATACCCTTGTTTTTGTACCCGGAAAAGGCGTCGTATTGAACGAGCCCTCTGTTGTCGCGGTTTCGGAGGACAATCGCATTCTCGCTGTCGGTCTTGAAGCAAAGCATATGGTGGGAAGAACTCCTGATAGCATTACCGCATATCGTCCGATGAAAGACGGTGTTATTGCAGACTATAGAGTGACGGAGGCGATGCTTCGCTATTATATGAAGAAGGCTCTCGGCAAATGGAATGTCTTTAAGCCTGAAGTAATGGTCTCTGTTCCTGCGGGAGTTACTTCCACCGAACGCCGAGCTGTCATTGAAGCTGCAATAAAAGCAGGGGCGAAAAATGTGTATGTGGTGAAGGAACCAATTCTCGCTGCAATCGGCGCCGGCATTCCAATTCACGAAGCTCGCGGGCACATGGTGGTTGATATTGGAGGAGGAACGACTGACGTTGCCGTCATATCTCTGGGAGGAATTGTTTCTTCAATTTCTGTAAAATGCGCCGGCAATAGAATTGATTCTGCAATTGCCGATTATATTAAAAAAACGTTCAATCTTTCGATTGGAGATAAGACCGCGGAGGATATTAAAATTCAGATCGGCTCGGCGGTGCCTCTTGATGAAGAGCTTACTATGATGATAAAAGGGCGAGATTTTGTGACAGGACTTCCTCGTTCAGCAGAAATGAAGACCAATGAGATCGTGAAAGCGATTTCTCGCGAGCTTCGCGATATGGTGAAAGCAATGAAAGATGTGCTTCAGGAAACGCCCCCGGAGCTCGCCGCAGACATTATTGATACCGGAATAATTCTTACAGGAGGCTCTTCGCTTCTTCGCAACATTGCCGAACTTGTGTACCGTCGCACGGGAGTGAAAGCACATGTCGCCGAGGACGCGCTCTATTGTGTGGCGAAGGGAACTGGAATTGCGCTGGAACATCTTGAAACGTATAAAAAGAGTATCTTGGCGAAAAAGTAGCTCCCCACGAACTTTTCGGAAAACAGAATAGTTTCCCCTGCGAGAAAACTTTCCTCGCGCTCAGCTCACGGCTGTCAATGAGCCCCGCTTCTTACAGAGCGGGGTCGTTGACAGACCATGCCCGTGGCTTCCGCGATGTTTCCCAAAAGTTGCGGGTCGCTTCTCGTTGCGATTGCTTTTTCATATTCTAAGTGGTACTTTGATTTTGGAGTTAAAAGAGAATTCACCCAAACAAAGGAGGCGCACATGCGCTTAATTCAAGAGGCACAGGCGGTCTTTCTAAAAGGAATGGCCACCAGCAGTTGGGCAACCGGAGCAAAGTCAATACCGATTGTGGAACTTCCGGGGTATAAGGCAGTGTCGTTTCGGGATGGAGATTTTCTCCTCGTCGACATGTGGGCACCGGGCGACAAACGCTTTCGATTCTCGGGTTCGACAACGATCTCTTTCCAGGAGACCGTTATCTGGGCGATGCATTACCAGGGATTTTGCTCGCCACGCGCCTCGCCCATCTTGAGAAAGATTCTCCTCGATACATACAAAAAGGGAATTTTCTGGGGAGGTCGGGGCGAGCAGTGCATGTCAGTGGACGATAAGTGGAGGTACTACAACCTTCTGCGAGCGGTTTCGCAGCAGCACTCATTCTTCCACTTCAGTGGCGAAGAAAATCTCCAATACTCGCCAGGATGCATTCAGGAAGAACCAGATGCTCGGGTTGAATACTTTGGGCAGATGGTTGCTCATTTCGACCCAGCGTAGTCAGTACAAGTCTTGGCAAGAACTGTTCTCATCATTGATAGAGCTCCGCGCGTTGCGGGGCTTTTTTTATTCCCAATTCTCTCTGTGCTAATATATTTGTATGTTAAGAATTGATTCCAGAAAACTCCACCACGCGTATTGTATCGTGGGTGAGCGGGAGGAAATTACTTCTGAGCTCTTGGAATTTTTCGAGAAGGAGTTGAAAGTGAAAACGGCTGGAAATCCCGATTTTTGGCGCGGCGAGTTTGATTCGCTCACAATTCAAGATGCTCGGCAGATTGCGGAAATTCAAAGCAAAAAGGCATACGGCGCTGGGAATAAGAAGATTTTTCTCGTCCTTGCGAATAAGATTACCCGCGAGGCTCAGAACGCCTTACTTAAGGTTCTCGAAGAACCAACTCTTGACACCCACTTTTTTCTACTGATTTCGAGTACTGAAGGACTTTTGTCAACTCTCAAATCCCGGCTTTTTATTATAAATACCAATGGCGAAAACAAGTGGGAGAAAGAGGCGAAAGAATTTCTTTCTAGCGCAAAGCCAAAACGGCTTGTTTCCGTGAAGAAGATGACGGATGAAATTTCTGATGAAAAGAAAACAAAAGCCGATGCGATTTCTTTTTTAAATGCTGTTGAAGCAATTTTAAAAGAAAAAGTTGGAACGTTAAAATCAAAAGAAGAGGCGAGAAGCTTCGAAGAGCTTATTAAATTTCGCTCATACCTCGGCGATCAATCTCCGTCGGTCAAAATGATTCTTGAGCACTTGGCACTTATTTTGCCAGTGGTAAAATAGACTGTCATGAAAGATTCAATCTTCAAAGCGTACGATATTCGGGGCATCTATCCGACAGAGCTGAATGAAGAAATCATGTACGCGATTGGACAGGCTTTTGCAGAAATTGAAAAACCAAAGACGATTGTTGTGGGAAGAGATGTTCGGATAAGCGGGCCATCCATGCAAAAAGCTCTCATCCAGGGGCTCCTAGATTCCGGAGTGGATGTTGTAGATATTGGTCTTATTTCAACGGAAGAAATTTATTTTGCAACCGCATATTATAAATATGATGCGGGAATTTCTGTTACTGCTTCTCACAATCCTCGCGAATATACCGGAATGAAAATGGTCCGAAAGGGCGCAGAACCGATTGCTGGAGAAGAGATCACGGTTTTGCTTAAGAATAAGACGAAAGAACTTCTTAGCAAGAAAGCCTCGGCAAAAAAGAAAGGAAAGCTAAGCACGAAAGAGGTGCACGAGGATTTCAGGAAATTCGTTCTCGGATTTATTGATGTAAAGAAAATAAAGCCGTTTAAAGTTGTAGTGAATCCGAATTTTGGTTTTCAGGGAGAGCTCGTGAAGCTTGTTTGCCGAGACTTGCCCATTACTTGGAGTTTTTTGAACGGCGAACCCGATGGTAATTTCCCGAAAGGCAGGCCTGACCCGTTTCTCGAAGAAAATCGCACAGAATTCATTGAAAAAATAAAAAAAGAGAAACCGGATTTCGGTGTTACCTGGGATGCTGATGCTGACAGAGTATTTTTTGCTACAGGAAGCGGGCTTTTCCTTGAGGCATATTACACAAACGTACTTCTTGTAGAAGAAATGCTCCATAAAAATCCAAAAGCGAAGATCGTCTATGATCCGCGTTATGTATGGGCGCTTCTCGATATGATAAAAGAATCCGGTGGTACTCCGGTCCGATGCCGTGTCGGGCACAGCTTCATAAAAAAGGCGATGCGGGAATCAAACGCTATTTTTTCCGGAGAATCAAGCGGGCACACCTATTTTAGGGATTTCTTTTTTGCAGACTCGGGAATTATTCCCTTTCTTCTTATGCTCGAATTTCTTTCACAAGATGGAAAAAGTTTGGAAGAATGCATTATGCCGATCATTTCAAAATATCCGATCTCTGGGGAGATCAATTTGACCCTCAAAGATGCCAAAAACGCTCTTTCTGTTGTACGAAGAAGCTATGCGGACAAAGGAAAAGTGGAAGAATTTGATAATGTGATCGTCGAGAAAAAAGGGGAATGGCGCTTCAATATTCGAATGTCTAATACCGAACCCTTGCTTCGAATCAATATTGAGGCTAAAAATAAGGCTATTGTGGAAGAAAAGCGCTCTGAACTTCTCGCCCTTCTCAAAGATCTCTAGGGGGATAACTGGGGATTTCTTTTCTGTTTCGCATTTTTCAAGATGCTATAATAAAGGTATAAAAGTCGAACTATTAAAAACCTAATTCTGAGTTTGTTAAGAATCTAATCTTTATAAAATTTTAAGATTGTTAACAGATTCTAAAAAAATGAAAGGTTTACACAAAATTTCATTTATCTTGCTCATCATTGGAGGTTTGAATTGGCTTGTTATCGGTCTTCTTTCGACTGATTATGTCATGCAAATTCTCGGTGGTTCAATTGCTCGAATTATCTACATTCTCGTAGGTCTTTCTGCAGTTGTCGAGATCATAAATCACAAGAGTCTCTGCAAGAACTGTGATAAGGGGATGAGCCAGATGTAATCTGGTTTTTTCGTTCGAAAAAGGAAAATCCCCCGGATTCAGCCGGGGTTTTCCTTTTTCTGTGCATTTCGAAAATATCCCTTTTATGATAGAATTACTGGTCTATGGCAGAGATCATTGCAGATTTTCATATTAAATCGAGCGAAATACTCCTTCTTTTGGCGGGGGTGTCGCTTCTTATTAGTTTGCCGTACTTAGCAGAGGGGAGTAGCACCTTTTGGACTCTCGCCAGAATCCTCTACGGAATGGGAGTAGTCCTTTTCTTTGTTGATCGATAAAAATATGCTTCCAAGCGAACTTACAGCACTTGTAGTATTTTTTGAGCAACTGGGCCTTGCTCTTTGCGGCGCTGCCTGTCTCTGGGGCATTTTCTTTTCTGTGAATGCCGAGACTACGAAAGAAGAGGGAAAGAAAAAGATTTTCAACGAAATCAGCAATAAGCTTTTCATTCCTTTTACTCTCGGGTTCGTCATCTCGACTCTGGTGTGGCTCATAAGAATCTTCAGTAGAAGCGGTTTCGCATCTCGTCACACCTTCAACCTTTTTTCGAATCTCTCTCAGATGAGCCAGTATGTGGAGCGGAGCGTTCCGGTGTTGTGGCTCGTCTTTATTTTCTTTTCACTTGCATTTATTATCTTTTCCTCTTTCTGGAAGAAAAAATTTCCGCATCTTGTGAGGACTTTTTACCTCGTCAGTTTCATCCTCGTTTTTATTCTCATCAGTTTTCCAACGGGTGTGGCGAATTTTACGAACGACCACCTCTTTTTCATAAAGCATGGCTTTCCGCTCATCTTTACGATCGGTACCGTGATGATCGTCGATTTTCTTTTCTTTTTCACCAGAAGTTCTCTTCGGGCAAAACGTGCTATCTTTCCTTACTTCACAACGCTCAATAAGTTCATTTGGATCGGACTTGGCATTCATTTCTTTACTGACTGGGTAAATGCGGCCCAAATCGCGCTTACCCCAGTCTTCTATTTTGTGCAAATTGTGACCGCGGTCATTATTATAAACGGAATGCTTTTCACGGGGCCGCTCACGGAGGTCATCATCTCCGGCGTTTCGGAGAGAAGAGTGAAGCCCCTCGAAAAAAAGTGGGGAATCATTTCTGGAATTTCCGGAGTAATCTCTTTCTCTTCTTGGACATCCCTTACTCTTGCCACTTTACTTCCCAACGTTCCCTTGAGTCTTTCATATCTCCTCGCTATTTATGTCATTAAGCTCGTGGTCATTTATGTGGCCTTTCTCTTTATCGAATGGATGACGGATATTCCGCTTTCTTTTGTGAATACGAATTGATATACTTTTTCTATGCCTTACGATTTCAAATCTTTTAAGAACAAGACCAATGACGTCTCCGCTTGGCTTCAAAAAGAGTGCGCGCAGATTCGTACTGGCCGGGCAACGCCCAACCTTCTCGACGGTATTTCCGTAGAAAGTTTCGGCTCGAAGGTCCCGCTCTCTCAAGTCGGTTCAATCGGAACAGAAGATCCGAAAACGCTTCGTGTCACTCCGTGGGATATGACGCAAGCGAAACACATTGAAAAAGCGATAACGGTTGCTAATCTCGGACTTTCTGTAGTGCTTGATGATAAAGGCGTGCGGGTGATATTCCCAGAACTTTCTTCTGAACGAAGAACATCACTCGTAAAGTTAGCTAGAGAGAAATTGGAAGAAGCGAAAAAAACTGTCCGAATGGAGAGAGATAAAGAATGGAGCCTTATTCAGAAGAAAGAAAAGGAAGGCGGGATGGGGGAGGATGAAAAATTTCGCCTCAAAAAAGAAATGGAAAAGATCGTTGATGAGGTTCACAAGAAATTCGAAGATATGATTGTAAAGAAAGAAAAAGAAATTTTGTCCTAATATTTTAATCGCTTGAGCATCCTCCTTTTTTTAATAATTCTCATTGTACTCGTTATCGTGCATGAGCTCGGGCATTTTCTTGTAGCCAAATTCTCTGGTATAGGAGTGAAAGAGTTTGGTCTCGGTTTTCCTCCGCGTATTATTGGGAAAATGTGGCGAGGTACTTTGTACTCGTTAAATTGGATACCTTTTGGCGGCTTTGTGAAAATTTTGGGAGAAGACCCTGAAGAATTAGCGATTACAGAAGAGGAAAAAAAGAAAAATTTTTCATACAAACCTCGGCCTATTCAAGCTCTTGTCTTGGTGGCAGGGATATCGTTCAACATTCTTTTCGCCTGGCTTCTCATCTCTCTTGGCTTTATGACCGGGCTTCCTACATCTGTTGGCGCGCCCACGAGCGGTAACATTACCAATCCTGAAGTCGTTATCACCGAAGTCTTAGAAAATTCTCCAGCACAAAAAGCGGGCCTAGAAGTTGGTGATAAAATTGTGTCTCTTGAGTCTGGTGTTGAAAAAGTTAATGCTTTATCAATTTTGGGCGTTCAGGATTTTATCAATGGCCATGGAAAAGAGTCCGTGAGGGTTGAGTATAAGCGAGGCGGAGAGGATGCGATTGCAATTGTCGTACCGCAAGGGGGAATTGTGGAAGGCAAAAGCGCTATCGGTGTCGCAATGGATATGATTGGAATATTAAGACTCTCTTTCTTCAGAGCTTTTTTTGAAGGAGCAAAACTTACGATAGACGTCATTAAAACTGTCGCGACTGGACTGGCTGGTTTCATTTGGGACGCTGTGAGGTTGAAGGCTCATTTTTCTGAAGTGACAGGGCCTGTTGGCATTGTTTCTCTTGTTGGAAGCGCTGAAAAGCTTGGGTTTGTGTATATTCTTTCTCTCGCGGCTTTCATATCTTTAAATCTTGCTGTTATAAATCTCATTCCATTTCCCGCGCTTGATGGAGGACGTCTTCTTTTTGTACTTATTGAAGCAATCAAACGCTCCCCAATAAAACCAAAAGTTGCAAATATGATAAATAGTGTCGGTTTCGCAATTCTCATTGTGCTAATGGTTATTGTCACGCTTCACGACATCGTGAAAATTCTCTAACGCTGATTGACTTTTACTCGAAAATAATGTAAAAAATTAAGCGGTGGCTCGATGTTTTCATCGCGCTTTTTGTTTTCGGTACATTGGGGAAAGAAGGGAGAAAAGGGCATGGCGACTGTTAAGGTGCCTCTGGCGGGGCCGAGGGAGCGTTTCCTTGAGGAGTGCAAGGTTGCGTGGAGGAAGAACGTCGAGGATATAGTTAATCTTCGGCTTGAGTATTTGAGGCGAAGGATCAAGATCATTGAGGCGTCAAGCGCTCTCTTACTTCAAACCCCTGAAGCACGTTCTCTCAATAGGGAGGCGAGGAGGATGCTTCTGGAAATCGCTCAAGACGCGTGTGATGAGCGTGCTGATGTTTTCGCTGAAGTCGCTCCACTTTTTGGTCGGCTTCATCGGGCTGTGTCGGATTTGGAAACCTATTCGGGACCGTCTTCTTTTGAGGTCATGATGCAGGGTTTGCAGAGTATCGAACACATCTCCAGTCAGGCTGGCTTTAGAGCGGAGGTTCTGCTTCCTGCTCGCGTTTTTGTGGCACAGAAGAGAGAGCGGGACGGGACATTTGCCGCTGCGGACAAGTTGCGTGTGGTAGTACTCCGCACATTCATTAATGACCTTGCCCGCAAACTCAGTACAGCCGAGAAAACATACCGGCAAAATTTCGATTCTCGGGAGGTGCAAGATGCTGCCCTGCAGGAGGTTGTCGGTGGCGAGCTTGCTACTTTCGTCAACGCGATTTACCCCAAGATCATCGGCTCTTCCTCCGTCGAAGATTTGATGAAGTTGGAATAGTCCATTTTGGATATGCCAGCCTTTCCATAAGGCCGGCATTTTCTTTTTGTTTCTTTTTCCTATAGAATAATCTTCATGTTGCAATCACAACTATTTACCAAGACTCGGAAGGAAGCTCCAAAAGATGAAGTGGCAAAGAATGCCGAGCTTCTTATTCGCGCTGGATACATTCATAAAGAAATGGCAGGCGTGTATTCCTATCTCCCGCTTGGACTTCGCGTACTTAATAAAATAGCTCTGATCATTCGTCGGGAGATGAACGCTATCGGCGGGCAAGAAATTTTCATGACGACTCTCCAAAATAAGGAACTTTGGGAAAAGACTGGCCGTTGGAGCGATGAAAAAATAGATAATTGGTTTAAGACAAAATTAAAAAACGGTACAGAAGTGGGGATTGCTCTTACGCATGAGGAAATGCTCACTGCGATCATGGCCGAGGAGATTAAGTCCTACAAAGATTTGCCGCGCTCTGCGTATCAGATTCAGACCAAATTTCGCAATGAAGCCCGGGCAAAAAGCGGTATCATGCGTTGTCGAGAATTTATGATGAAAGACCTTTATTCTTTTTCTCGTGATGAGAAAGAACACGAAGCATTTTATGAAGGATCAAAAGAGGCTTACAAAAAAGTGTTCGAGGGTGTGGGAATTGGCAAAGTGACCTATCTTACCATGGCCTCGGGGGGAATTTTTAGTAAATATTCTCACGAATTTCAGACACTTACATCTGCCGGAGAAGATTTGATTTACATCTGCGACAAATGCAAAGAGGCGGTGAATAAGGAAGTCATCGCGGATTTCAAAAACGCTTGTCCTAAATGCGGCAATACGAAACTCCGCGAAGAAAAAGCGGTGGAGGTGGGGAATATTTTTCCGCTCGGTACTCGTTTTTCTGACGCGCTCGGACTCCAATTCTTGGACGAGAAGGGAGAGAAGAAAAGCGTAGTTATGGGAAGCTATGGAATTGGTCTCGGACGGCTCATGGGAGTGATTGTGGAAGTATTTGCCGACGAAAAAGGAATTGTCTGGCCGAAGGAAGTTTCTCCATTTCAGGCTCATCTTGTTTCGCTCGCGGGAGAGGATACAAAAGTAAAAAAATCTGCTGATGAACTTTATAAAAAATTGACCGAGAAAGGTATTGAAGTTTTATATGATGATCGCGGGCTTCGTCCGGGAGAAAAATTCGCTGACTCGGATCTTATCGGCATACCTCTCCGAATAGTAGTGAGCGCGAAGACTTTGGAAGCAGATGGATATGAAATTAAAGACCGGGCGACAGGAGCGACTGAACTTGTCAAAGAAGACGTTCTCCTAAAAATCTTCAAATAAAAGGCCTTGTTTTAAGGCTTAAAACTATGGACTTTTCCCTATGGGACGAGTAGTATTGAGTTCACTATTCCCTTGATTTTAGGGAAGTGTTTTCAGAACTAATCCATGAAAGACCTCATTAAAAAAATTAAGCGATATTTCTCAAACGATATTGGTATTGATTTGGGTACTGCAAACACGCTTGTGTATGTTCGCGGTCGCGGAATTGTCATCAATGAACCTTCTGTTGTTGCCGTAAACCAAAAGACGGGAAGAGTGGTGGCTGTGGGAACTCAAGCAAAACAAATGCTCGGGAGAACTCCCGCACACATCATTGCCGTGAAGCCAATCGTCGACGGAGTGATTTCTGATTTCGAAGTGACTGAAGAAATGATCAGTCATCTTGTTCGACTTGCAGAAAAAGAGAATAAAAAAATGCTTGGACCCCGAGTGGTGGTTGGAATTCCGTATGGAATTACGAATGTTGAAACACGAGCTGTAAGAGACGCTACAAAAAATGCTGGAGCGCGCGAAGTACACATTATAGAACAACCGATGGCGGGGGCGATTGGAATTCGCTTGCCGGTGAATGACCCGATCGGAAGTATGGTGGTAGATATCGGCGGAGGCACGTCTGACATTGCTGTCATATCTTTAGGCGGAATTGTCCGCGGGAAAAATCTAAAAATTGCAGGAGATAAATTCAATGCTGATATTATTTCCTATATCCGAAGCCAATTCAAAATTCTCATCGGCGAAAAGACTGCTGAAAATATAAAAATTTCGATCGGTTCAGCCCAGCCAAACGGCGCTCCAATGGAGGCGGCTGTGCGCGGAAGAGACCTCATTACTGGGCTTCCACGGGAAGTAATCATCACTGATGAAGATTTGCGTGCTGCCCTCGCTCCTTCTATCGACCACCTTATAGAATCCGTGAAAGAAGTATTGGAAACTACCCCTCCGGAAATTCTTTCAGATGTTATGCACCGCGGAGTGTATCTTGTTGGGGGCGGAGCACTTCTTAAAGGCCTTTCGGCATTACTCTCGGAACAATTGAAAATTCCAATTCACGTTGATGATGATCCTCTTACGGCCGTAGCTCGCGGTACAGGTGTCATTTTGGAAGAGTTGGAAAAATATCGCGAACTTCTCATTCAAAATGAAGACGAGTTGCCCCCAAAGAGATAATGGTCAAAGATTTCATATTTCAAAGGCAAAATCAAAAAAAAGCCGGAGGCAACGGCCCCCGGCTTCTTGCGGTTCTCTTTCTTTTCCTTGTTATTTTTCTTTTTCGATTTTCTCCTCCGTCCTTTTTGGTTCGCGGTTTCGCTTCTCTCTCGCGGCCGGTACTTCTTTTTAAAAATAGCATATTGGATAGAACAAGCAGTTTTCTTTCAATTTTTTACTTCAATAGCTATTTGGTCGCGGAAAATAAAATGCTCATAAACAGGCTCGCGAGCCTAGAAGGAGTTGAAGCCGAGCTAAGACTCGCGAAACAGAATAATCAAAGTCTCCAGGAATCTTTCGGAACATCAACGGTGGAGAAAAATTCTGTTCTCACAGCTGTAATTCTTAAGCCCCCGAGATTTCCGTACGATACTCTTTTAGCAGATGGCGGGAAAAATGAAAAACTACAAGTGGGAAACCTCGTCTACGCGGGAGAGCATATTCTCATAGGTGAAGTCTCGCAGGTCTATGGGGAAACCTCTCAGATAAAATTTTTCTCTTCTCCTGGACAAGTTACCCCCGCAGTTCTCGGTGTCAAAGTCACCCCAGTGGAACTTATTGGTATTGGAGGCGGCAATTTTTCCATCAAGATTCCGAGGGGTGTCGATGTGCTCGAGGGCGATTCTGTATACAGTTCCAATAAAAATCACGATCTTATCGGTATTGTCGGGATGATTGATACAGCGCCGAGCGACTCTTTTATGAAGGGCGTGGTGAGAGTGCCAATTAATTTATTTGAACTGGGCTATGTTTTGGTAGAGAAAAATTCTCTTCTTATACAATCTCCATTATGATTTTAAAAAGAGTATCAATTGACGTCGCATTATTTTTTGCAATCATTATATTTCCGTGGTGGGTAACCTTGCCTGTCGCTTTTCTTCTTGCATTTTACATAGATGATTTTTACGAATTAATCATTGTTGGTTTTCTTCTTGATTTGCTGGAATCTTCGCCGTCTTCTCGTTTTTGGGGATTTCAATTTATATTTACTTTTTCCTCAATCCTTCTCTTTTTCTTGTTTCGTGCGGCGCGATCGAAAATTTCATTGCCCGATAGATCCTAGAAATTCAAAAAATCTTCTATCTGTCGTATACCCGGGCACCAACTTTAAAAAAAGTTGGTGCCCGGGTATACTAGGGACCATGGTATTCGATTGGAAAAAACTCATGGGTTTGCGCGGGAGAATTATTCAGGATCGAGATATCGATCCCGACGAGATTTTTCTCGATTCTACGAATCTGCCCGCTTTTAATACCGATCAATTTGAAGGCCGATTAGAAAAACCGATTACCGCAAGAACACTTTCTCTTGCGGGATTATGTTTCCTTTTTGTTTTTTTGGTTTTTGCTTATAAAGCATGGAATCTTCAAGTGAAAAATGGTCTCGCCTATTATGATCAAAGTCAGGATAACCATCTTAGTAACACCGTTATCTTCGCGAAACGCGGCCGTATCCTCGATAGAAATGGGAAGGAGCTTGCCTGGAATAGCACTCTTCCGGATACAGAAGAATATTTGGGAAGGCAGTATCTTGAAGCGCCTGGTTTTGCGCATGTGCTCGGATATGTGAAATTTCCTTCAAAAGATGATTCCGGATTTTACTACAAGGATGTCTATGAGGGGCAAGACGGAGTTGAGAAATTTTATAATACAGAGCTTGCCGGTGAGAATGGTTTGCGGATTGTCGAAGTCAATGCTTTGGGGAAGATTCAATCGGAGAGTGTGGTTCGTCCTCCTAAAGACGGAGCAGACATAACTCTCAGTATCGATTCTGATCTCCAGGCAGAGTTGTACAATGATATTTCTTCTCTCGCTCACAGGATTAATTTTCAAGGCGGTGCGGGAGTCATTATGAACGCCGAGAATGGCGAAATACTAGCGCTGACAAGTTTTCCAGAATATAGTCCGCAAATTCTTTCTTTGGGCAAAGATAGGGATGCGATCAAAAGATATCTTACCGACCCAAGCAATGCGTTTTTGGATCGAGTTGTGTCGGGGCTGTATACTCCGGGTTCTATTATTAAACCTTATATTGCAGTTGGAGCTTTGACTGAAAATGTCATTTCACCGGATAAAAAGATCTTAAGTACTGGTTCGATTTCTATTCCGAATGCCTATGATCCGAAATTGTCATCAGTTTTTACTGACTGGAGAGCGCAGGGTTGGGTAAATATAAAAGATGCTCTTTCCGTCTCTTCCGACGTGTATTTTTACGAAGTGGGTGGGGGATACCAAGATCAAAAAGGCATTGGGATCGCAAATATAGATAAATATACTCGACTATTCGGTTTTGGAAGCGTGGCCGGGCAGGGATTCTTTGCGGGAAGCAAAGGCACGATTCCGAATCCCGCATGGAAAGAAGAAAATTTCCCGGGAGATCCGTGGAGAATAGGAGATACGTATCACACCGCTATCGGCCAGTATGGATTCCAAGTCACACCCCTTCAAGCCGTGCGAGCGGTTGCGTCAATTGGAAACGGGGGGCATCTTCTTTCCCCCACGCTTATAAGTGGTGATAAAAGTAATGTGTCGAATAACCAAACTGTTCCTATTTCTGATAGTACCCTTCAAATCGTGCGTGAAGGAATGAGGCAGGGCGTACTCACAGGTATTTCCAAAGGACTCAATATTCCATCTGTCGAGGTGGCTTCGAAAACCGGTACCGCGGAACTCGGCACGAAAAAGCAGTTCGTGAACTCTTGGGTCACCGGTTTCTTTCCGTATGAGCATCCAAAGTACGCATTCGCTATTCTTATGGAGAAAGGGCCGAGCACGAACACAGTGGGAGCCCTATCCGTAATGCGACAGCTCCTTGATTGGATGACTCTTCACACTCCCGACTATTTGAAATAAGCCAAGTCGCGCGTTGACCTAAAGCCATTTTTCGGGTATGATTGAAGCCACTTTTAGAAATTAAAACTATCGCTATGGCAGAAAAAAAGCAGTATTTGACGCAAGAGAAATTTGACGAATTGACCAAAGAGCTTGACCACCTAAAGACGGTAAAACGAAAAGAAGTCGCGGAAAGTTTGGAATACGCAAAATCACTCGGAGATCTTTCCGAAAATGCCGAATATCAGGAGGCGCGAGGCGATCAGGCGGAAGTAGAAGATCGCATCAAGCAAATTGAGGCGATTCTCATTTCTGCAGAAATTGTCGAGCTTCACCATTCAGAAAAGGCTGATATCGGCTCTACTGTTAGTATTCAGAAGAAGGGAGACTCAAAAACAAAAACATATAAAATTGTTGGTTCAGAAGAGGTAGATATTGCGAACAGTAAAATTTCTCTCCAATCTCCACTCGGAGAAGCTATGCATGGCAAACGAAAAGGGGATGAATTCAACTACAAAGCTCCAGGCGGAGTTATACACTACAAAATCGTCGGAATCGAGTAGAATAAGAAGAGGTTTTTACCTATGGCTTCTCTCGACGAACTAAAAAACACGCGGCTCGCAAAACTCAAAGCTCTCAAAGATGCTGGCGTCGAGGCTTACCCAGCAGAGGCAAAACGTGATGAATCTCTCGGCGAAGTCGTAACTCATTTTGATAAGCTTTCTGCATCCGGTAAAGAATTTTCATTGGTTGGCCGAGTTATGTCGCTTCGAGGACAAGGGGCACTTATTTTTTCCGATATTTTTGATGGGACAGGCAAGCTTCAGATTCTTCTCAAATCTGACGAAATGTCTGGGAATTTTTTCAAGCTTTTTCAGGATACTGTAGACATCGGAGACTTTTTAGAAGTTCATGGCACGCTTTTCGTGACCAAACGCGGAGAGAAAACTTTGCAGGTAAAGAGCTGGAAGATGCTCACGAAGTCTCTCCTTCCACTTCCGGAAAAATGGCACGGACTTACTGACGTGGAGGAGCGCTTTCGAAAGCGCTATCTCGATATCCTTATGGATCCGGAGATTCGCGAACTTTTTGTAAAGAAATCTAAATTCTGGGATGTTACCCGTTCTTTTATGAAGAAAGAAGGCTTTATGGAAGTTGAAACGCCAACGCTTGAAGTGACGACCGGCGGAGCGGAAGCAACTCCATTTAAGACTCATCACGAAGATTTTGATTTGGACGTGTTTATGCGTATCTCCATCGGTGAGCTTTGGCAGAAGCGTCTTATGGCAGCTGGCTATCCAAAGACATTTGAAATTGGGCGAGCATACCGCAATGAAGGTACTGATGTGAATCATGTCCAAGAATTCACGAATCTTGAATTTTATCTCGCTTACGCAAACTATGAAGACGGAATGAAGCTCGTTGAAAGACTTTACCAGACAATCGCAAAAGAAGTCTTCGGTACGACAAAATTTACTTCTCGCGGAGTTGAATTTGATTTCTCTGGTGAGTGGAAGAGGATGGATTATCGGGATACTGTGAAAAAAGAGACGGGAATTGATGTTTTGGATTCATCAGACAAGGAAATAGAGAAGAAACTGAAGGAGCTCAAAATTACCTATGACGGCACAACTCGGGAGCGAATGATTGATACCCTTTGGAAATATTGCCGAAAGAAAATTGCAGGGCCGGTCTTTCTCGTAAATCATCCAAAAATCGTCTCTCCGCTTGCCAAGTCCAAGCCGGAAAATCCTGAATTAACCGAGCGATTCCAGATCATTCTCGCGGGAACAGAAGTGGGCAACGGCTTTTCAGAATTGAATGATCCAGTTGAACAGCGAAAGCGATTTGAGACCCAACAGGAACTTCTGAAATCCGGAGACAAAGAAGCGATGATGGCGGATTGGGAATTCGTCGAAATGCTCGAGCACGGCATGCCTCCGACCTGCGGTTTCGGTTTCGGCGAGTCGCTTTTTGCGATTTTGGTGGATAAACCGATTCGTGAAGTGCAGATTTTTCCGCTTATGCGACCTAAGGATGGAGTCAAGGAATAATTGCTTTTTTTCTCGATTTCATCTATAGTGGTTGCCTAAACAAATATTTATATGTCACAGGATAAACTCATAAAACTCATTTGCCAGAACTGTAAGCGCGTAAACTACTGGTCCACAAAAAACAAGAAATCTGTAGAGCGAAAAATCGAGCTCAAGAAGTTCTGTAAATGGTGCAAAAAGAAGACCATCCATAAAGAAGGCAAGAAATAACTCGAAACAGTCTTTATGAGACACCAGAAAAATCCCCAGCGGGGATTTTTCTTTGTGCTGGGCGCCGGCTGCTTTGTGGTATAGTTTTTGCCCAAAGCAAAAATTACACCACAAAGACCCTGCCAGCCTGGCGTGCGCGGTGTCTCAAAAGACAGTTTCTCGCTCGTGGTGAATTCAGAGAATTGTGATATTATCTAGCGCACTGGGTCCATAGTTTAATGGTAGAACGACGGTCTCCAAAACTGTAGGTCGAGGTTCGATTCCTCGTGGGCCCGCCAAAAAACAGCGTTAGCGTTTTTTGAGCGAGCCCAAGAAAGCCATAAAGATAGCTTTCGGCGAGGAATCGACCGATACTCCTCGTGGATCATCTCAAATTATATTAAAAATGACCGCGGGCTTTTGCGGTCATTTTGCTATCCACTATGTTTTGAAACGATTACGGCAACGGACTGAGATCCTGCGGAACGAGTTCGTTCCAACGAATCGGATCTGTCGGAATTCCCAATTCTTCCGGACGCACCATCTCCACTTGCAATCTCGGTGACGTAATGTCACCATGCGTGGAAATTGTTTTGTCCTCGAAAACGGGGAAACAGTATGTCGTGCCTTGCCCGCCGCGTGTAGAGGCAAAGTAAATCTGACCCTCCGCGCCATAACGGAAGAAGCCACAGGCTATCTTTCCGTATTCTTCCCAGCAGATGCCAATCACCTGCGGTGCTTTCAGTTGGTTCATGTACTATCCTCCCATGAGTTAATCCCACAAGCATATAACACTAGTAACTACATTAAGTCAAATCTCTAGAACTTTTGAAAAAGTTTCTTGCCTTCCGTTACCCGAGCGATAGAATGGGGGTATGGAACCCCTAGCCTCAAAAATTCGACCGAAAAATCTCCAAGAATTCATTGGACAGAAACACCTTGTGGGAAAGGGCATGCCTCTTCGAGTCGCTATAGAAAAGAAGCATCTTTTCTCCTTTATCCTTTGGGGTCCTCCCGGAGTGGGGAAGACGACTCTGGCAAAAATATATGCCAATGCTTTGGATGCCAAGCTCTATGAACTTTCGGCAGTTTCGGCTGGAAAAGATGATATTCGTAAAATTGTTGAGGATGCGGACCTACTTTCTTCCGACAAACCCAAAGTTCTTTTTCTTGATGAAATTCATCGCTTCAATAAAGCTCAGCAGGATTTTCTCTTGCCTTATGTTGAATCTGGGAAATTGACGCTCATCGGCGCAACGACAGAAAATCCGAGTTTTGAAGTCATCTCACCTCTCCTTTCACGTTGTCGCGTATTTGTGCTCAATGAATTTTCCGATAAAGAAATGTCGGAAATTATTGACCGAACGAAGATGAAAATCGGGAAGGAAGCAAAAGATTGGCTCGTGCGGATGGCAAATGGCGATGCTCGGCAGGCGGTGACGATGCTCGAAAATACTAAAAAGCTTTACGGCACAATCACGATTGAAAATTTAAAAAATACTCTACAGAGCAAGCTTTTACGTTTCGATAAGAAAGGAGAAGAACACTACAACACTATCAGTGCATTCATAAAAAGTATGCGGGCAAGCCAGCCGGACGCCGCTCTCTATTATCTCGCTCGCATGATTGACGCCGGAGAAGACCCAAAATTTATCTCTCGTCGGATGGTTATTTTTGCTTCAGAAGATATCGGATTGGCACAGCCAACGGCTCTCGTGGTGGCAAATGCTGTCTTTGCGGCAGTAGATGTAATTGGGCTTCCAGAAGCGCAAATAAATCTTGCTCACGGAGTAACGTATCTGTCTCTCGCCCCAAAGAGTAAGGATTCTTATTATGCATATTTTGAGGCGCTCGAAGATGTGAAGAAAACTGGAAATTTACCAATTCCGCTTCGCATCAGAAACGCCCCGACCAAACTCATGAAAGATTTGAAATATGGTGCCGGCTATGAAAAGTACGACAAAGAAAGCTATCTTCCCGACGAACTCAAAAACAAAAAGTATTTGAAGTGGAAGAGAAAGTGAGGAGTGGGTTGGGACCCGCTCCGCAAGACCTTGAGCGTTCTGTAATCAGAATGTGAAAGGTGTACAGCTCCTGTAAGGAGAAAATTGACGTCAAAAACCGGTGAAGACTTGCTTCACCGGTTTTGATCCTTATTTTCATTTCAATATTCCTCCAGGATCTTAACGAAGGAATACTTTTTCGGAGAGTAGGCGTATCCGCGCAGAACGCTTTCCATCCCTCGACACTCTTCATTGAGGCCGAAATTGATGGAGAAGCGGTTGTCCCACCAGTAGTACCTCCACCCTTCCGTGTCCACAAATTCACGCCAATGTTCGGGTTGAAACTGTACCAACTTGGCGCTGTATCCACGACCTGTGCTGCTCACGACCACCTTTACTGGTCTTGTGTCGATATGAGCAACGCCTATCCATGGAGCGATGAATTGGTAACCTCCCTGAGTGGTCCACATTTCTCCTGTGAGCCAATTCCGGGATACTCCCAGTTCAGTTGGTTCTGTGTAGTTGAAAAAGCCGTAGCGCACAATTATTATCACTGCTACTGCCCACAGAAGGATTCGGTGCCATCGTTTCAGTTGCCACCGCCACCTCCATCTTGCTGCCCGCTTTGGTTTCATTGCGCCACCTTCGTCTCTTTTGTATCCGGCATACCTTGGCCCGGAGCGAGTTCTTGGATCACGGTCAGAAACGGACAGTCTCGGCCCTCCGCTCTGTCGAAGGCATAGCACTTGAGTATTTCCTGCAAATCTGACAGCTTGTCGCCGGCACTTCTGCCGTGCCATTCGACGAATGTGTCGATACCTTTCGGATTGAAGCGGACCAGTTTTGCGTTTAGTACCCGCGAATTGGCGCTTATGGAAAGCTGGTAGGGCCGCAAGTCAATCGTATGTACGCTGTATCTCCAGGGTGTCCGAGACACCCAGCCGGTATGTTCGATCGGTTCGATCTTGCCGGTGAACTTATCGTAGGCAAAACCGAACTCGTAATTATCGACAAATGTGACCCAGAACATAAACCAAGCCGCGAGACCGAGCACTCCGAGGCCGATGCTTCCCCCAACCAGCACGATCAGCCACTTCAGGTTGAAGACAGATTTCAATTTCATGACGCGTTCCCTCCATTTCAGTTTTCATTTTCCCAATCTAAGAGCTTCGCACAATGCGAATTGCTCAGTAATTGAGGAAGACTACCCCGTGCACGATTTTAAAATAATAGATAGCTTTTGTCAACTTTGTTGGTTTGTTTAATCTTCTGCCACCTTATTCTCTTATCTCTTTTAAACCATGTCATTTGGCGTTTTGCGTAATGCCAGATTTCGGTTTTGAGTTTGGAGATCATTTCTTCTCGCGAAATTTCTCTTTGCAGATATGCTGCGAGGTATCGGTATTCTAGACCCAGCGCTTCCATTCGTTTCCAACTCAAGCCGTTTTTATGCAATTGCTTTGCCTCGTCGATCATATACTTTCTAATTCGCTCCAATAGGCGAATAGTTATTCTCTTCTTTAATTCCGCATCAGAAAGTTTGATACCAATTTGAACTACTTCATATTTGTGCAACACTCGGTGTTGCACAATGGGTACAGAGCCGAGAGCTTTTGCGATTTCAATTGCTCGCACGAGCCGACGAGGATTATTTTTATCAATTTCTTTTGCTCGACGGGGGTCGAGTTTTTTCAGGATTTTGAAAAGCTCTATTGCAGATTTTTTCTCTAAACGTGCCCGAAGTCGCACATTCGGCGCGACTTCGGGCAGAACTGTACCATCCACAATTGCCTGGATATAAAATCCTGTTCCTCCGCAAATGATGGGCAACTTTCCACGCGCCACAATGTCATCAATGACCTTTTCTGCGAGTTTTTTATATTCCGCTACAGTAAATTGCTTTTTTGGATTGGCCACGTCTAAAAGATGATGGGGAATTCCCTTCATCTCGCGCCGAGTGATTTTTCCCGTTCCGATATCAAGCCCTTTGTAAACTTGCCGTGAGTCAGCAGAAACAATCTCGCCGCCGAGTTTGCGCGCGAGCGTAACCGCGAGCGCGCTTTTTCCGCTTGCGGTTGGACCGAGGATTACGAGGATTTTTAGTTTCCGTTCCATGCTTGTTTATATTGCCATACGTTGACATTATGTCAATTATTTGGTATTTTTCGCACGGACGCTCTCAAAAAACCAATGTTTCTGAGCACAATGTGTGCGAGGGACTAAAGGTGAGAGCATAGCAAAGGAGGTTGTATGGCTGACCTAGCCAACAAGACGTTGCCTGAATTGGTGGACATTGCCGAGGGACTCCAGGAGAGTCTCGAACGGGAGACCAAGGCGAAGGAAAGACTTCAGGAACGGATGAACACTGAAACGGTGTTCAAAGAAACGTCCCGGCTCTCGCTGGAGCTCGGCAAGACCGACGCCAACTTGAAGTCGGCTCAACTCCAGGTGAGCAAGCTGGAAGCTGCTCGCGAGGTGCACGTGACACAGGCGACGGGCATGGAGAAGGTCATCGCGGAGAAAAATGCGCGTATCGCCGAAATACAGAATGAGCTCGATGATGTTAAACGTGCTCGCAAAACCATTGAAGGTGCTCTGCTCCTCAGTCAAGCGACAAATGTCGGAAGGAGCTGGGGACCGTATGTCGGCGCCGTCGCCATGACTATCATCATGGCTGTGGTATTCGTCAAGGGGTTCTGGATGCCGCGCACCGGCGACGTGAAAACTGACGTGTACAATGCCGTGGGGCAGCTCTCGTCGATGATGTGGCAAGAGCGCGACCGCGCACAACAGTTGCAGAATGCAGACGCATTCTGGGGCGTGAAGATGGGGAAGTCCACAGACGGCGAGGCGTCCTTTACCGTAAATATTTGGCCGGAGCTTTCGGGAAAGAAGAAGGCAGATGGCGAATATATTTCCGGTCTTATCCTCACCGCACTGCGCTTCAATACCGCCGTGGTCACCCCCGGACAGAACATCGAATCGCATATCGCCTACGCGGACGCGCCCGAGAAAGGGGGAATACAATTTTCCGATTATCTCAATGATGTGCTAAACCATAGCCGGAAGGATATCGATTCTCACCTTAAGGAGTTTAATGTGAACATTAACGTTGAATATCTCCACGTGAAGGAAGAAAACTTCCGCCAGCGTGGTATAGGCTTTTTCTTTAGGGATGGAAAGTTCACCGAGAAGCAGGAGAAGATGGATAAGTTTTATCCAGATCTGCCACCTCCTGGCCCCGGTGATGGAAAAGGTTGAAATATCTTGAATAGGAATCCCCTCGGTGTACTCATTGCGCACCGAGGGTTCTTTTTTTGTTGAAAAAAGAATCGACCCTTACAGGGAGTAGTATCCTGATTGTTTTTTTATTAAGAGAATCGGTCACAAGTCTTTTTCTGCTGAAAAAGCTCGCGACCCCGACTCAGCGCCCATGCGCTTCCGTCTTTCGATTCTCTCTCCCGCACCAAAGACAGGGTTTTCCCTGTCTTTGGTTTTTGTGCCGGGAGAGAGAATCGAACTCTCATGGATTGCTCCGCACGATTTTGAGTCGTGTGCGTCTACCAATTCCGCCATCCCGGCTTTATTAAAATATACTTCGAACCTCACAAGTGTATTCAAAAATGGCTCAAAAATCAATTCTTTTGGCTTTGCGCCTACGAGTGCTTATGCTAAAATTCCACTATGAAAAATGATGCTGTGCGTCCACAATTCGAGAACAATGCCATTTTCTGGATCGAAGTTGAGAAGATAAAACCTAACCCTTACCAGCCTCGACACGACTTTGACGAGGCACGTCTCAAAGATCTCGCTGAATCAATCCGCCAGTACGGCGTGCTTCAACCTCTCGTTGTAACCAGGGGCGAAGTGGAAAAGGCAACTGGAGGTCTCGCAGTTGAATACGAGCTTATCTCCGGTGAGCGCCGTCTTCGTGCTTCAAAAATTGCCGGACTCTCCCAAGTTCCTGCAATTATTCGAAGTGGTACCGAAGATGCGAAATTAAAGCTTGAACTTGCGATCATCGAAAATCTTCAACGTGAAGATTTGAATCCGGTGGATAGAGCGCGAGCATTTGAACGTCTCACCAGCGAATTTAATTTTAAACACAACGAAGTTGCCGCAAAAGTGGGGAAGAGCCGTGAATATGTTACAAATAGTCTCCGAATTCTTTCGCTTCCGCCGGAAATGATAACTGCGCTTTCTGAAGGGAAAATTACGGAAGGACACACTCGTCCGCTTCTCATGCTTGGAACGCGCCCCGAAGAACAGCAGACGCTTTATAAAGAAATTCTTCTCAAGCACTTAACGGTTCGAGAATCAGAAAGCATTTCCCGCCGTATTGCATATGACAGAGCTCGCAAGAAAGAAACCACCTTTGATCCCGAAATTATCGAGATGGAAGAAAAGTTGACTGAGTCTTTAGGAACTCGGGTTCATATTGAACAAAAAGAAGTCGGGGGGAAAATTCTCATTGATTTCTTCTCGAACGACGACCTCCATAGTATTCTCAATCTCCTGCGCACAAATGGAAAAGGCAAGAAACCGAATGAGATGTTGCAAAATTATTTGGCTTCCCAAACCCCAACCGTTTCTAAGGATACTCCTATGGATCCAGTTGCCGTAAACGACAAACCAAAAATCGAGGAAACAAAAGAGGACGACACTGATCTCTATTCAGTGAAGAATTTTACTGTCTGACTTTTACTTGTTTTTCAAGCACAGCCCGAATGTGTTTTTTTGCCATGCTTGTTTTCACGATGTCGAGCCATTTTCCTGATGGTTTGCTTGATTTCCGCGTCTGAATTTCGACGATATCTCCATTTCGAAGAGGTTGTGAGAGCGGGGAGTGTTTGCCGTTCACCTGGGCTCCAAATATATGGTCTCCGATATCCGAGTGGATGGCGTAAGCGAAATCAATTGGGCAGGAATCAATAGGCAAGTCCACGACGTCGCCTTTCGGAGTAAAGACGAACACGCGGTCTCTGACGAAATCCGATTTCAAATCTTCCATAAATTGGTCGCGTTTGAGAGCTCCCGCTTGAACTTCTGCAAGCTCTCTGATCCATGTAGGAATATCCGATTTTTTCGTACTTTTCTTTTCCGCCTCATTTGCGTTTCCAATACCATTTGCCGTGCCATTTCCATTTCCGCCCCATCCGCCAGGCAAAAGATTTTTCAGCCAGACGAAATATCCGGTCGGTTCTTTTTTATTTTGTTTTTCTTTGAAAGCAATGTGCGAAGCGATTCCATATTCTGCGCGCTCGTGCATTTCTTCAGTTCGGATTTGAATTTCTACAATAGTGCCGTTTCCCGTAAAAATGGTCGTGTGGAGTCCTTGATAGCCGTTTGGTTTGGGAAAGGCGATATAGTCTTTGATTCGCCCTGGAAGCGGCCTCCAAATGCTGTGAACGATGCCCAGCACTTTGTAACAATCGGAAACGGTCGGGACGATGACTCGCAAGGCTTCAAGATCGTAGATCTTATCAATATCCCAATCTTTTCGGAGAAGCTTTTGGTAGAGGCTATACATGTTTTTCACCCGGGAATCGGTCTTAATAACCGTCATTCCTTCTCTCCCAAATTCTTTTCGCATTGATTTACTGAATTTTTGGAGCGATTCAGAAATTTCTTTCCCTTTCTGTTTCATCATTTTTTTCGTTTTCTCGAATTCTTCGGGATTGATGAAAGAGAAAGCCAGATCTTCGAGCTCTCGCTTGTAGGTTCGGATTCCGATTCGGTAGGCGAGCGGAGCGTAAATTTCGAGCGTCTCTTGAGCGATACGTTTCTGTTTGTGTTTGGGAACGTGCTGAAGGGTGCGCATATTGTGAAGACGATCAGCGAGCTTGATGATAAGCACGCGGACGTCTTCCGAGATGGCGATAAAAAGTTTTCGCAAGGATTCCACGTGCCGTTCGTTTCCTAAATATCGCAAGTGCCCAAGCTTAGTTACGCCCTCGACAAGAAAAAGAACTTCTTTCCCGAATTCTTTTTCGACTTCTTCAGCTTTCACATTTACATCCTCGATTGAATCGTGAAGAAGTCCGGCGGCAATTGTAGTCGAACCCATGCCGATGTTCGCAAGATTTTTTGCAGTCTCTACGAGGTGGCCGAAGTACGGTTCGCCGGTGTAGCGTTTCTGGTCACGGTGTGCATTTTCAGCAAAATTGTAGGCTTTGACGATAAGTTCAATATCCTCCTTTGTGGGGGAGTCCATGAGATCGAGAATTTCGTTCACTTGGGGCATGTCCTCATTGTACTTTTTGGTGGGAAAAAGTCTAATGAGCCAAAAAACAGCCTTAAAAGGCTGTTTTTTGGCTAGAGAATAGCGTTCTGGTATTGTCTTCGGTCACAGATAATTTCCTCACCCATGTTCGGAAATTTCCGCGACCCCGACTCGCGGTTTTTGCTTCTGCAAAAACATCGCTCCGTCTCACCAAAACCAGTTGCGCATGTGGCGTAGGCCACATGCTTCCGTACCTATTTCTGCAGTTTGTGCGGATTATGATTTGGACAACCTTTGTTTGAGCAACGTTCCGGGATGGTTTTGGTGCCAAGCATCATCAGAGACTGGCACATTGGGCAGATGTTTCCTGTAGGTTTGGATTTGATGATGTGTTTGCATTTCGGATAATTGGAACAGCTGTAGAAGAGTCCGAATCGTCCCTTTCTTTCCGTCATCATTCCTTCTTTGCAGATCGGGCACTGGACTCCTGTTGAATTTTTACGCTCGAGTTCCGCATCTTTTTTTATATATTTACATTTTGGATAGTTGGCGCAGGAAATGAATTGGCCGAAGCGTCCTTCGCGAAGTACGAGTTTCCCTCCACAGTCTGGGCAAATTTCTCCAGTTTCTTTTGGTCCCTCAAGCTCCTTTCCTTCCATATTTCGCGCACCAAGACAATCTGGGAATTTTGAACAGCTCATAAACTTTCCGGTTTTGGAAAGTTTAATCACCATTGGCGATCCGCATTTTGGACATTTAAATTCTGCCGGTGCATCGCCGAGATTGGTGACTTTATCGAGTTTGTCTTTTGATTTCAGCTCTTTCAGGAATGGTTTGTAGAAATCGGTGAGCGTTTTCAAATAAGTGGTTTTTCCTTCTGCGATAAGGTCGAGCTTGTCTTCCATTTCCGCGGTGAAAGTGTCGCTTATATAGTCTTTAAAATTTTCTTCAAGGAAACTTGAAACAACGTCTCCGGTATCCGTAGGGCACAGCGCTTTTTGAATTTTTTCCACATATCCTCGATCTTCGAGAGTCTTAATAATTGCAGCGTAGGTCGAAGGGCGTCCGATGCCTCGTTTTTCGAGCTCTTTCACAAGTCCTGCTTCTGAATATCGTGGAGGCGGTTCGGTCTGCTTCTCCTCTGTATGCATTTCTTTCAAATCCAAAATATCTCCAGCAACTACTTTCTGGACTTCAACATCCTCGCCTCGAGCTGCTGGATCGGCAAGAAGCCATCCGGGAGAAAGCACTCGGCTTCCGTTTGTCGCGAAATCTGGGATTTTCCCGTCGCCAACTTTCACCGTGATTTTTGTTCGCAAAATTTTCGCATCAGCCATTTGCGAAGAAACCGCTCGTCTCCAAATGAGTCGGTAAAGCTTTTGCTGTTCATCATTGAGTCCCGCAGATTCTTTCTCAAAATGAGACGGGCGAATCGCTTCGTGAGCTTCCTGTGCGTTTTTGCTTTTCTTGCTATAAGTGTGGGGGACAAAAAGTTCTTTTCCCCATTTTTTTGTAATTTCTTTCTGGATTCCATCAAGCGCGGTGACACTCAAGTTTGTCGAGTCCGTACGCATGTAGGTAATGTGCCCGGCTTCGTAGAGTCTTTGAGCAACCTGCATTGTGCGGGAAGGAGAAAAACCGAGTCGAGAAGACGCAGACTGCTGAAGCGTAGAAGTAATGAATGGAGCGCGAGGAGAACGCTTTGCTTCCGTTTCAGCGACACTTTCCACTACCCATTTTTCTTTCTTTCCAACTTCGAGAATTCTATCGACTTCTTTTTTATCCGTCGGCTCCTCTACGCAAGTAAGCGGAAGCTTATCTTTTTTCGCAGTTTCAGTGTCCGCCGTAATTATCCAAAAGGTATGTGATTTGAAAGCGCGAATTTCCCGCTCGCGTTCCATAATAATGCGAAGCGCGGGGGACTGCACTCGTCCAGCAGAAAGTCCGTAGCGCACCTTTTTCCAAATAATTCCAGAGAGGTCATAGCCTACAAGCCGGTCGAGTACGCGCCGAGCTTCTTGCGCTTCTTTGAGGTTTTCATCTATATCTCGCGGGTGGGCGATGGCGTCTTTAATAGCGTCTTCGGTGATTTCGTGATACACGACGCGCTTGGTCTTTCCTTTCTTTAATCCTGTCGCCTCTACTATATGCCACGCAATAGCTTCTCCTTCTCTGTCGGGGTCGGTTGCGAGAATGACTTCGGTCGCTTTTTTCGCAAGTGATTTCAGTTCTTCAACAATTTTTTCTTTGCCTTTTGAAATTTCGTAATGCGGAACAAAACCGCCTTCAATGTCGACGGCTTTTTTATTTGATTTTGGAAGATCGCGGACGTGGCCGACAGATGCCTTAACGGTGTATCCGTCTCCCAAATATTTTCCGATTGTTTTCGCTTTTGCAGGCGACTCAACGATGAATAATTTCATAGTGATGTTCCCCAGTATTACACGAAAGAGAAAATTTTTGCAAACTGTGTATAAGACTTTGTAATAAAAACCGGCGCTCGCTTTCGCGTGCGCCGTATTGCTAATGCTTCCCCCCGCTACTTCTTCCATGCGAAGTAAAGCATTTTCCCGTCGTGGTCCCTGACGCTGTAATCGTCGGGGATTTCGTCGCCCGAAGTCTCGATCGAGAAATCATGATATTCAAACAAGGACAGCAAGCCGGGGCATGACTTGCTCGACTTGAAAGTGCGAGAGACGTCGAGAGTGATCAAAGTCTTGCCCTTGAGAATTGGCAATTCTTCTCCTCGCTCTCTTTCGGCGGCAAGACGCGGATCTTCTCCCGTCTTCATTTTACCTCCTGGCGGCTGGTTGCGCTCCAAGCGATTGCCGCCCGGCTCGATCTGGTGGCTTTCAAACAAGGTACCTTTTTCCGGGTGAACGATAATGAATCGCACCAACCGGACTATCTGATACCACCCATGTTCGGCGTCCCAGCCGAGTTCTCTTTCTCCACTCGCAAAATCCTTGGCGAGCTGGGAGAGTGTCCTTGTACCGGGGACTCCCCATTGATCGACAGGGATGCCACCCTCCCGAAAGATTATCCGAAGGGTTTCTTCAGAGATAACAAAGGCCATGCGGCCCTCCTTTCATCGAATGTTCGGGTTAACTTGGTTTATGCCTGTTCTAATCGAACAATAGTACGAGTTTTGAATTTCGTCAACTAGCACCTTCTGACTTCTCCTAAGCTTTCTTTTATCATTCCTTTTATCTCCATTCCTGATAGTAAAACGTTCATCTCCGATGTGTTTTTCCCGCAAGTGCGGATAAGTTCGTCTCTTGTCATTGGTTCTGTAAGAAAATTCAAAATAATCTGCTCTTCTGGCGAAGCGTCTGCGAAAAGTGTTTGAGTTTTCGTTTCCTCGTCTTGTTCAAAGCCAAGCGCCCAAAGAAGTTCCTCACATGTTGTAATTGGCGTTGCTCCAAGCCGAAGAAGCATGTGCGGGCCTTCGGAAGTTTTGGAAAAAATGGAGCCGGGGATAGTCAGGACGTCTCTATTATATTCAGTCGCGAATTTAGAAGTGATAAGTGTACCCGAGCGAATTTCTGCTTCCACCACAAGAGTTGCGTGAGTCATTCCCGCCATGATTCTGTTTCTTTGCGGGAAACTATAGTTGGTCGCATGAAATTCTAGTTCGAATTCGGAGAGAAGGGCTCCGCCAGATTCTACGATCTTCCGAGCAAGCTCTCGGTGACTTGAAGGATACAAAACTTTCTCTGAAAGCCCGGAGCCGGGGATTGCAATAGTTTTCAACCCAGCATCCAGCGCTGCTCGGTGGGCAATAGAGTCAATTCCAAGAGCAAGCCCAGAAACAATCACGATAGGGTATCCACGAAGGCCAGCAATTAATTTCTCGCAAGCCTCTTTTCCGTAACTTGTGTATTTTCGTGCACCCACAACAGCGAGGAACATATTTTCTTTCCAATCGGGTAGGACACCCTTCACATAAAGCTTTTTTGGCGGGTCATTAATCTCACGAAGGAGAGGAGGAAAATCTTTCGGACCGATTTTTTGAATCTTGTTATCCATCTTT
Source organism: Minisyncoccota bacterium (assembly GCA_028711065.1). Lineage (GTDB taxonomy): Bacteria > Patescibacteriota > Minisyncoccia > Phycocordibacterales > JAQTLZ01 > JAQTLZ01. Next base: position 40,563 of record JAQTSY010000006.1, read on the forward strand.
TTTTATTGCACTATCTATTATATACTGTTGTAACTATGCTCGATATCAAGTTTATCCGCGAGAACAAAGACCTCATCGCTCTTGCCGCAAAAAAGAAATTTGTGGCTTTTGATGTTGAAGAGCTTCTTGCTACTGACGATCTTCGGAAGATGAAACTGCAATCAGTGGAGAAGAAACGCACTGAACAGAATGTCGTGAGTGATAAAGTGGCGAGCGCAAAGGACCCAGCGGAGCGAGACGCAATGATTTTTGAAATGCGGAAGTTTAAGGCAGACATGAATAAAGAGGAAACCGAGCTCGAGGAAATAATGAAAAAATGGCGCTCGCTCATGCTTCTTGTGCCAAACATTCCGGATATGACCGTGCCGGATGGCGAGAGCGATGCGGGCAATATGGAAGTTAAAAAATGGGGCTCTTTGCCTGAATTTGATTTCACGCCGAAAAACCATATTGAGCTTATGGAAAATCTCGGAATGGTGGATTTGGTCCGCGGAGCGAAAGTCGCCGGCTTTCGAGGGTATTTTTTGAAAGACGCGGGAGTGAAGCTTTCTTTTGCAATCTGGAATTACGCGCTCGATTTCTTCTCTAAAAAAGGATTTTCACCGATGATCGTGCCCTCACTTGTTCGAAGAGAAAATTTGCTCGGCACCGGATTTCTCCCACAAGGCGAAGAAGATTTGTATAAAACACAAGACGGAGATTTTCTTGCTGGAACAGGAGAAGTGGCGACGATGGGATACCACAGCGATGAAATCCTGCCAATGGAAGATTTGCCAAAAAAGTTTTTGGCTTTTTCACCGTGTTTTCGCAGAGAGGCGGGAAGCCACAGCAAAGATGTGAAAGGACTTATCCGCGTTCATGAATTTTATAAATTTGAGCAGGTGATTCTTTGTGAAGCGAGCCATGAGACATCGGTACGATTTCACGAAGAGCTTACTCGAAACACCGAAGAATTCATCGAGTCCCTCGGCATTCCATATCACAGAGTAATAAATTGCGGAGGGGATTTGGGGCTAGGACAAGTGAAAAAGTATGACCTTGAGCTCTGGGTTCCGCTCGAAAAGAAATATCGTGAAATCGCTTCCGCTTCCTACTTTCATGATTTCCAGACTCGCCGACTCAATATCCGCTACAAAGATACAGACGGAAAAATGAAATTTGCCCACTCGCTCAACAACACCGCGATTCCCACTCCACGCATTCTTGTTTCGCTCGTCGAAAATTTCCAGCAAGGAGATGGTTCCATTGCAATTCCTGAAGTCCTCCAGCCTTATTTTGGAAGCGATACAATTTCAAAAAAGTAAGTATTAAGTCGATAGGATTTAGGCATTTGATGCAGTTCTAGGCGAAATCGAGGCTTTTTCTGAGACGTACTTACTGGTACGGCGAAGAAAAAAAGAGGATTTTAACGACGAAATGCGCAAATGCGTAAGTCCTATGCACAGCAGAAAATCAATTTTAAAACATTCTCGGGTTTATAACCGCAAGCGCAAGCGCCTAATCGGCAAGGCGGTTGCGATCATTTTCGCTGTGGTAGTGATCCTCTTTTCTCTCTCTTTCGTATCCGGCATTTCTGCTACGACGATTCATACTGTCCAGGTTGTGGGAGCTGACAGCACAGACGCTCCTCTCATTGAAAAGGTGGCTCGGGGCGAGCTCGAGGGCAAATATTTTCATTTTATTTCTCGGGCGAATAGCCTTTTCTTCCCAAAACAAAAAATTGAGAATGATATTCTGAACACTTTCCCTTCGGTGGAAAGCGTCAAAGTCACACGAGCTGATGTACACACTCTTCTCGTAAAGATTACGGAGCGCGAGCCCTTCGCTTTTTGGTGTACGGGCAAGGTAACCTCTCTTCCACCCCAAAATGCAAAGTGTTATCTTCTTGATAAAGATGGGCTGATTTTTGCGAAAGCGAGCGACCCCCTACCGCCGAATCTTTTGACCTATTCCGGCGCAGTTGAAAAACAAACTGATCCGATTGGAGAGCATTTTTTAACTTCTGACGATCTTCACAATCTCTCCGCTTTTCTCGAATTTCTTGGAGCTCTCCACCTCACACCTCTTTTTATAGTTGCTGACTCCAGTGGGGAATTGGAGGTATATATTGAAGGAGGACATAAACTTCTTTTGCGCACCGGTATGCCGTATGATACGGCTCTTCAGAATCTTGAATCGCTTTTTAATGATTCAACGCTTGATTGGGGCGAAAAGGGAATTCCTGCGTCGTTGGAATATATTGATCTACGATTTGATAATAAGGTTTTCTATAAATAAGGATTAATATTGGGGCAATAAAAAACCGCGCTTTCTATTTCTCGCGCGGAAATACAACTTCGACTTCCTGTTACTACTCTTGGCCTGCGCAACTGCACTTGGTCATTTGATTGCGGGTTCCGACGGCGGCCCGAACCTCGGCAATCAGATTCCCAATTGTTCCAGCGAAGAAAGCGGCTGTGCCACTTACCTTTACTCCTTCGCATTTTTCCCAGATCCGCCCGATGATCTCGTAACGCTGTGCGGTCGTCATATTAAGACCCGAAAGCGTTGAGTCCAGTTTGACTTGCCCGACCGGAATTTTAAGAACACCGGCAACAATCTTACAGATTTCTTCATTACTGACAGTGACTTGTTCCATGGTACCTCCGGGGTTGACTGTTTACTCCAAGTGCAGACAGGAAATCCTGACTATCACTAAACACTGGATGGATATTTTATATGGGAACTAGGCTTTGTCAATGTTTCAATCTTTCCCACAGGTCTTGGTTTTCCGGCCTCTTATTCGCTTGTATACTATATATATGGAAATTGCTCTCTTCTTTGAACATTATTTTACTTGGCACTACTCGCGGGCAATAAAAGCTATCATCGGTATCGCTCACAATTTCATCTGGTTTCTGTATCATTTTTTTTCGGTTCCGATACTCCTCAAAACTTTTTTCTCGCCATGGAGACGGCTTAATGAAGAATATAGGGGAGGATTTAATGTAGAAGCAATTTTTTCTTCTTTTGTCGTAAATACTATGATGCGAATTGTGGGCGTGCTTATCCGCGCAATGACTCTTGTTGTAGCTTTTTTTGTTCTTTGCGTTTCAATCCTTCTCTCGGCTGCTTTTTTGGTCGTCTGGTGTCTTCTTCCGCTCTTAGTCACACTCCTTGTTTATCAAGGTTTTCATGAGTTATTCACAACAGTATGACGTTTGAAGAATTAAAAAAAGCGACAAAGCCCTATAATCCGGTTCTTCTGCTTGAAGATATTATCTCTCGTCGCAAAAGAAAAATGCTTCGAGATGTGATCATCGGCATTGCGCTTCTTTCTTTTCTGCTTATACAAATTGGAACTTTAGTGCCATCGCACCTTGTTTACGGCGCCTGTTTCTTGCTTTTTGCGGCACTTATTCTTATCACCGTTGCAGATGCATTTTACTTCTCGTTTTATTTCTGGCACCTGGATCCGATCTTAAATGAAACTGCGCTTGAAGCGGGAAGTGAGATCATTACTCTTGAAGTAGCTTCCCTCGTCTATCACAGCTATCCAGATGATATAACCGCAGGATTTCTACGTTCAGAAATAGCTGAAATAATTCTTGTGCGATGCGGAATTAATCCGAGCGATGTAAAAACTTTTTTAGATGGACGAGAGACCCCGCTTTCTGCTGAAAATTTTGGTGATGTTGTTTGTATTGACGGTGAAGGAGGAATTTCTGTTACTGACTACGTTGCGCAGATTTTTAAACAAGACAAAGAATTTCAGGAATTTCTTTTCCAGCACCAAATCCAAGAAAAAGAATTCATCGGAGCAACGTCCTGGGTTGAGGATGCCCTTCGCGAGGAAAAATTGCGTCTTCGATGGTGGGGAAAAGATCACCTTGCTCGCATTCAAGGAATTGGCAAGGATTGGGCGTATGGCAATGCTTACACCCTTCTCAAATATGCCACAGATATTACTGATTCTGGTTTGGGCGAAGAGAGATCAAAGCACACTCTGCTTTCAGAGGTCGAAGAAATTGAAAAAATCCTCTGCCGTAACCGCAGTTCCAATGTTATCTTGGTGGGAGATGACGAGACGAGAAAAGACAAAATTCTCTCATCACTGGCGGGAAAAATTTCTCGAGGAGATGTTTTCGCTCCGCTTGAGCACAAAAGACTTTTTGTTTTGAACGCCTCGCTTTTGGTTGATCTTACGAAAGAAAAGGCTGCTTTTGAAGTTGAGCTTATTCAAATCCTCAATGAAGCAATAAAAGCGGGCAACGTTATTCTCGTGTTCAAAGATTTTTCTACTCTTTTATCTGGTGCGAAGGCTCTCCATTCTGAAGTGCTTAGTCTTATGGAAACCTATTTTGCTTCTTCGCACCTTCAAATTATTGCTTTTTCAGGTACAGGTTCCTATCGCCAAGATATCGAGCCAAATGAGCTTGCGACTGAATATTTCGAAAAAGTAACGCTCGTCTCTGATAACGAAGGAAGCCTTTTGGACGCGCTTTGCCGCAGCGCGCTTTCTCTTGAGTACAAGTCAGGAGTTTTCTTTACCTATCCAGCGCTCGTCGCGGTCGCGCAAAGCGTCGCACGATATTATATGGATGCAAGTCCCCTTGATAAAGCGCTTGATATTCTTTTTGAATTAATTCCGTACGCGCATCAAAAGAAAAAAGGAGTTATTGGAAAAGAGGAAGTGCTGGCACTTTTAGGAACGAAAACAGGAATTCCGCTTGGAGAAGTAACTCCGAAAGAAAAAGGTGTGCTTGCGGATTTGGAATCAGTGCTTCATAAAAGAATTGTCGGGCAAGATGAAGCTATCAAAGCGATTGCTTCGGCACTTCGACGAGCTCGCTCGGGAGTTGGAAGTAAAGACAGGCCGATGGGCTCGTTTCTTTTCCTTGGTCCGACTGGAGTAGGAAAAACAGAAACCACAAAAGCGCTCGCAGCAACTTTCTTTGGTGATGAATCGAAAATTCTTCGGCTCGACATGTCTGAATATCGAACCGATGATGCGCTGGAGCGTCTTATCGGCTCATTTGAAGGTGGAAAGCCCGGAGTCTTGACCTCAATGCTTCGCGAGCATCCCTACGGCGTACTTTTACTCGATGAGTTTGAGAAAACCATGAAAGAAGTGCTCGACCTCTTTTTGCAGATTATTGATGAAGGAATATTTTCGGACATGGCCGGGAAAAAAGTGAACGCGAGGAATCTTATCATCATTGCGACCTCGAATGCCGGAAGCGATATTATTTTCAAAACGGTAGAAAGTGGAAAAGATCTTCAGGCTGAAAAAAACAATCTTATCGATTCAATTATTGAGCAGGGAATTTTCAAGCCGGAACTTTTGAACCGTTTCGACGGGGTGATTCTCTTTAGGCCGTTGAATGACGAGGAGCTACGAAAAATTGCGACTCTTATGCTTACAAAACTTCAGGCGCGTCTCCGAGAGAAAGGAGTCGAGTTTGTGATTAATGATGCGACTCTTGATGAAGTAGTAAAAGCTGGGACTGATCCAAAATTCGGCGCCCGCCCAATGAATCGCGCTGTGCAGGATAAAGTTGAACAGCTTGTGGCGGACAAAATGATTAGGGGCGAAATTTCCTCTGGCTCAAAAGTTGAACTTACTTCGGCAGACTTTGCTTGATGCTTCTCAAAACGCTTTCTATTTTGATAAAGAGTTCCTCTCGAGTTCCGCTATTTTGAATGTGATAGTCAGCCTTAGCCATCGCCTTAGCCAGATTGTTTTTATTCGGGTCTTTTTGAGACATTTGGAATTCCTGTTCCTTCCTAAATTCCTCAAAACTTATTTGATCCTTTTCACCTCCTCTTTTCTTAATCCTCTCATAGCGCACTTCAAGCGGTGCATCTACAGCAAATTCAATCCCTCCGAGCGTGTGAATAAATGCAACTTCGGGAACGGTATGTTGCGGTTCGATGATAATATTTTCCTTTTTCACAATCGCATCCTTTGCAAGTTTGTACACTTCTTCCATAAGTTTTGTGGGGCCCTTCGCTCGAAATTCATTTGCGATAATTCGCCTGATGACCCGATCAGGCTTAAGTCCACGCTTTAGAGCTTCACCGGTAAGAAAAGTGTCAGAGACGCCAAAATGTTTGAATCCAAGTTTCCTCACAAGGTACTCCACGATAGTGCCTTTCCCGGCGCCAAGTGTTCCAGTAATTCCAATAATCATCTCTCAATAGTAGGTCTTTTATGCAAAATTTCAAAATTAAAAAACCGGACGGAAGCTTGGAGCCTCGGTCCGGTGGTATTCTTGTCGATGTTTGGGACTTGCTTGTCCCCCTAGAGGCTGAGCATGAGGTGGAACGCTTCCGCATTCCGATCCTTGTAGTTTTGCCTGAAGGCGAACTCCTCCAAGTAACTTTGGAGCCTTTTGGGGTCTACTCCGTGGTAAGTCTCGTTGATGAACGTCTCGACGGATTGAAGAGTGTCGAGCAGTTCCGGCGCCGGTTTGGAATTCCTTCCCACCCCAATGTCTTCAAGGAATTTCCCCACGTCCTCCATCCGCTTGATATGTTTCAGGAGGAGTTTATTGCCGATGCGTACGGCCAAAACCTTCGCCGCCTTCTTGCTACCACAAACCTCCCCGATAGCGAATTTCGCCTGAACTCGCGGTTCACCGTTGCTGTGCAGATTGGCTTTGCCCATCTCGTCGCGGAGCTTGTGGAGCATATAGAAGGCCGGCTCATAACGCTTGAGCCCCAACAGTCTTTGCAGATCCAGTGCGCTACAGTATTCATCTTGCAAAAGCATGAACGCGGCCAAAAACCACTTGGTCAACGCAATGTGCGTGTGGTCCATCGCTGTGCCGACGGTGAGACTCACCTGGGTGCGGCACTTGGCGCACTGGATGACCCGCCTTGTGGTCAAACGGTGACTGCGTGTACAGCCACAATTCGGACACACGAAGCCTTTTGGCCAGCGTGCCTGAATTATGTGTTCCAGGCAGACCTCATCATTCCCGAACATCTTCTTCAAATCCCCAGGGGTCTTGGGGAAATTCCTTCTGGTCAACATTACACACCGTCCTTTCGTTTTTAATGGCCTCGATTAGGCCAAAACCAAAGAGGATAGTAGATATTTTATGTACTTTTGTCAATAATGAGATACAATAGCCAACTATGGTCAATTCGGGATTTTGGGGGAAATTAAAAAAGCCAATAATGGTGCTTGCTCCGATGGCAGATGTTACGGACGCGGCTTTTCGGCGCATTATCGCAAAATATGGCAAGCCTGATGTTATGTACACGGAATTTGTTTCGGCTGACGGGCTTGTCATGGCGGACGATGAGGGAAAAGCAAAATTAAAAAAAGATCTGCTTTTCTCTGAATCTGAACGTCCGATCGTCGCACAATTTTTTTCTGGAAAACCGGAGATGATAGAAAAAGCGGCACAGCTTGCTGTCGAGCTTGGTTTCGACGGAATTGATATCAATATGGGATGTCCTGCGGGACCGATTGAAAAACAAGGAGCGGGTGCGGCACTTATCAAGAATCCGAAACGTGCGCGAGAAATTATCCAAGCTGCAAAAAGGGGAGCGGGAAGTTTGCCTGTGTCCGTGAAGACTCGGATTGGTTGGAGTAAGAATGAAATCGAAACCTGGCTTCCGGAAATTTTGGCAGAAGAGCCGGCTGCTGTGATTGTTCACGCTCGCACGCGAAAAGAGATGTCAAAAGTTCCTGCACGTTGGGATGTGGTGAAGAGAGCGGTGGAAATTCGAAATGAATTAAAAAGTGAGACACTCATTCTTGGAAACGGGGATGTGAAAGATCTCGAAGATGGACGCGCAAAAATAAAAGAGTCTGGCGTGGATGGAGCAATGCTTGGTCGCGCTATTTTCGGCAACCCGTGGTTATTTCAGGAGAGAAAACTTGAAGACGTTCCACTTCCTGAAAGATTTGAAGTTATGTGCGAACACACGGAAACTTTTGAGAAACTTCTCGGTGGGGTTAAAAATTTCGCGCTCATGAAAAAACATTTCAAAGCGTATGTCGAAGGTTTCCCTGGCGCGAAAGAATTACGAGTTAAACTTATGGAAGCGGATGATGCGGTAAAAATAAAATCACTTCTGAAAGATTTTCTTGCTACCTCTGTGGATAACTCCACTCGATAATGATGGCTTTCCGCAAAAACCAGCAGTACTATTAAAGAGTGCTGTTTGAGCTGATGCTGTCCTATTCTGGATAGCCTGTCTCGGACAGAAGACAAGTACGTCTCCAGTGTGGAGACAAAATAAGGGGAGGGCAGGTCATGCGCAACAGACCGACCGCCGTAAAGGCGCTGCTTATCGCAGCGATCCTGATGTTCAGTATTCCGTACGCGTGGTGCAATCCGACGACGACGACCGCGAATGGGGAGGGCAAGGCAATCGCCGCCAACTCGGACAACATCGCCGTTTTCGTGAATGTGGACAACCGCGTCGAGCACGGGCGTATGCGCGTCGTGTACGTGAACGAGTACCGCTGGAACAACATCAATCTCGCGCTGCAAGGGCAGGCCGGCGAGATGAACGTGAACGGCCGCAATTTCGCCATCGAGGAGTACAAGAACAACGGCGACAATCCGGCGTTCCAGGCATCCGCGACGAACTACGATCCGTCGCCGCAGTCAGTCATCCAGGTCAACGAGAACATCATCGCGCTGAACAAGGGCAGGCCGGAAGGTTGGCAAAATAATGGTCCGAATCCGTCGGCATGGACATACGCGTCGCACAAGCATTTTACAGATCAACGCGCGGCCGGCTACTTCGGGTTCCACAACAATTCTAATGGCATGGTGTGCATCACCGGCCAATGATTGACCCGAGCAATCGGGCGCATTATAGGGGCTGACGAACACACCAGTGTCCGCCAGCCCTGTTTTCTACCCAATTTTCTTTCTTTCGGGAGCTAGTTGACATTTTTAAGGGCTGTGCTAAGGTATCTCCCGGTCAAGAAGTAAAAGGTTACATAAAAAACGACTCTAGTGGGAGGCACGCCTTTGTGGGCGCGTTTTCGTTACTAGATCACAGGGTGGGGAAGCCAATAGGGCAACCCCGTACACGGGAGGTGCAGTATGTTGTATGCCACAAAGCACTACGGCCTGATGCTGGCCGGGTTCGTTTCGATTGTCTTGTTCAGTTTCTCGACGCGCGCGACCGAAGCCCAGCCGCAGAGCGATCAGACCAAGGACAAGCCGACGACGGTGAACAAGGATGCCAGCGCGGCGCCCGCGAAGGACGGCGTGAAGCAGGCCAGCAACACGGCCGTGCAGACGGTTGAGGTCAACAACAAGGATGGAGCTGTGAAGTTTCTGAGCTCCATCTGCGAGGTCGGCCTCAACCTGAAGCCGACGATCATCGGCACGCAGGACACTACCACGGTTTTCGCGCAGCTCGTTGACGCGAAGGCCGTAAACGTTACGCCCACGCGCGATTTTTGCATCAAGCTGGAAAACAACGAGGGCGTGAAGTACGTGTTGAGCGAGAACGACATGAAGGAACTCATCCTGAAGCTGGACAACTCTTCTCGCCCGGACATGATCACACTGATTCCGGCACTGAAGAAGGCCAGCGTCAGCATGAACGACGGCGCCAATAAGTCCACACTGGCCGTCAGCACGACCTCCGCCCCCGGCGCCGACAAGAAATAGTCGGCCGCCGGCAAAGGGATTGGCCCATTCTCGATTCCATCGAGGTGGGCCAATCCCGCCCCAAACTTCAGTAGTACACCAACAATTAAATAGCAAGAACCCAATCACGTTCGTGACTGGGCGCAGATCATGACTTCATAATCCTCAAAGGAAAAGAGAAGTTGATCAGCCCTTGAAAAGGGAGAAAGGAGCAACATAGGAAACGACACCTGTGCCAATCTTTTCTCCCTTTCAACTTTTCTGCCCCCGCTTTGAGGCGGTTTTTTATTTTTTTAAAATCATTTTCTTCTGTTATACTCTCCGTATGTCCGAAACTGCTTTATATCGAAAATACCGCCCGCATTCTTTCGTTGAAGTTGTGGGGCAGGAACATATTGTAAAAGTTCTCTCGGCTTCTGCTTCTTCGGGCAAAATTGCTCATGCCTATCTTTTTTCCGGTTCACGCGGTACTGGGAAGACTTCTCTTGCAAGAATTTTTGCGGAAACGCTTGGCACGAGCGCAAATGATCTGAATGAAATAGATGCTGCATCTAATAATGGTGTGGACGAGGTTCGGGCATTAAATGAGGCTGTAAGCGTGCTTCCTTTTGAATCGAAATACAAAGTCTATATTTTTGATGAAGTGCATATGTTTTCCAAGTCTGCCTGGAATGCACTTCTGAAAACACTCGAGGAACCACCGAAACATGTTATTTTCATTCTTGCGACGACTGAAATTGATAAAGTGCCGGAAACAATTATTTCTCGCTGTCAGACATTTACTTTCCGAAAGCCGAGCCAAGAAATTCTTGCGACTGTTGTAAAAAATGTTGCAAAGAAAGAAGGATACACTCTCGAACCAGCATCTGCAGATCTCATCGGGATTCTTGCTGATGGTTCTTTCCGTGATGCACTTGGAATTGTCCAGAAAATTCTCGGAATTTCAAAAGACAAAAAGATTTCAGTCGAAGAAGTGGAAATGGTGACCGGCGCGCCTCGCTCGGAGCTTGTAAACGCATTTATCGAAGCGCTTTCTGAAAAAAATAGCGAAAAGGGGATTGGAGCAATCCAAAAAGCCCTGAAACAAAATGTGGATATGAAAGTGTATGCCAAACTTATCCTTATGAAGCTCCGCTTCGTGCTTCTTTTGAAATTTGCGCCGACGCTCGCACAGGAATTTTCCTCGCATATCTCAAAAGAAGATTTTGAATATCTAAAAACACTTTCACAAAAAAAAGAATCTCATATTTCATCGGCAACCCTTCTCGAAATGCTTAGCGCGTATGACATGATTGGCCGTTCCTATATTCCAGAACTTTCTCTCGAAATAGCTTTAGTGAAGCTTTCTGGTGTCTCACAACAATAGATTTTTTGGTCGTTTTAAGATATTCTTAACCCTGTTTTATCACTGGGGGATCGTCTAACGGTAGGACAGAGGCCTTTGAAGCCTTTAATCGGGGTTCGATTCCCTGTCCCCCAGCAAAATTTCCAGAGGAAATTTTCTGTCCGAAGTAATGGGGATTACTTCGGCAGGGAATCGAAGCCTGTTTGAGTATTTACTGAAAGTAAATCCAAACAGGAAACTGCTCCTGTAAGGAGCGATACTCCCTGTCCCCCAGCCAACTCGCGCCAGGTTATCGCGCTCGAGATGCGTCGATAATCGGTAAAATAATTAATTATGCAAAAACCAATTGAAGAATATACGGATGGTGAACTGATGTCTGTAATCCGACAGGCTGAAAATACTGATATATCGGGCAGTCAATACCAAAAGGCAAAAAATGAATGGGATATGCGTCAGCAAGTAAAAATTGCTCAAGCAACAGAAAAAAAGAGGGGAGGAATATTTTTTGAAGTCGGCGGCAATATGATAAACGATGGAGCTATTCATACAGCTGAGGGTGCAACGGTCGACGTGAGTGTTGCTGGTGACTACACAAGCAACAAAGGAAAAATCTACCAAGGGAAAGGCCCAAAGGACGAGACCCTACTCGATAAGTTCTTTTGGCTTATTATTGTACCGGTACTAGTTGTTGTGATTGGAGGATTTATACTCCACTACTTTGGTTGGGTTTAATTAATCTTCTTAGCCCCACGAGACTTGTTGATTTCATTTACAAAAACTAACCAAACGGACCAACCCGGGCTTGACCGATAGCGGTTCTAACTCGAGACGGCCAGCCAAAGTTTAAATCCCCATGCTCAAACAAAATCTGTACGCAACTAGCTTCTCAAAGGTATATCCGTACTATATCGCTAAGGCGGAGAAGAAAGGACGCACAAAAGCAGAGGTCGACGAAATTATTTGTTGGCTCACTGGCTATAGTCAAAAACAGTTTGAAAAACAATTGGAAAAGGGGATAGATTTTAAAACTTTCTATCTCAAAGCTCCTAAGCCGAATCCAAAACGCCGTCTGATCAAAGGTGTGGTTTGCGGTGTCCGAATAGAAGAGATTACAGATCGGGTTATGCGCGAGATTCGTTATTTAGATAAACTTATAGATGAACTGGCAAAGGGAAAAGCGATGGAGGAAATTTTGCGAAAGTAATATGTTTTCGAAATATTTATAAGAATAGAACGTCTCACATAGCATGAGAAAAATCATCACAACAACTTTCGTAACATTAGACGGTGTCATGCAGGCTCCGGGAGGACCGGAGGAGGATACGACAGGAGGCTTCAAATATGGCGGCTGGCAACTTTCTTTCCCTCACGACGAGAAGTTGGGCTCCATTCTCTACGGATTTTTCACTATTCCATTCGAACTCCTGCTTGGCAAAATCACTTATGATATTTTTGCCTCATTTTGGCCTACCGCTAAAACGGACCTCGAGGTGGCGGTTCCATTTAATAAAACAAAGAAATATGTAGTGTCGCATACGTCTTTCGAACCTTCTTGGCAGAACTCTTCGGTCATTACCGGTGATGTTGTAGCACAGATCAGGAAACTCAAAGAAGAAGACGGCCCAGATCTCTGGGTGTGGGGCAGTGGGAATCTCGTTCAGACTTTGCTCAAATATAATTTGATTGACCGGATGCATTTGTGGATACATCCAATCACGCTCGGTACGGGTAAAAAACTTTTTGCAGAGGGGACCCAAGCGCAAAATTTTAAGCTTGTTGATTCCCAAACTGGAGCGACCGGTCTCATTTTCGCCACCTACGAGCCTGCCGGAGAGCTTAGAGTCCACGCTCGATCTGCCTCTATCCCCACCTAAACTTTCTTTTGAGCACCGGTAAGATATACTTAGTGGGTAAGAAATTTCGAAATGAATACATCGGAATTATTTTTTTGCCGAGGTGCCAAATGGTTTTTGGCCTTTTTTAATTTATGAAACTTGCAACACAGAGCGGTCGTCATTCCTTTGTTTGCAAAGTGGTTTTTTGTGTTGCCTCAGTTTTTTTTGTAGCTGCGCTTATTAAGCCCACTACAACTTTTGCAGCTGCGAGAACTGCCTCGGTTACTGGTAACTGGAGTAATACTGCCACGTGGGGAGGCAGCTCTGTTCCTGGAGCTAGCGATACAGTTACTATCAATTCAGGTGTCATCGTCACAGTAGACGTAACCTCCTCTGCAACTTCTATTACATTTCCAACAGCATCTGCTGCTACAAAATTAGTCATCAATTCTGGAGTGACACTTACTGTCTCCGGCGCGGTAACTATCCCTGAAGGGTCGGGTGCGGGTAACAATACCCTCGCTGTAGGTTCCGGAACCTTGGTTGCCGGAAGTGTCGCCTTTACCAATGCGGCAAATGCCAAAAAACATTCGATGTCGATATCCACAGGCACGGTAACTGTCTCGGGTGCAATTTCTATTGACGGCTCAAATAAAAAAAGCCCCAATGTATCAATCACTGGTGCAGGAACCCTAAACGTGGGCGGGGCATTTTTTACTGGCTCTAACAACACAGGGCTTATTACTACTTCTTCAGGAAGCACGATAAATTACAACGGTTCGGGAGCTCAAACGGTGAAAGCCGCTACGTATACCGGAAATCTAGTTCTTTCCGGAAGCGGAGCAAAATCTATCAGTGCGTCTAATGTTACCGCTACGACTGCTAATTTGAGTATTGCTCCCGATTCGGGCGGAGCCACTGCCAGTATGACTGGATCACTTACCGTGGGGACCCTCAAACTTGCTGGGGTGGGAAAGGCGAGTGGTACTTACGGTAGTACTTCATCTTCAGCAACTACCAAAACCAATACCTATTTTGCTGGAAGCGGACTGGTAAGTGTCACCACTAGTACTGTGGACACGACCGCACCAACTATTTCCAATGTTACGTCAGCACTCGCCAATGGAACGTACAAAGCGGGACAAGTTATTGATATTGATGTTACATTTTCAGAACAAGTCACTTCTACGGGAAATGTGACGGTAAATCTTGATACCGGCAGGAGTTGCACGTTTACTGTGAGTGCTGCGACGACAGGAACCTGCAATTACACCGTACAGGCCGGTGACACCTCAAGCGATCTTACTGCTTCATCCATTAGCGGAACCATTGCGGACACGACTGGGAATGCCATGACCAACTTTACTCCTGCTACGAATCTCGCTGCCAACAAAGCAATCGTTATTGATACTACCGCACCGACGGTTTCTTCCGTGACGTCTTCCACATCAAATGGCAGCTACACCACTGGCGCGACCGTTTCCATCCAAGTAAATTTTTCTGAAGCGGTGAATGTTACCGGCACGCCGCAACTTACCCTACAAACCACTTCCACTACTACTCGAGCTTTAAACTATGTGTCAGGAACTGGCGGGACAGCACTTACTTTCACCTATTTAGTCCAGGCGGGCGATAACTCCAGCGATCTTGACTATAGTGCGACGAGCGCACTTGCTCTCAATAGCGGTACCATAAGCGATACGGCCACGAATGCCGCCACGCTTACACTTCCAACCCCGGGATCGAGTCACACTGGTTCATTGAGCAACACCTCTGCGATTGTTATTGATACGACCGCGCCGACAGTTGTGAATGTCACCTCATCAAATGCCAACGGTAATTATAAAGCAGGGGAAGTGATAGCGGTGCAAGTTGTTTTTTCAGAGCCTGTGACAGTGAGCAACACTCCGCACCTCGTGCTCCTTACCGGGTCTCCGGCAACCAAAAATGTCGGCTATTCCTCCGGTTCAGGTTCTACCACTCTTGAATTCGACTATACGGTCGGAGCAAACAACTTCACTTCTGATCTCGAATACGCCTCGGCCGGAGCGCTCTCCACCAGTAATTCGGGTTCGGCTTCTACAATTCAGGACGCTGCTGGCAATGCCGCGACGATCACCCTTCCGACTCCAGGCACAACAGGCTCTTTAGGCTATAACAAAAACATCATCATTGATTCCACCGCTCCGACGGTCACCCTTACCTCCACCTCAACTTCTCTTACAAATGTTCCCATTCCTGTCACCGCTCGATTTTCTGAAGCAGTCACTGGGTTTACATCGGGAGATGTTTCTGTGATTACGAGTAATGCCACGGTTGGGAGTTTTGTGACCGTCTCTAGTTCGACATATACATTTGTAGTTACGCCAACCGGACAGGGTCTAGTGAGCATTTCTATTCCAGGTAGCGCTGCGACTGATATTGCGGGAAACGCAAACACCGTTTCAAACACACTTTCTCGCACCTATGACAGCGTCGCTCCGACAGTTGCGCTCACCACTTCAACCGTTTCCCCGACACTAACAACGCCAATAAGTTACACCGCGACTTTTTCTGAAGCAATGACCGGATTTACCGTCTCGGATATTACTGCAACCAATGCGACCGTCGGTAATTTTCATACAGTGTCGAGCCAAGTGTACACGTTTGATGTCTCTCCTATTAGTAATCCTATAGACAACGTGGATGTCTACACGTCCGTGGACGCCGGGAAAGCCACGGATGCGGCAGGAAATGCTAATACCGCATCAGACAGCGGAGTTCCCTCCTATATAAGATTTGATAACCACAGCCCCACTGTCGCACTCACATCGTCGGCCGGAGATTTTGTCAATGCGCCTTTTTCTGTTACCGCGACATTTGCTGAATCAGTTACGGGTTTTGTTCTCGGTGATATTTCTGTTACGCATGGCACGGCAGGAAGTTTTACTCCTGTTTCCGGTTCTGTTTATACGTTCACGGTGACACCGACGAGCCAGGCCCTTGTTTCAGTCTCTGTTGCGGCTGGAGTTGCGCAAGATAATGCACTGAACGCAAATCTTGCCTCGAACGTATTGCAAACGACATACGACACTGGCGCCCCTACGGTGGTTCTTAGTACGGCTCAATCGAGTCCTACCAATGTCTCACCAGTTTCTGTGACGGCGACTTTTTCTGAAACTGTCACAGGATTTACGGTAGATGATATTTCTCTCACAAATGCTACGGCAGATAATTTTCTTGGATCCGGTACAACGTATACATTTGATGTTACTCCTTCGGGTCAAGGTGCCGTGACAGTGAGTCTTCCCGACGGAAGCGCAATTGACGTTGCAAATAATAACAGCACTGTATCGAACACGCTGTCGTTTACTTACGATACCGTTGCTCCGACGCTCACTGAGGACACGCCAGTTCCAGCGCTGACGACGGACACCACGCCGAATTATTCATTCAGGACTAATGAAAACGGAACAATAACCTACGGCGGGAGCTGTAGTTCTGGAACTTCTTCTGCGCTTGCTTCTGCCACCACAACTGTCACTTTTAATACTTTGGCGAATGGCAGTTATAACGACTGCTCTATTACTGTTACAGACGCTGCAGGAAATGCGAGCTCGCCTCTTATAGTTCCTGCTTTTACGATCAACAATAGCGATCCAGTTGTCATCTCATATTCACCAGCGAACAACGCGACCGGTGTTTTGGCTAATGCCAATCTCATTTTGACCTTCGATAAGGTTGTTACTGCGGGAACGGGAAATATTTATTTGAAGCAAGGAGGAACTACGATCGAGACTATTGATGTAACGAGCGGGCAGGTGACAGGTTCTGGTACAAATATTATTACGATTAATCCAACCACGACGTTAAGCAGTCAGACCACCTACACTATTCAAATAGATATCAATGCATTTCATGACTCATTCGGGAATGGCTATCCAGGAATCTCTGATAATACGACATGGAGCTTTACCAGTGCCGATACGGTCGCACCTACAGTAAGCTCTCTTTCACCGGCAACTCTTGCTACAGGAGCACCCGTGCATTCCTCGCTTGCAATTACTTTTAGTGAAAATGTTATTGTCCAAAGCGGGGGATTCGTGACGATCCGCAAAGCCGATAATTCTGTAGTAGAAGATATTTCTGTGACAAGCGGCGAAGTGACTGGATCGGGCACGAGTGTGATACTCATAACTCCGAGCGTTACTTTGGATGGCTTGACGAACTATCACGTTACCGTAACCGCGACCGCGTTTGCAGATAGCGCCGGAAATTATTACGCCGGAATATCTGATGCCACCACCTGGACATTTCAGACACTCGATACCTCGAATCCTTTCGTCACAGCATTTTCACCTGCCAATTTTGCAACGGGAGTTTCGGCGACCGCGAACTTGGTTATGACGTTTGATAGAGCGGTCTATGTGGAAACGGGGACTACTACCATTAAGACCGGGGGTTCTACTGTTGAATCAATTGCTTTGACTGATGGTACTAAAGTGACGGGCTCGGGCACAAATACTATCACCATTAATCCCGCCACGACCTTGAGCAGCCAAACGACCTATTACATTCAAATTGATGCTGGCGCGCTGAATGACTCATCGGATGGCTTAGGTAATCCATTTGATGGAATTTCTGATACTACCACCTGGACTTTTACCACACTTGATACCACCAATCCAACGCTTTCTTCTATTGCTCTTTCTTCGAACAATACACTTTCTTCGTCATTAGCGAAGGCGGGAGACACGATGACACTTTCATTTGTTGCAAGTGAAAGCATTTCTACACCAACGGTGAGCTTTACTTCTGGGGGTGTGTCGGTTGCCAATGCTGTGTCAGTTACAAATACCACCGGTAACAATTGGATCGCTTCATATACAGCTAGTTCTTCTGACACAAATGGAGCAGTAGCTTACAGCATCAATACCTATCACGATACAACTGGAAATAATGGTTCAGCATACACAAGCGGAACAGGTTCTGTGACATTTGATAAGACTGTGCCAACACTCTCATCTGTAAACCTGGTTTCCAATAATTCCACCAACACGAGAGCGAAAGTGGGGAACCTCATCACTCTTTCATTCACTTCGAGCGAAACAATTTCTACTCCAGCAGTAAGCTTTACTTCAGGTGGGGCACCGGTGACAGGCACTGTAACAGTCGCTTCTTCAACGAATAGTTGGACAGCTACGTACACCATGAGTTCTTCTGACACGGCGGGCAGTATTGGTTACAGTATAAATACTTTTCACGACAATGCAGGGAATAACGGTGATGCAGTTACAAGTGGAACAGGGAGCGTGACCTTCGACAAAACCGTTCCGACTCTGTCTTCTGTCACCCCTGCTTCTTCTGCTACGATTAGTAATGTAACCTCGTCTTCCGCTATCGCTTTCACTTCGAGTGAGGCCTTGGGGAGCGGTTCGGTTACCATTACCAGAAGCTCCGGAGCAGCCGATGGCACAGTGCATACTTGTACGCTGAAAGGCACAGCACTCGATGCGGGCGCTCACATCATTGATCTTTCTGATACAACCAATAGCTGTACCTTGGATGTTTCTTCTCTCGTTTCTGGCACTGTTTACACATTTGTGTTTGCCGGAAGCGATCTTTCGGGAAATGCAGCAACGTCTGTGACGAGAACGGGTATCATTTTTGACACCACTGCGCCTACGCTTTCATCCGTCACTCTCGTGTCCAGCAATTCCACAAACACGCAAGCAAAAGTAGGCGATGTTATAACACTTTCGTTTACGGCAAGCGAGACTATCTCTCTGCCGACGGTAACTTTTTCTTCCGGCGGTGATCCTGTGAACGGCTCTATTGTTGTGAGAAATCCATCTGGTAATAATTGGACAGCCACCTATACAGCGGGTTCTTCTGATACAGAAGGAAGTGTGACTTACCGTATCAGTGATTTTTCAGATAGTGTCAGCAATGCCGGCTTGGCGGTAACAACTGGAAGCGGCGGCGTTACCTTTGATAAGACAGTACCCACCATCACCAATGTCACCTCGTCAAAAGCCAACGGTACCTATTCTGTCGGTGAGTCGATTCCTATAAACCTTACTTTTTCCGAAGCCGTCACTTCCGACGGAGAGGTGACCGTAACACTTGATACGGGAAGGACCTGCGTCTTTTCTCTCACCTCTGACACATCAGGAAGCTGCAATTATATAGTTCAAGACGGAGATTCGTCGAGTGACCTCAACGTCACTTCTATTCTAGGAACCATTTCGGATGTTGCGGGCAATGCACTGACTAATTTCACTCCGGCAACAAACCTCGCGGCCAATAAAGCCATTGTCATCGACTCAACAGCACCCGACACAAGTATTCCTACTATTACAGATGTCACTTCAACAAAAGGGAACGGCTCGTATACTACTGGAGTATCGATTGATATTCGCGTGACATTTTCTGAATCTGTGAGCTCTACGGGCAATGTGACGGTCACTCTTGATACTGGCGGAACCTGCTCATTCAGCGTGGCAACGAGCTCTTCCGGCAGTTGTAATTATGTCGTGGGTGGAGGTGAGACTTCTTCCGATCTTACCGTTACATCAATTTCCGGGACCATAAAAGATGCTGCAAACAATACTTTGGTGGATTTCAATCCTGCAACAAATTTAGCAGATAATAAGGCGATTGTTATTGATACGACGATACCAATCCTCTCTTCCGTTACCCCAGCGTCTTCCGTCACTATAGATAACGTCACATCATCTTCTTCGATCGCATTTACTGCAAGTGAGAGCTTAGGAAGCGGTTCTATCACCATCTCTCGATCTTCTGGAGAAACCGATGACACGATCCATACCTGTACGCTCAAAGGTACAGCACTCAATGCCGGCGCACACACCATTAATCTTTCTGATACCACTAACAGCTGTACTTCAAATGTTTCAGACCTAGTTTCAGGTGCAGTTTATAGTTTTGTGTTTGCTGGAAGCGATTTGGCTGGGAATCCTGCAGACCCTGTTACGGGCGACGAAGTTACCTATTTTATTACTGTGCCTGTTGTAGATGTAGCGGGTATCACTGTCACAGGTACTGGAGATGCAACCACTATTAGTGCCGATGGAGGGACTCTCCAAATGCTTGCGAGTGTTCTTCCTGGAGACGCCACAAATTCTTCCGTGACATGGAGTATTGTTTCGGGAGGCGACTTCGCTTCAATTGATGGAGATGGTCTTCTTACTGCCACAGGAAACGGGGAAGTTACTGTTCGAGCGACAGCAAACGATGGGTCAGAAGTATACGGTGAACTTATTATTACCATAAGCGGGCAGACAATCCCTACCACTCCTGTTTCTGGCATTACAGTCACTGGTACTGGAGATGCAACAACGATTACTGATGCTGGCGGTACTCTTCAAATGTTAGCGGATGTACTGCCGGTTGATGCCACTGATTCATCAGTCACATGGAGTATAACTACCGGCGGAGACAACGCTTCTATTGATGCGGACGGCCTTTTGACTGCGATTGCAGACGGGGAAGTTACTGTTCGAGCGACAGCAGATGACGGATCGGAGGTTTACGGAGAACTTGTTATCACAATTACAGGACAGACAGTTTCTACACCGACACCGACCCCAGAACCGACAGCCACTCCTACCCCTGATCCAACCCCAACCCCTACTCCTGATACAACTCCAACACCTGATCCAACTCCGACGCCAACACCGACTGCAACCCCAACCCCAACACCAACGAGGACGCACGCAAGAGCTTCTTCGGGCGGTTCTTCAGGTGGTGGCGGAGGAGGAAAAGCCCATGCCTTGAGCAATCCCGTATTTTGTACCTCAAATATCTATCCAACCAAGCTAATAAAATTCGGTGTGAAAAATGATCCCGAACAAGTAAAACTGCTCGAACGTTATTTGAATGCCTTTGAAAACGCGAAATTACCAGTTAATGGTGTGTATTCAAAAGATGATATGTCCGCCTTTATTCTCTGGCAGAAAAAATATGTACCCGAAGTATTAAGGCCATCAGTGAAAATCAATGAGGAGGGCTATGTAGCCACTGCCAGTCTTACCAAATTGAAAACTCTCTTTCTGGCGAAATGTAAACCTTTTCCGGTCATTGCTCCTCCTGTGTCCAATGCTTTTCCGTCAAAGAAAGCTATACCTTTCGTGTGGAGTCGAGATCTAGAATTTGGAACAACCGGCAATGATGTGTTTGCCCTTCAGCAGAGTCTCATTTCCTTGAAGGTGGGCCCGGCGGGCGAAGCTCTGGCAAAGAATGGGCCAACTCATTATTTTGGGATATTTACACAGCGAGCGCTTATTGAATTCCAGAAAGCAAAAGGAATTACACCGGCAATTGGATATTTCGGCCGCAAAACAAAAATGTTTATTTCCCTCTAGCGAAGCCAGAGGAGCGATTGTCTTCCCCTATAGGGGTGCTATAATAAATGCCGTTACTAATTAACTAAAACATATGGAGAAAAAAGTTTCTGCGTTTATGAAGCCGATGACTGTGAGTAGCGATCTAGCAGCTGTAGTAGGAAAGGGCCCGATGCCTCGAAGCGAGGTGGTAAAAGGACTCTGGGTATACATCAAGAAGAATAATCTTCAAGATCCAAAGAACAAGCGAAACATTATGGCTGACGAAGCGCTTAAGAAAGTATTCGGCGGAAAGGCGGTGGTCAATATGTTTGAGATGACGAAGTTGGTTTCAAAACACCTCTCATAATTTCGAGAATGCTCGAAGCAAAAAAGCGCCCCTGGGCGCTTTTTTGCTTCTTATCCCCAAACTTCCTTCCTTTCGCAAATCTTTTTCTGTAGAATAAAGGGACTAGCTAATTAGTTTATCTTTTACAATAATGAAAATTTTTTCTAAGGGAGCATCTGTCTTTCTGGTGGTTTGTCTTGTGTTTAGTACTTTTCTTGCGTTTCCAGCATTTGCAGTAAGTACTTCTGTAACAAAAATTGGTTTTAATGCAACCAGCCAGCCTTCGAGCTTTACTGTCGGCGTATCGAATGCTGCAAGTTCTCCGCTTCGGATTCAGTCGCAAAATGTGGGAAATACTGGAGAAGATATTTCAGGAGGGGATTCAATGACAGTGCTTCTTACTTCTGGTTCTGCTTCGGGACGCTTCGACTCAACCACTACCGGTGCATTCGCTAGCACAAGTATTTCGCTTGTAATTCCTTCAAACTCGCAAAACACTCCTAACTTTTTCTATCGAGACACAACCGCAGGCTCAGTGACTTTGACAGGCACTGTGACGGCAGTTACGGGCTCACTTTCCGGAACGCTTGTTGGTAAAACAGCGACGATCACAAAGACAGTGAACAAGGCGAATGTAAAATTGACCAATTTCACTGCGGATAATTTTTCTCCCTTTTTCGGTCAAACAGTCACTCTTTCGGTAAATGTTTCGAATGCAACTTCGGGCGGGGTGGGAACTCCAAATGGCCAGGTTCAATTCAACCTAGCTGGCACGGGAACGCACCTTGGAACTGCGATACCTGATGCTAATGGAAATGCGGTATTTGCGATAAGTACGCTCGGCGACAATAGTTCCGTCAGCGCATCTGATATAAACGCAAAATATCTTGGTGATAGCAATTTTAATGCGACTGCTGGAGGTGGCGGTGTCTCTTTGTCTTCTTCAGTTACTGTTACTCCCGATCATACAAATCCGGTCATTACTCGTCTTGGTGTAAATCCTGCGACTGTTCTTGTTGGCGACGTTTACGCGGATGCAGGAGCAACTGCTAGCGACACGGAAGACGGTGATCTCACTTCTTCTCTTGTTACGGGAGGATTACCGATCGATACTTCAATTCCTGGCGGGCATACCGTTACTTATAATGTGACAGATTTAGCGGGTAATAACGCTACTCAGGTCACACGAACCGTGAATGTTGTTGCTCCAACCCCGACACCAACCCCTGTTCCGACACCTTCTCCTACTCCTGTTCCAACTCCCACCCCAACACCTGTGCCTACGCCCACACCGACCCCTGAACCAACACCTAGCCCTACACCGGAGCCGACTCCATCACCCACACCCGAACCTACACCAAGTCCAACCCCTGTTCCGACACCTTCACCAACCCCAACTCCAACGCCGAGCCCCACTCCTACTCCTAAAGTAAATGTTACAACGAGCATTTTGGCTTCAGACAACAATCCTTCCATTTTCGGCCAGCCGGTTACTTTGACAGTTTCTATCACCTCTGCTGTGGCGGGAGATTTGCGAATTCCGACAGGCATTGCTGATTTTAGAGACGTGACTGCTTCAGGAACTCCTGTCGTCATTGGTACATCAACGCTTGATGTTACGGGACATGCTTCACTTATCGTCAGCAATCTTCCAGTTGGTACTCGAAAATTAAAAGTTGCTTACGAAGGAGATTCAAATTTTAATTCCACAACAGGAGCGGGTCAGACAACATCTGTGCCGACTCTTAATCAGGTAGTTCAGCCCGTTCCGACTCCAACTCCTTCACCTACTCCGTCTCCTACTCCATCACCAACTCCTGTTCCGACGCCGTCTCCAACCCCGGAACCTACTCCAACTCCAGTACCTACGCCGAGTCCTACTCCCGTCCCGACCCCAAGCCCTACACCAGAACCAACTCCGTCTCCCACGCCAGAACCTACACCTAGCCCCACCCCCGAGCCGACCGCTACCCCAACCCCTACTCCGGTTGTAACACCTTCACCAACACCTTCACCAACACCTTCACCAACACCTTCACCAACACCTTCACCAACACCTTCACCAACACCTTCACCAACACCTTCACCAACACCTTCACCAACACCTACACCAACACCTACACCAACACCTACACCAACACCTACACCAACACCTACACCAACACCTACACCAACACCAACACCAACACCAACTCCAACA
>JAQTSY010000012.1:0-7845 GCA_028711065.1 Minisyncoccota bacterium
AGAGTCGCAAAGTTCGGAAAGCAGTTCTTCCAGTGCATCGGCTAGTTCACCGAGTTCGTCACAAAGCAGTCCAAGCTCATCAGCGAGTAGTCCAAGCTCTTCTGCCAGTAGCCCTAGTTATTCTTTAAGCAGCCCTAGTTCTTCTGCCAGTTCACCGAGTTCGTCAGCAAGTTCGCCTAGTTCACCGAGTTCAGAAAGTAGTCCAAGCTCGTCACCGAGTAGCCCAAGTTCATCGGCAAGCAGCCCAAGCTCATCCGCAAGTTCGCCTAGTTCTTCTGCCAGCAGCCCTAGTTCTTCTGTTAGCAGTCTAAGTAGTCAATCTAGTGAATCTTCCAGTTCGCCTAGTAGCCTCAGTTCTGTAAGTTCATTAAGCAGTCTTTCAAGCCCAAGCTCATCAGCCAGTAGCCCTAGTTCATTAAGCTCTGATTCTTCGAGCGTTGAAGAGTCGTCCATGTCTTCACCGTCTAGTCCGTCGTCTCCGTCAAGCGAATCTTCTTCCAGCGAATCATCCTCTTCTGAATCCAGTGAACCTCCTTTTATGGATAATTTTATCCAGTCTCACATTGCTATATATATTGGTATCGCACAAAGATAAAAATATATTACAAAACTATTGACAAAGTTTGTTACATAGTTTATATTAATGTCATGGAGGAATAATTATGGTAGTGCGATGTTCTGAGTGGGCTTTGGCCACGATTAACAAAATAGTTAAAAAGAAGAGGGTCGAAACTTCTCTATATTATGGACAACGGGCGGTTGTAGATGAAGCGGTAAAGGCTCTAATCGAAAGGGAGAAATATGTTCTGGACGAAGCCAAGGGTAAAAAAAAATAAAGAAGAGTCGTTGGTAAAAATATCTTCCATTAAGAAGCTGGTTGATTTCCATGAAAAGTATTGTTTTCCGTGGGAAGGTGTATTTTTGCTATCCAAGAATAAAAGGTATATTGTTATTTGTTATCAAATAGATGAAAATGATGGCAACATTAACAAGGATTGCAACGGATGAAAAAGAAAAAAGAGCGGTCGCATTTTGCGAGGATTGAAAATAGCGACCGATTGAAACTTCTGTTACGTGCATTACGTGAAACTTGGTGTTGCAAGAAAACAACAGCTTATTTAAAAGCAGAAACCGGAAGCGTCGCGGTTCATTCCGACATACACGAACTGCGAAAAAACGGTTACAAAATAGAATGTAAATACAGCCATACGAATACTGACGATAGAAAAATTTATGTGTATAGATTAATAGGTTAGATATGGGTATTTCGTCCTTTGTCTAGTTGGTGAAAATAAACCGGCGACCATATTGTATGTGCGCCACCATTAAACGAAAGGATTTATATGTCAATTGAGCGTTGTGCTTATTGTGGCAAAGAGCGGCCCTCAGAGGAAATGAAGTCTGCGAAGATTATTTTTCGTGACCGTCACCCTGGTGGCAAAGCCTTTGTAAATTCAAAGGTGAATCGGTACTGTGCTGACGGGCCTTGCGCTGGTAACGATCAAATGGCGCACGAAGGCTAAGGAGCGCCGGTTTACATCCACCAACAAAGCAAGCCCAAAATGCGGGTTAGCTTAAATGGTGGGTGTACCGCACTTCGGGCATTGCTCAAACGTTGGTGTAAATACCTGGCCGACCATATTATAGGCCGGGCTTAACAGAAAGGAACAGTATGCCATTAGCAGAAGAAATCCGCGCCGCGATAAATAGGAATAGCCGAGAGAATGCATCGAACACTCCAGACTTTATTCTTGCAGAGTACCTCCTTGCTTGTCTTGTAGCTTTCGAGACTGCAAGTATGCGGCGCGAAGAGTGGTACGGTCTTCATCTCACTATTATGGGTAATGCCCGGCTGAACATTAAGGACGGCCAGGCACATCCACCAACACCCCAAGGCCAAAATTTGCCGCTGGACTGTGTTGGTATTCAAAGCGATTCATTACGCGGCAAAACTTCGGCCATTGGGTAACCGTTGGTTAAAACTACACGTCCAGAACGAATATTGAAAGGCGGCGCAAAGTGGAATTTAATTACATACAAGGGCTTCACGCTTTGTTGCAACAATTAATAGATCAGGGTAGAATGCCAATACCAGATGTGGTTCAAAAAGCTTTGGGTGATTCTCGGGCTCAGTTGCGTCAAGTAATGCGCGCCGCCGAATCTGAGGTAGCTGTCCGTTCCGCATCAACCAACAACGAAAGTGATGTCATTGCTTTGTGTAACGAAGGCATTTCTAAATCAAGACTTATTAATTCGTTCGAGTGGGAAATTTTGTTTAAGAAACTTAAAAAAGCGGTCTTAGCGCAACAGGCACACATTTCGTAACGTTAGGCGAAAATTTGCGCGAGATCAACCATAAATAGGAGGGCGGCTAAGATGTCTACATGTAGATATTGTAAAGGTAGCGGAGATTGTGAAAGTTATTCACCGGGTCCAATTTCTTGGTTCTGTGTTCGCCCCAAAGGGCACAAGGGTGATCATGTTGCGTGCGCGTCAAAGTGTCAAGTTGCTCGGTGGCCCAACAAGGATCGCCGCCCTCTGGAAAATAAGGAGTCGCGCAAATCAACGCCTAACACAGGCAGCCTGCAATGTTTCAACGAGGAGTGCCCGGCTCTGTGGTTTAAAAATCGGTGTACGTCATCAAAGGGTTCCGAGTGTTCCGCAAGGGTTGAAACATTGCAGGCGAGTGCCTGAGAACGTTGGTGTAAATTTGCTCGGCCTTTTTGAATTGTAGGCCGGGCGCAAGAAAGGTCGTTTATGTCTCACAGGCATTCAGATTGTAAATGTTACGGCTGTCCCGAAAAGGACACTGCTGCTTGTCCGAAGAGGCAAGCTGAGAACCAGGTTAAAGATTTGTTAGTAGAGCGTAAGGTTCTTCGAGAAACTTTTGTGGATAGCGCCCGGAAGGTAGCCGAGCAAACTCCCACCAACAACGCAAGGTCCGAAATTTTGGCACTTGTAAATGAGGCTATATCTCTAAACGATGGCGGACAGCCAGCAGACGCTACGGTTATTTTGCGGGACTTACTTGTGCCAAAACTATAGACCGTTGCGTAGGAGTTGTTTGCAATTTCGCTCTTAAATCTATTGTAAAGGCGGCAATATGGCAAAAAGGTTTGATGTTAAAACGTGCATGTCGCAAGAAAAAGAAGGTAAGTATGTGCTTTACAGTGAGTATGCCGCCTTAGAAGCGGAACTCGCTCAACAGACAAACAACAGTGCTCTTGTGTCGGCGCTCCAATTTCTACGGGATTCTATTCCGTCAGCGATGGAGTCGTATCCACAAACATTATCTCTTATTTCACAGTTAGAGGAGCGCCTAAATAACATAGTTACTTCACAATAGCACATACGTTGTCTAAGGAAAAACCATGACCGATAAAATATGCACCGGCGCAGAATACACAACCGGCAAAATCACACGCCGCGGGAAGTGCGTTAATTGCGGGTTCTGCAATCGTAAAAATAAACTGGTTGCACTAACAGTTGAATTTAACAGCGGCAGAAGAAACAAAATAGTCAGGAGGGTGAATGAAATCGCAGCGCGAGGTAAAGCAGAAGTCGAACTCAGGCCGGATTATCCCGGAACCGTGGTTTGAAATTGTGGCACCGAGTAACCCTGACGAAAAAACTAAATGCGACACCTGCGCGTTGAAGTTGTGCATAGGGCAAATGTTCACATTATGAACCGAGGAAAAAAATTGAAAAATAATTCTTGCACTCTTTAATTTTTTGTTGTATATTTCTTATTATGACTCGTGACTCACTGAACACTGATAATTAACGCCCGTAAAAGTACAGTCCCAAAACTGTATCCTGGCTGACGTAAGTCACGAGACCGAAGCCGGGGCGGGTTTTTATTTGAGGTTATATGGCTAAAGATTTACCATTTTTTAAATTCACACCAGATGAGTGGATTAATGGTGATATTACACTTGAAGAAATGGAAATACAGGGTATATTTATAAACATTTGTGCCTATTACTGGAAAAGAGATTGTAGCATAACTATGGCACACCTATGCAGTCGCTATAAATACGTTACAGAATCGCAATGGCAGACTCTTCTTAGTAAGAACCTTATTAAAAAAGATAAATACGAAAATGTTAGAATAAATTTCCTCGATGAACAGCTTTCAGAATTACAAGATATTGAAAATAAAAGAATTGCAGCAGGAAAAGCAGGGGCAAAGGCACGATGGCAAACGCATACGATTGCTAAAAGTTTGCCATTGGCAAAAAATGGCTATATAGATATAGATATAGAAATAGAATATATATACACACTCTACCCAAGTCGTGACAAAAATAATGATAACAGGTCAACTGGTAAATGTTCTAAAGATAAAAGAAAAATAGCAGTTTTATTAAAAAAACACGGAAAAGATAAACTATCAACAATAATCAAGGCGTACTTAGTTGACTGTGAAACAAACAAGGTTTATCTAAAAAATTTCGGAACATTCTTGAACCAGCTTCCTGAAATACCGCCGCAAGAAAAGCAACAAATAGGTTGGAAAGTAAAAATATGAACATCTTCCAGCAGTACCTTTCTTGTGGCCTGTCTGTGATTCCATGCGAGGGCAAGGTGCCATCAATCGCGTGGAAGGGGTATCAAACCACCCTTGCAGGCTTAGAGGCCGGAGAATGGGCCGGGAATTGCGCTATAATATGCGGGAAAGTATCCGGAGGGGTGTGCTGCATTGATTTTGATGTAAAAAATGGGGATAGGTGGAATCAGTGGCTTTTATTAATAAACGAGCAGTATCCAGACCTGCTTTCCAAACTGGTTGTCGAAAAAACGCCATCCGGAGGGTATCACGTCGTTTTCCGTGCTGATAAAGTGGTCAAAAATCTGAAACTTGCCTGCAATGCTGAAAAAAAAGCAATGATAGAGACCCGCGGAGATGGAGGGTATTTTGTATGTTATCCGAGCAATGGTTATTCAATGGAGTTCGGGGATTTTACCAATATTCAGAAAATAACTGACGAAGAAGCTGAAATTATTCTATCGACTGCGGCAAGTTTCAATGAAATAAAAATAGAAAAAGATATCACGCACACTGGGATAGAAAACGCCGGTACAGGGTTGACCCCGTTCGATGACTACAATAGTCGTGTTGATATTGTCGGCTTACTGGAATTTCACGGATGGACACAACTGTTTAAACGTGGAAATATTATTTATTTTCAGCGTCCGGGGAAAATAGGACGTGGGGTATCTGCAACATGGGGGGCGGTTCCTGATAGATTTTATGTTTTTTCTACCAGTACAGGATTTGAAAACAATCATATTTACAAGGCGAGCGCGGTATATGCAATACTTGAGCATGGCGGTGACTATTCAGCCGCGGCAAAGGCGCTTTGTGCTTTAGGGTACGGGAAACATGCTGTTGAACCTGAGAAAAAAGCTGTTATCTATGATACTGACAAAATCACCGATAACCTGAAAAAGATATACGACAAAGGATATTTGCGCGGGACTTCGACCGGCTGGAAAGATTTTGATAAATACTATTCGGTGATAAAAGGACAATTCACGGTAGTTACCGGGATGCCGTCTCATGGTAAATCAGAATTTGTCGATGCCTTGATAATGAATATTGCAATGAGTGACGGGTGGAAGTTCGCTGTTTTTTCTCCTGAAAATTATCCGGTAGAGATGCATTTTCACAAGCTGATTGAAAAATATTCGGGTTTGCCTTTTTTGGGTGCCGGGAGGATGGATAAAAACAGTATTGACAAATATGTAAAATTTATTAAAGAACATTTTTATTTTATTGATGCACTCGAAGAGGATATAACTCTTGAACTGGTTTTAAAAGCGTCAAAGGAATTGATTGATACAAAAAAAATAGACGGGCTTGTAATTGACCCGTGGAATGAGATCGAACTATGTAAGCCAAAGGATATATCAAGCACGGAATTTATTGGTAAGTGTTTACGGCAATGCCGGAAGTTCGCGAGACGAAATAATATTCATCTCTGGATTGTTGCACACCCAACAAAAATGGTAAAGGACAAAAACGGCGAGTATCCGGTTCCGGAGCTATACGACATTGAAGGCTCTGCACATTGGAGAAACAAAGCCGATAACGGGATATGTGTATACCGAGTAACAAAAGACAATTTGGAATATACAGAGATTAATGTCCAGAAAATAAAATATAGATACACCGGATGTATAGGGAAAGCAGTTTTATTCTATGACCAGAAAAGCGGTAGGTACTATGAGAAAAAAGAAACCGATAGCGTTGCAGATTTTTTTAACGACTAATTTTATAACGGCAGTCATATTGTTGACAAAGCTGATATTGAGAAAAATAATCAATAAAAATCAATCGTGGTAAGGTAGAAGATATGAAAAAATCAAAATTGAAATGGCTCATTTACGAACAGGAAAAGCGGCGTATTGAAAAACAGGCGCGTAGTTCCGAGGAATACGAAAAACTGATTAAGCAATTGTGTGTTCGGTTGAAAATATAACCAAAGGAGTTTTTATGTTCGCAAAGGTAAGGAAAATCAAAGTTGGTTCTGTGGTGAAAACCAAAGCACATACAGATACTTTTGTTTCTGGTATGGCCGCACACGTTGGAAAGGTTCTTAAATTTGGAAAAAGCTTTAAACCCGGATGGTATCTCAATCATGACTTTTACTGGCACAAATCCTGGCTTATCATACGCAGACCGCGTAAAAAATCGGTGAAACAAAAAAGGGGTTAATATGCCAAAAATACTACACATTGTTGTTAGAAAATGCTGGTTCGACCTTATGGACAACGGGTACAAGCGGGTTGAATACCGATTGGTAAAGCCATATTGGACACGCATTTTGATGGAAAAAGACTGTAAAACTTTTAAAAAATTTGATGAGGTACATATCCGCAATGGTTACGGCGGGAAAAAAATCCTGAAATTTAAACATAGCGCAACAATAAAACAGGTAACAGATTATCCGGAAACTGGTAAACGGGAATTTTTGTATGTTATTGGTCTTGGGGAAAGGATAGACAAAGTAGAGGTTAAAAAATGAAAAGGATTCAAATAAAAGCCATCACCTGCCCTGATTGCACCAGAACATTTTTCGGTGATCCGCGGCGACAACGGTGTCCGGAGTGCGGGGGGAAAAGAACAAAGATGTTGCATGAGGAATGGAAAGCTGCACATCCAAATTACCAAAAAGACTACGTGGTAGCGTCAAAAATAGGCAAAGATGCTGGTAAACTTGCGCGTCGTGCTGCATTGCAACAGCTTGCAATTGCGGCAGGATTAACACCGAGGGAGGTAACGGAATGAAAAAAACAGCATGTGACATAGTCCGCGACTATCTGATTGAGCATGGATACGACGGGCTGGCTGGTGATGGTTGCGGGTGTAGTTCAGAAGACATTGTTCCGTGTGACCAGTATTTTGGTAACTGTGTCCCTGCAAAAAAAGTAGTTTGTCAGCCTGAGATGTGCGCTGAATGTAGTGCTGATTGTGATGGTTATGCAGATGGTAAATATTACATGGAGGAGGCCGATAATGCGTAAATCGTGGCACAAGGAAACACCGGCTGGAACCGGGGAGCGTGATTGGGACGAGGACACAGAACGCCGCTGTATCGACTGCGGTGAGCCTATCGAGCGCGGAGAGCGGTGCGTGTGGTGCCTGACGATTGGTGCTCCGCCGAAGGGATTTGTGGCAATATGAGGAAGGAGCAGATTTTCCCGACGATACTTATTATTCTGAACATTTGCGCCGCGCTTATGTACGTCCCTTCCGGGAACTGGAGAAGGGTGATTTACTGGCTTGCGGCTAGTTTGCTTAATATAACCATTACCTACTAGGAGGAATTTTGGAATACA
>JAQTSY010000012.1:7945-15018 GCA_028711065.1 Minisyncoccota bacterium
AGTAGAGCCGGATTGGATTTTCACCGACAAGCAGCTTGAACCATTGGTAAGAGAAGATTTTCTGAAATATCTTGCATGGAAGAAGCGCGAGGATGAGTTGGAAAGGCTAAGAGATTAATATTAATCAAAGGGGAAATGATATGGCTACAAAAATTTGTCCTGAAATTAAGTGTCCACGAAGAGATGTTTGTAAATCAGCAAAGCCGCATGAAGAAAACCAAAGCTGCAAAAAAGGTTGTCAGTTGCATGATGAAAAACATGGCAGAAGACCATGTATTAGTTGGTAATGAGTTAAGCCCCATAAGAGAGACGACAGTGGCGTATCGGTCTGGAACCGCAGCCAGTATTAGCGCCTCCAAAAGCCTGAGCGTCAGCGGTGTGGGGCTATATAAGGATAACCCATGAAAATAAAATGTTCAAAGTGCAAAAAAATAAGCGAAGTTTCAGTGATGCCAGACCATTGCCATTGCGGTGGAGTGGTTTACAACAATGAGCCGTATTGTCCTGAGTGCGGTGCAGAATGGATAAATAACAGGTGTTCTGCAAACTGCCAGACACCAATAAGCGAAAGGAATTGAGATGTTAAAATCAGAATCAATAAAAGAGCTTGCTTCAGCACTGAGCAAAGCACAGGGAGAAATGGATTATGCAAAGAAGGATTCTAATAATCCATTTTTTAAAAGTAAATACGCAGACTTGGCCGCTGTTATAACAGCTATAAAAGAACCGCTTTCAAAAAATGGTCTTTCGTATGTCCAGATGGTTGAGCACGACACCGAGCCGTCAACGTCAGCTATAGTAACAACAATGCTTATGCACGTTTCTGGTGAATGGCTTTCTGGCTCAATGAAAATAACCCCAGTAAAAAACGATCCGCAGGGAATGGGAAGCGCAATAACATACGCAAGGCGATACGCTTTACAGGCTATGGTTGGACTTGCAGCAGACGATGATGATGGAAACGCTGCCAGTGGAAACAATAATCAACTGCCAGAGCGAAAAAAACCATCTCCTAGTATGGTTATAAAAGAAGTAGAATTACTGAGTATAGATCAAGTAACAGAACTAACGGACTTGCTCAAAGAAATAAATGCAAATGAAAAAGAGTTCTTTTCATATATAAACGGCGTTCTAGGTGGTCTATACTATTCTATCAGTGAGATAGAGAAAAAGCACTACGAAACAGTAAAAAAAATCCTGCTTAAAAAGAAAGAGAAGCAGAATGGCTAAAAAAGTTTTCCAGATACCTGCAATCCTTACCCGCGTTGCATTTAAAGTTGACGGCGGGTTATCGCTCGGCTTTGTCACCCAGGAATTGAGTACTGGAGAAAAGGTTCTGGTGGGTGAATTTGTAAACCAGACCGGATATGTTATGTTTGCAGCCAATGAATTTGAGGATGCGGATGTACCGAAGGAAAATGCGCCTGACGATTCAAAACCAGCATCGCAGAGGTTACGAGCAGTAATTTACAAATTGTGGGAGCGTAAAAAAGATGGTGATTTCGAGGTGTATTATAGAAACCAAATGGAAAAAATCATTCAGCATTATAAGGAAAAATTGAATGCCTAAAGAAATAAAGGAGCAGTATTATTTAATAAGCGAGACTGAGCTAAAACAGTTTCACATGGCTGGATTAGTTGCTGGTGGTGGAGATGCTGTTCTCCCTGTTGTAGAATCAATTAGAGCGCGTAAATGTCCTTATTTCTGGTACGGAACTGATGGAGTACATTGTGTGGTAATTCATCAATGCAATCACCCAAATAAAGAAAAGTGGATTTAATGCTTGACAAGGCAACACAGACCGGACGCTTCGGGCGCAAGGCGCGGCACACAAAGAAGAACATTGCCGCGTTACAGTGTACAGAAGAACAGATACAGACGCAATGCGACGACCTGCTTGCTGCGTATCATATCAGGTATCTGCGTATCCCTGATTGGATTTGGACATGGCTAAAATTAAATGCACCACCACAAATTGTAAAGGAACTATCTGACAGGTTCGGAGGTATGCCTGACAACATGCTGATTAAAAAAATTGACGATAGATACAACCTGCTCATGGCGCTTGAACTGAAAACAGCGACAGGCCGGTTACGTGGAAAACAGAAAACATGGGAGAAGGAAATAGCTGTTCAGGTAAGCCGTTCACCAGACGAAACAATTGCAAATGTAAATGAGTTTATAGCAGCAGATTACATTAATAGAAACTGGACGAAAGAAATTTTAGGTAAGCTGAAATGACTACTACAACTCAACGAGTGTACAAACTAGACATGGAAACGGTTGACGAGTGGCTCAACAGGTTGAACATGACATTTGCAGAGTTCATCCATGCACTGATCGTTCATGTTGACGGACACAAAAAGGCGGAGTTATACAATCGTTTGACCCCGATTGTTGTCAGGCCAACTAAAAGGCTAAGTGGTTGTAAAATAGACAAAAAGAGAATTTGTATACAGAAATAAGGTGCAACATATACACGTTGGCCAAAATAACCGCGTTATGGAATTATAGCCCGGCGCAAGAGAAAACCAAAATGATAAATACCAATAACGATTCAGTATACAACTTTCTCACGAATCAGATTTGCAAAGCTGATTGCGAGATAAGGGAAAACAAAAGAAAATTTGCAGCACTTTCTCGGCAACAATCTGAATTAAAGAGAGGCAAGGCATATCTTGTTCAGGTGCGTCGTGATTATGTCGAAGGCAAAGAACCAAAGGCAAAGAAGCGCCGGGAGAACGCTGCGGAAACGCGGTTAAATCGGCCAACAAACAAAGGCCAAAATCCCGGCAGCACTGTAGGTAGTTAAAATATTATAGGCCGGTACTTCGGCCATTTGTCAAACGTTGGTTGCAATGCCCGGTGAGAGCGTTGTTATAGGCCGGGCTGAAAGGGTCTTTTGTGAATCAACATAAAATTGATATTTACATCCAGTCAAATGACAACCTTGCCTTTACGGAGGCTTGGGTTAAGGATGCGGTAGCCGATTATTTCGATAAGGTGTATGAGCGCGAATGGAACGAAGGTGAGGTGGTAATAATCGCCCGGCAGAACGCTAAGGAGTCACCGGGCACAGACAACCAACACCCGCAGCCTGCAATGTGCCTTGGTTGCGAGTATTGGCGTATGCCCTCTGGCGGTCATTGTATGCGAGGCGAGGGCATTGAGTTCTGTTTCAAGGTCGGCACACATGCAGGCGTGCGGTAAAACGTTGGCTGCAATAGCGGCCAAGTCTTAACTTATAGGAGCGCGTAAATGACTAATCAACAATTAGAAGCAGAAGCATTATTAATTGAACTTGAAGGAATGTTAGCGGCTAATAAAGAGCGTGAACATCGTGGTGAGTCTTTGGCATATCCAGAAAGTGCATTTATTCAATTAGCAAAAGACATACGCGCTCTGAAAACTGTGGAATTGGCCGCTACAGCGGAGCGTAGCACGGAGCAGGGCACAGCCAACAAATCTATTATGAAATTTCCTGATTGTAGAAAATGTGTCAAGCGTGGAATGTGTGTTGTTTCTCATGTAAATAGTCTGGAGCCTATAATTAAACTGGAATCGTGTACATATTATATACAGGAAATATCACAATAGATAGTCCGTTAGTTGCAATTGTTAAAATTTTTTGAATTGGAGGCCGCTTTGAAAATTATAAATGTAAGTTTTCAGCTTTTTCGTGAGTTCTGTAAAGGAGAGCAGTTCAATATCTGTCATCACCCAGGTAACGATAAAATGAATATTATCCATAGTTGTTGTTATGATTATTGCCCTGTCGTAGCGGAAGCAAAGCGGCAGGAATTGCGGAATAATTTTAACAACAGTCAACTAACAAGCCAAGGCCAAAATGGTACAGCAGGTAAGCCGCAAGTTGGGGAGTGTACCACTTCGGCCATTGCGTAACCGTTGTCTAACATTCCGTTCGCAAACGAATATTACAGGAGGCACAAATGGGTATCACAGTTCTTAAAAAAGAAGATGGGTTTTGGTTATCTTTTGAATCATCTACTGGTAAATCAGCATTGGTTCCTATTACAAAGTTAATGCCATTACCAGGTATAACAACAAGAGCAGTCTTGTCAACGTGCGAAGAATGTGCCTCCAAATCAGAGGTAGCTGCTCACTCCACGTCAGACAACAAGACAAAGACCGAAATTTGCGGCAAGATTATTGAATCGTCAAGTATTTGTGAATATTGCAAAGTAAGAGAAACAGGTCAAACCCTCGATTGTGAGATATGTATTAACAAGTCGTATGGGAATTTCTTAGGCCGCAAACTGTCGGTCATTTGCTAACATTGTATGCCAAATGGGAATCCTTTTATGATTATATGCGCTACACGTGAGAATCGGCAGCAAAGAGGCGACGGCCTGGAATGCCAGACGTGGGTATCCATTGCTCGCGGAGCCGAACGCGCTTTACGTTGTGGAGGGATTCCCATTCAGCACACAACTTATAAAGGTTGCCATGCCATACAAGCTCAAAGCGAGCCTATCCGCTCCAAACGGTATGGTTGTCGGGTTAGCGACCGGCGTGTGGCACGGCAATCCTTTATTAACGTTGCCCGAAACTACACGTCCAAAACGAATTTTATAGGAGGTTTGCTTTGATTTGTAAACTTGGTAAACGTCATAAACGGTGTTGTTTTCGATGTGCAAATCGATATAAAGAATCTGAAGTATGCTATATGCGTGAATGTCCTGATCCTTGTTTCTTCTCGCGCAGTACTTGTTTCGTCGAAAAATGCAAACCTCAGAAAGTTGTAGCTGTCCGTTCCGCATCGGGCAACACACAAATTGTGGCGGCTTTGTGGAAAGAGTTACGTCGTGGATGCTATGGTAAAGTTCCGCTTAAAACTGATTGGGTACCAGTAACGGAGCAGCGCCTAAATTCCGTATGGAAAAAAGTGATAGGTTAGCGGAACTTCACAAATTTGTAATACATTGGTTGCAATTCGCAGCCGACCATATTGGAGGTCAAACGCTATGTGGATTAAAACGAACGATGAACTTCCGCCAGAAGGTGTGGAGGTTGAAACGAAAATTGACGATGGCATGAAGGATAGTCCTCGCAACGTGCAAAAGCTCGTTCGTAAGGGGCGGTTGTGGTTCTTTCCTGATATGTCGATGTATGTGTACTACATTCCTACGCACTGGCTCCGCGTTTGACAGGAGCTAAGGAGCGGCTGCGAACAGTCAACCAACAGGCCAAGTATGTTCGCTCCGCACATTGTCAAAGCACAACGTCATACTTGGCCGGAACGTTGTGCAAGGAAAATAAAAATGGATGCAATAGAAACAAGAACAATCGGGAAAATTGCAGAACTTCAGAGCGTCATTGATAAATTGCAGCCGTTGATTGAAGAAAAGGATAGAAAAATATTTTATTTGGAAGAAACCATAAACAGATTGCAGGAGCGATTGATGGATTTAGAACAGGTGAATAGCCATTGAAAGGAAATAAAATGTACAAGGCAATTAATATCAATAGCAGTGTAAAAATCAAACTTACTGATAAAGGAAGAAAAGTTTATCGTAATCATTTATATGATATTTTAGGAAGTATTTACAGAAAAAATAATGAAATAGAAAAACTATTTAATATAGACGAAGATAAACAGGGGTATTCTACTTGGCAACTATGGAAGTTGATGAGTATTTTTGGTTCTCACATTGGAATGGGTTCCGATATCTGTTTCGAAACTGAGATATTAATAGATGAAAGTGATATTAAAGATTTGGAGTAGTAACACGTGGGTTTATTGTTTGCCATCATCATTTGTTTTCTTTTCGATAATTCTAATTGCATGAGTAGAACCTAGGTTATCGTTAAACCAAAGGTATCCATTAAAGAATGAATCTTCCCATGTTTTACACTTAGAGCAGGGGGAAATATTATAATACCTCCCCTCTGCTTTTCTAAGTGCCTCTTTTTGTTCTTTTGATAGCATATTGATTCTCTACGCTTGAGGTATTCTATCAGGATACCGTTTGACCAGCTCATTTCTGATATAATAAACAACTGCTTCTTCGATTATTCTGGTTCTGGACTTACCGCTTGCGGCAGTCCAGTAATTGAGTGCTGCGATAAGTTTTTCCCGTAGTCTGAAAGCTTTGAGATGTTTCGGGTTTTCATAGTTTGTTTTTCGCATTGTCGTATCTCACATTCAGCAGTGCATTGACTGCAAGTTTCTGGTGAAAAGGGAAATATGTTTTTAAGTGATAAGTTGTTGCGTTGCCTTGTTTTAATGCAGGTTACATACATATTGCAAGCACCACCATTCCGATTATTAGTAACCATGTAATAGAAATCAGAATTATTGCGATTAATTTAGGTCTGAAAACATGCTTTTTGGAACGGTATCCTTGCATGGTGTTGTTGCCCTGGTTTCCCCAAGGACGATGTTTCTCTCTCATTCTCTTAGCTGCTTCTGCTCGCATACCGTGGACGATGGTTTTAAACTCTTTCGAATCCATAAAGACTCCTTGTTAAAGGTTATATTACTAATTACAGAGCACAACAATGGCTACAGACCACGCAATCAACCATATAGCCGATATAACACCCGCTGTAATCATTGGCGGCTGCCATAGCGGTCTATTGATTTTATACAGCATATTAAGCGTTGGATTGGGTTCGTGTCCTATTGGTTTAAGGGTGGTTTTTTTCATTTCTGTGCCTCTTTCTCTGCAATGTATTTCTCAACCGCCACATCAACTATATGCGACATGGAGAAACCTGTTTTTTCAGCGTATTTCCTTAGTGCCTTGACTGTGGTTTCACGGATTGAATAATTCTGTCTGGGCCTTTTCATTTTCTATCCTTTCAAGTGTCTCTGACAACACCTTTAAATGAAGTTCTTTAATAATCCTTAATAACTGATTTCTTCCCCATCCTGTTTTTTCGTTAAGCCGCAAGGTTAGCTTCTCTATAAAGCTCTTTAACATTTCTTCTGACATATTATTTTTTCCTTGCATAAAGACAAATTATTGTGTATATTATAAGTAAGTACCATTATTACAAAGACAGTCCCGTCTATAAAACCGTGTCCAAAAGTACGAAAGCGAAGGGT